>JBFILX010000121.1:0-6823 GCA_041612035.1 Gemmatimonadales bacterium | reverse complement strand
GGTGCGGGAGGGCACCACCGTCTACCTGCCGATCTTCCACGACGGCGCCTACTTCTACTTCGGCGACGGCCATGCCCGGCAGGGCGAAGGCGAGGTGGCGGGCACCGGGCTCGAGACCAGCATGGACGTCATCCTGGAGCTGGATCTCATCAGGGGCCGCACCATCGACTGGCCCCGCCTGGAGGACGACGAGTACGTCATGGTGGCCGGGAGCGCCCGGCCCCTGATCGACGCCTTCCGGCTGGCGCACGTGGAGCTGATCGAGTGGATGGAAGAAGAGTGGGGGTTCGAGCGGTGGGATGCGTACGCCCTGCTGGGCCAGGTGGCAGAGAGCACGGTGGCCAACATCGTGGACCCGGCCTACACCGTCGTGGCCAAGGTGAAGAAGCGCTACCTGGGTCGGCGCGGGCTCCCGTGATGCAGGTCCACGCCATCGTCCGGGGAGCCTCACAGGCGGGGAACGGACCTCCCCTGCAGGCTGACCTGTGCGGGTCGGGCTGTGCCCCGGCTACAGGATGGCCCGGGCCAATTCGGGGCAGACCTCCCGCACCTGCGGTGCAATCGCGTCGAGCAGGCGCGCCCGGCGGGCCTTCCTGACAGCGTCACTTTCCTCCCCCACCGTGGTGATCATCGCGCCGATGTTTACCGCGGTTTCGGTCAGAAGGTCCCGGCAGGTGCGCTCGCCCTCGATGATCTCCTCGATGTACGTGAGGAAATACCGGGCGGATACCGTCACGCTGCAGGCCTCCACCGCCTCCCGCGCGCCCTGTTTGGCCTCGTCGTCATCGCCCCGGAAGACGAGCAGGGTGCTGCCCTTGAGGGCGGCACAGCGGCCGGCCGGATTCTCGCCATTCACCGCGGCCTGCCAGGCCCGGTCAATGGACCCCTGGTAGCGGCTGGCGACCCGGGGCTTCGAGAGATCGGAATCGCCGGCCGCGTCCGCCGTTGCCGCCGCGGTCGAGGGCGGCTCCTCGTCGAGGGCGGTGCCCTGACCATCCGGATTTCCCCCGCATCCGACCATCAGCATCCCTGCCAGAATCACTGCGCTGAGCTTTCCCATCAGTAAACTCCTCGGTGAACGTGGCTACCGTCCCGTCGGCGTCTCACAGTTGGGAAAGGCGGAAACGGGCGCCGTGCTCCGCCAGGCGGTCGGCGGAGGGGCAATCGTTCAGGAGCGGTCGCGGGGCGGCTGGGGCCCCGAATCGTCCCCCGTCCCTCGGTCGAGCCCGGACAGGGACTCGGCTTCGACCAGTTGCCGCAGCTGTTCCTGATACGGTTCCGCCCGGTCCGGCCGGCTCCATGCCAGGTAGAGACGGACGACGCGCTGCAGGGCCCGGGCCTTGTCCAGGGCCGGCAGGCCGGAAGCCTGAATGGCGTCATTGGCGGAAACCAGCAGGCGTTCCGCATCCTGGTAGCGGCCCTGTGAGGCCAGGGCGTGGCCCAGCGCCAGCCGGGTGAGCGCCAGCAGGGGCGAGTCGGCTGCCAACTCGCGCTCGAGGTTGCCGAGTGCCAGGCGCAGGTAGGTCTCCGCGTCGGCGCCCTTGTCCTGTTCGGCGAGGACCAGTCCCAGGCCGTATTGCGAATAGGCGAGGAGGAGCCGCTGGTCGGGGTAGAGTTCTTCGCGGAGGGCCAGGACCTCACGGTAGATCGGTTCGGCGAGTTCGTAGGCCCCTCGGGTCCGGCGCAGGGCCGCGAGGCTGTTCATGCTGTTGAGCGTGGTGGCATGCCGCTTCCCCAGGATGGCGACGGCGATCTCGATCGACTTCGTCATCAGGGAATCGGCGGCCAGCGGGTCAACGGGCTCGGTCGCCAGGGCCAGGTCGTTGAGACTGGCCGCCACCGTCGTGTGCTGCTCGCCGTACAGCGCGCGCCGGAGGGCGAGCGCCTCCCGGATGCGGGGGAGGGCGACGGCCGGGGGCGCACCGTAGGCGGAGACGGAGAGGGCGTGCGCCAGGTCCTCGCGCACGTCCCCCGGCGCGGCTCGCAGGATCGCCACCGCTCGTTCCCGCAGCGCAATCGACAGCGAGTCCCCGGGCCGGGCAAGCGAGATCCGTTCCCCGTAGTCTGCCAGGATGCGCCCGACCAGCGGATGGTCCGGCCCGACCCCGGCCTCTGCCACCCGCAGGGCGTCGCCGTACAGCGCGATGCCGGTATCCAGGTCGCTCTTGGCGACCACACCGGCCAGCATCCAGAGATCCCGGGCGACCGCCTCGTGGATCGGTCCGTGGGCCAGGCGGCGTTCCGCCAGGGCGATCTCCAGCAGCGGCTGGGCGGCGTCGTAACGGCCCAGCTGGGCGTAGCTCTGGCCGATCGCCGACAGCATGGCCGACCGCACGGCCGGCTGGTCGCTGAGTTCGGCCCCGGCCCGCTGGGCACCGAGGTCAAGCAACTCGCGCACCGTGACATCCCGGCCGCCGGTCACATCCGGGTTGGCTCCACCGAACAGGTCCACCATGAAGGCGGTCACCTGCTCCGCCTTTCGCGCCTCGAGCGCGGCCTGATCCCGTGCCGACCGGATCGTGCGGCTCTGCTCGGTCACCGTCAGCGCGTAGCCAGCCAGGAACAGGACCCCGGCCGTCGCGGCCGCGACCCCGAACTGGTGCCGGCGCAGGAACTTCGCGGCGCGGTAGCTGCGCGTGTCGGCCGTGGCCTGTACCGGCAGCCCGTGGCGGAAGCGCCGGACGTCCTCCAGCAGCTGTTCGGCCGATGAGTAGCGTCGCTCCGGCTCCTTGCGGAGCGCCATCTGGGTGATGCGATCCAGATCGCCTCCCAGGGAGCGCCTGAGCCCCCGGAGATCGAGTCGTCGGAGGTGCGCGGTGGAGGCATCGACGACCTCCGAGGGAGGCGGAGGCTCGACCTCCGAGATCAGGCGTTCGAGTTCGGCCCGCGAGAGCTCCTGCTCCGGGTAGGGCGGGCGGCCGGCGACCAACTCGTACAGCAGCAGCCCGAGTTGGTAGACGTCGGACGCCGTGGTCACCCGCTTGCCGAGCACCTGCTCGGGGCTGGCGTACCTCGGGGTCATCAGGCGCACCCCGGTCCGGGTGGGCCCCGCCGGCGTATCGGGGTCCTGTGGATCGAGCAGTTTGGCGATGCCGAAATCGAGGAGTTTCACCTGCCCCGTGGGGGTCACCAGGATGTTCGACGGTTTGAGATCCCGGTGGACCACGAGGTGCTGATGGGCGTGATGCACGGTCCGACACACGGATTCGAAGAGGACCAGCCGGGCCGGCAGCGGCATCCGGACCGCATCGCAGTACTCGGTGATGGGCCGCCCCTCCACGTACTCCATCGCCAGGTACGGCCGGCCATCGGGCGTCTCCCCGCCATCGAGCAGCCGGGCGATGTTCGGGTGCTCCAATGAAGCCAGGATGCGGCGCTCCGCGAGGAAGCGCGCCACCACGTCCTCGGTGTCCAGGCCCTTGCGCAGCACCTTGACGGCCAGGCGCTGCTCGAACCGGCCATCGGCCCGGGCGGCCAGGTACACCGTCCCCATGCCACCCCGGGCGATGGGGTCGAGGAGCCGGTACGGCCCGAGCCGATCACCCTGAGGTCCCCCGGGACCCGCGGCCTCTTCGTCCGCGAACCCGGTCCACAGGCTGCGGATCAGGCGGGCCCGGGCGCCCTCCCAGTACCGCTCGGCCTGCGGGCTGGCCTCGAGCAGTTCCAGGACGGCGCCCCGCAGCTCGAGATCCCCGCCGCACGCCGCGGTCACGAACGCGACCCGCTGGGCCTCGGGACGATCCAGAGCGGCTGAGAACAGCCGGTCGATCTGGTGCCATCGATCTGGAGCACGGGCCCGGTCCATAGACTCCCCGTCGTCCTGCGGGATTACGCGGGCGGCACGCCTGCTGGGCCGGCCTCCGGCTCGAGGTGGGGTGGCGTGGGGCCCGCGCCCAGGGCCCGATAGAGGTAGGTACGGGCCCGGGTCCAGTCCCGCTCGACCGAGCGCTTGGAGACCTCCAGGGCCTCGGCGGTCTGCTGCACGGTCATCCCGCCGAAGAACCGGCACTCCACGACCTGCCGCAGCCGCGCGTCCCGGGCGCCCAACGATGTCAGGGCGTCATCGATGGTCAGCAACTCATCGAGGTCACCCTCGGTCACCGCGAATCCGCCGCTCCAGCTCACCCGCACCCGCGCGCCGCCGCGCTTCTCCGCTTTGCGCCGGCGGGCGTAGTCCACCAGGACGCGGCGCATCGCCCGTGAAGCCACGGCGTAGAACTGGGCGCGATTCCGCCAGCCGTCGCCGGAGCGATCGACCAGGCGCAGGTACGCCTCGTGGACCAGGGCCTCGGTGCTGAGCGTGTGGTCGCGGCGTTCGCCCTGAAGCTGGTGGTGCGCGATCCGGCGCAGCTCCCCGTAAGTCACCTCGATGACGGCGTCGAAGGCCTGGTCGTCCCCATCGCTCCAGGCCTCGAGCAGCCGGGTGATCTCGTGCGGGGCCCCGGGGGTGGGGCCCACAGGGGGGGTGGGAGGCATGTCGACCGTGCGGGGAAAGGACTTCGGACAATACGCCGCGCGATCGGGGCCCGCTAGGGTGCCCCTCGCCGCCGATGGCGGAGTGTCGGGCGCGAATCCGCCTCACTCCTCAGATGGCTGAACCCCCAGCGGAGGCCGTCGGGGGGTTCTCCCCCGGAATCGCGGAGATCCCGCGGAAGGAGTGGCGCACCATGACTGGACGGATCGTGGCGATCGTGGTTCTGGCGCTAGGCATGATCACCCTGGACGGGGCCATGTTCACCGCCGACGGCCAGGTGCTCCGGCGGCTCCGGCGGGCGGCCGAGGAGGCGGCCCAGAGCGAGCTGGAAAGCCAGGTCGACCGGATGGTCCGGGACGCCGTGCGCTGCGCGCTGGACGATCCGGCCTGCATCAAGGAGGCGCAGGACGAAGGCCATCCCGTGGTGTTCACCGACGACGACGGCGAGGTCATCATCGACGACTCGGGCAATCCGATCGGCGATCACGACGCGGCCAAGGCGGCGGTCGAGCGGCCCGGGGCCGGGGTCTGGGCCAACTACGACTTCGTGCCGGGCGACAAGGTCCTCTTCGCCGAGGACTACACCGCCGACCGGGTCGGGGACTTCCCGCGGCGGCTCCAGTTCGTCACCGGAAACATGGAGATCGTCACGGTGGGGGACGTCCCCTGGCTGCGGGCGACCTCGGGGTCCGCGTTCGCCATCGAGCTGGCCCAGGTCCTCCCCGAGCGGTTCACCCTCGAGTTCCCGGTGTCCTGGAGTCACGGCAACCAGTGGATGCGGGTCCTCTTCCAGGTGGAGGGGCGGCGACGGGTCGCGCCCCGGCAGGTAGGGTGGTATCAGCGCCCCCACCTCCAGATCGACGAACGGAACACCGGGATCCACGACTTCCAGGAGGACAGTCCGACCTCCCTGGCCCAGATCACCGGGAAGATCCGGAACGGGCCGGCCACCATCCGGCTCATGGCCGACGGCCGGCACGTGAAGGTCTACGTGGGCGAGAAGCGCGTCTCCAACGTGCCCCAGGTGGATCTCGGGCGGTCGACCAGGGTGTGGTTCCTGATCGCGGATGCGAAGGAGGACCTGCCGATGTACGTGGGCCCGATCCGGCTGGCTGGTGGGGGCGCCGATCTGTACGACAAGCTGGCGGCCGACGGGCGGGTCACCACCCGCGGGATCCTCTTCGACGTGAACAGCAACCGCATCCGGCCGGAGTCCACGCCCACCCTCTCGGAGATCGGGAAGATGCTGCGGGACCACCCGGCGCTGCGGATCGCGATCGAAGGACACACCGACGACACCGGGGATGACGCCCACAACCAGGACCTGTCCGAGCGGCGGGCGGAGGCGGTGCGCCGGTTCCTGATCCAAGAGCACGGCATCGCCGGCAGCCGGCTCGAGGCTCGTGGGCTCGGCGAGACCAGGCCGGTGGACCGCAACGACACGCCCGAGGGGCGGCAGAACAATCGCCGGGTGGAACTGGTGAAGCTCGATGCGTAAGCCCGGCACACGGCGCGGCACCCGAAGGGAGGAGGACGTGATGCAGCAGACACGGAATCGCTGGCGGTGGCCGATGGTCATCGGGTGGGCCGTCGCCCTGGCGGCCGGACCGACCATCCCCGCCGCCGGGCAGGCCCCGGCCCCGGACCCGGAGGCCCAGCGGATCCTGGAGGCCGCGCAGGAGCAGCGTCGCCAGAGCACGGGCCACGTGGACAACTACACCCTGGTGCAGAGCACGAACGGAGTAGAGGTGACCCTGCACTACGAGAAGCAGATGGTGGATGGCGAGCCGGTCTTCGTTCCGACCCGGATCTCGACGGCCATGGGGGGCGTGCCAGGCGGCGGCGCCCAGAGTCTCGGGGGCAGCGCCCCCGATGAGGGCCGGATGTTCCGGGCGGTGCGCGAGCGGGCACAGCTGCTGGGGGTCGAGGCCGTGGATGGGGAACCCGCCCACAAGCTCGAGGCCGACGGCCTGGCGGGCCTCGACCTCTTTGCGGCCTCGACCGGCGGGGAGGAGTTCACCCTGCGGAAGCTCACCCTCTGGATCGATGACGACGAGTATGTGACCCGCCGGATGGTCCTCGAAGGCACGGTGGAGATCGAGGGCGAGGTCTCCCCGCTGGTGGTGGATGCCCGGCTGCAGGACTACCGGCGGGTGGAGGGGATGTATGAGCCCTTCCGGCGGACGGTCACGGTATCCGGGCTGCGCCAGGCAATGACGGGGGGTGACCCCGAACGGGAAGAGCAGATGAAGCAGGCCCGGGAGCGGCTCCAGCAGATGGAGCAGCAGCTGGCCAGCATGCCCGAGGCCCAGCGGCAGATGCTCGAGAGTCGAATGAAGCCGATGATGG
>JBFILX010000120.1:0-6884 GCA_041612035.1 Gemmatimonadales bacterium | reverse complement strand
GTGCACGAACCAGTTGCCGGGTCCCACGCCGAGCAGCGGGTCCGCCGCCACGAGGGAGAGCGAGTTCCGGTACTGCACCAGCCGGCCGCGGCCGCTGCCCTCACGGTAGTTCACCAGGCCGCCGAGCGAGTCCCGGTAGGGCGAGTCCGAGGCCCACCGGAGCCGGTTCGGCAGCAGCAGGGCGGCGCCGGCGCCGAGGGCGAGGGCCGCGATGACCGCCGCCACGCCGCCCGGAGGGAGGGTCCAGCGCCACGGCCTGGCCCGCGCGGCCAGCAGGGCCATGACCGCCAGACTCAGGAGCCCGGCCAGCCACGCGGCCCGCGACCGGGTGAGCACCAGGATCGCCACCGCGAGCCCCACGCCGACCGCCCCGGCGATCATCCCCGCCCGGCGGCGGGCCCGGACCGTGAGGAGGCCCAGGAGGGGCAGGGCGATCACCGTGAAGTGCGCCAGGAAATTCCGGTTGCCGAAGGTGCCGCCCGGCGTGCGCTCCGAGGCGAACAGAGTCCACTCGCCGACGTAGGCCTGCGCGAGTCCGGTGGCCGCGGCCACCGTGGCGGCCAGCCCGATCCCGGTGAGGGCCAGCGCTGCCGCCGGGCGCCCCGCGATGGACCGGGCGAGGGCGTAGACCGCCAGGGCGGAGGCCGACAGGCCCAGGGCGTGGAGGGCGAGCCAGCGATTGACGGCGAACAGCGCCGACACGGCCGACCAGACGAGCGCGGCCGCGAGCAGCAGGTCCACCATCCCCAGGCGGAGGGTGCGCCAGCGTGGCAGCAGCAGGGCCAGGGCGGCCAGCGCGGTCAGGTGCAGCGCCAGGGCCTTCGGGACGGTGTACCGCTCCAGGTCGAACACCGGCGACGGGGTGCCCGCCAGCACCACCCCGAGCCCCCCGGCGGTCAGCACGAGCGCGGCCCCGAGGGCCCGGAATTCCGCCGGGACGTGGGGAGTGGACGGGGCCGTCGCGGCGGCGGGTCTCATGCGCACCGAGTATACCACTACATTCCCGGCATGACCGAGTCCTCTCCTCCCCCGCGGGTGGCGCTGGTGGTGGCCGACGAGCCGCTGGCGCTCGAAGTGGTCGTGCTGGAGGACGAGCGCACGCCTGCCGGCATGGTGTGCATGGGCACGCGGCTGGCCGGGCGCCTGGTGGCCCGCAGCGTGGTGGACCCGGAGATGGTGACCTTCCTGGTGGAACACGAGGTCTTCGCCACACCAGCCAAGCTCGTGCTGGCCGCCCAGGAGGCCCCGCCCGGGCTCCAGTGCCGGCTCTTCGCCATCGTGGACCTGAGCGACGCCGCCGAGGACGACGACGAGGGCGAGGACGACGAGCCCTGGGCCGCGAGCGTGCCCTCCTCCGACTTCGACCGGGGCTACCGCGGCGAGGAGCCGGACGCGGACGAGGAGGGCGAGGGGGACGGCGCCCACGAGGCCGCCATCCTGCTGGGGCACATCGTGCGGTTCGAACGGGACCGGCGCCACCCCGACAGCATCGCCCTGGAAGCGGCGGACGTCCTGGCGAGCATCGTCGACGGCAAGGTCTCCGAGGTCGTGGACAAGGTGCTGGAGGACCTGCTGGGCAGCCACGGCGCTTGACAACCCGACGAACGGGCCGGTAATTCCCGGCCTGCACTCCGTTGGAGGATCCGCCATGGCCACCGCCACCCTTCCCCCGATCACCCCGATCCGCGACCGCGGGTACGTCACCCCCGATGTCCTGGTCAGTACCGACTGGGTCGCCGCCCACCTGAACGACCCCAAGATCCGGATCATCGAGTCGGACGAAGACCTTCTGCTCTACGATACCGGGCACATCCCCGGCGCCGTGAAGATCGACTGGATCGAGGACCTGAACGACCCGGTCATCCGCGACTACCTCGACCACGAGCGGATGCAGGGCCTGCTCCGCGCCAAGGGCATCGGCAGCGGCACGACGCTGGTCTTCTACGGCGATCGCAACAACTGGTGGGCCTGCTACGCCTTCTGGGTGCTCCGGCTGTTCGGGGTGGAGAACATGAAGATCATGGACGGCGGCCGGCTGCTCTGGGAGAAACAGGGCCGCCCCCTGGTCACGGACCGGCCGGCCTACCCGCCCGGGGACATCACCCTGAAGCCCCGCAACGACAGCCGCATCCGGGCCTTCCGGGACGACGTCATGGCCCATCTGAAGGTGGGGGGCAAGCTGGTGGACGTGCGGAGTCCCGAGGAGTTCCGGGGCGAGCGTCTCCACATGCCCGACTACCCCAACGAGGGGGCCGTGCGGGGCGGCCACATTCCGGGGGCCCGGAACGTCCCGTGGGGCCGGGCGGTGTACCCCGAGACCCACGTCTTCAAGTCGGCGGAGGACCTGCGGGCCATCTACCTGGAGGAGCAGGGGCTGCGGCCCGATGCCGACACCATCGCCTACTGCCGCATCGGGGAGCGGTCCTCCCACACCTGGTTCGTGCTCACCTACCTGCTCGGCTTCAAGCGGGTGCGGAACTACGACGGCAGCTGGACCGAGTGGGGCAACTCGGTGGGGGTGCCGATCGAGCGGCCCTGAGGCCGGGCCGCAACGTCCGGGCGGGGTGCCGCGTATGGTCTGGCGACCCCCCAACCCGGATCGGACCGTGCTGCGTGCCCTCGCCCTGATCGCCTTCGCCGCCGCGCCCCCCGCGGCGGCGCAGTCCCCCACCCCCGCCGCGGCGCCGGCCCCCGACGGGCGGGCACAGTGGCGCGTCGACGTCACCCACTCCGAGCTGATGTTCCGGATCCGCCACCTGGTCAGCCGGGTGCCGGGGACGTTCCTCGACTGGAGCGGCGTCCTCGCGGTGAACCCCGACGACCTGGCCGGCGGATCGGTCGAGGTGACGATCCAGGCCGCCAGCATCTCCACCCGGAACGACCGGCGAGACAACGACCTCCGGTCCGCCAACTTCTTCGAGGTCGAGACCTACCCCACGATCGCCTTCGTCAGCCGGCAGGTGACGGTGACGGGGGAGCGGATGACGGTGGAGGGCGATCTGACCATCCGGGGCATCACCCGCCCGGTGGTGCTGGACGGGTCGTACGAGGGGGTCGTGGGGGAGCCGGGCCGCCGCCGGATCGGGTTCAGCGCCGCCACCACGATCAACCGGCTCGACTACGGCCTCACCTGGAACCGGCTGGTGGAAGGCGGGGGCGTGGTGCTGGGCGACGAGGTGGCGATCGCCATCACCATCGCCGCGGTGGAGACCGCGCCGGCCGGTTAGATTTCCGGCGCGCAGGGCCCGTCGGCCCGCGAGCCTCTTTCACCCCGCCGAGGTCTTCCGATGTCCGCACCGGTGTACGACCAGCTCAGCGCTCCCCCCGAAGGCGATCTCATCACCATGGAGGGCACCGCCCTCCGCGTGCCGGACACGCCGGTGATCCCGTTCATCGAGGGCGACGGGACCGGCCCCGACATCTGGGCGGCCTCCCGCCGGGTGTTCGACGCGGCGGTGGAGCGGGCCTACGGCGCCCGGCGCCGGATCGTCTGGTTCGAGGTGCTGGCCGGCGAGAAGTCGAAGCACGCGGTGGACAGCTGGCTTCCCGAGGACACCCTTCGCGCGATCGACCACCACCTGGTCGCGATCAAGGGGCCGCTCACCACCCCGGTCGGGGGCGGGATCCGGTCCCTGAACGTGGCCCTCCGCCAGAAGCTCGACCTGTACGCCTGCGTCCGGCCGGTACGCTGGTTCGAGGGCGTGCCGTCGCCGGTGCGGCGGCCCGACGAGGTCGACATGGTGATCTTCCGGGAGAACACCGAGGACATCTACGCCGGCATCGAGTACCGGGCGGGCACACTCGAGGCCCGCCAGGTGGTCGCCTTCCTGCGGGAGCAGATGGGGGCCACCACGATCCGGTTCCCCGAGACCAGCTCGATCGGGATCAAGCCCGTCTCCGAGGAGGGATCGAAGCGCCTGATCCGGGCCGCCATCGACTATGCCCTGGCCCAGGGCCGCCGCTCGGTGACCCTGGTGCACAAGGGCAACATCATGAAGTTCACCGAGGGCGGGTTCCGCGACTGGGGGTACGAGCTGGCGCAGGAGGAATACGGCGCCACCGAGATCGACGGCGGGCCCTGGTGCCGGCTGCCGGACGGACTGATCGTGAAGGACGTCATCGCCGACGCCTTCCTGCAGCAGATCCTGACCCGGCCGGCGGAGTACGACGTGATCGCCACCATGAACCTCAACGGCGACTACATCTCCGATGCCCTCGCGGCCCAGGTGGGCGGCATCGGCATCGCACCCGGCGCGAACATCAACTACCAGACCGGCCATGCCATCTTCGAGGCCACCCACGGGACCGCGCCCAAGTACGCCGGGCTGGACAAGGTGAACCCGGGTTCCGTGATCCTGAGCGGCGAGATGATGTTCCGCTACCTGGGCTGGACGGACGCCGCCGACCGGATCGTCGCGGGGCTCAACCGCACCATCGGGCAGAAGACCGTCACCTACGACTTCGCCCGCCTCATGGAGGGCGCCCGCGAAGTGAAGACCAGCGAGTTCGCGACGGCCCTGATCGACAACATGTAGGGCTCAGCGGATCCGCTCCCGCAGGCGGGCCAGGGAATCGGCGCCGATCGTGGGCGGCCCGGTCAGGGTCGCCCGCAGCGTATCGCCCTCCCGCCGAAGCTCCAGCACCAGGTCACCCCCCGCCGCCGGATACCGCACCCGGACCACCGGCCCCATCGCCTCCACCCGGCGGGGCAGGAGCCCGTCCACCAGGCGGATCGTCCCGCCCAGCCGGCGCACCGCCTCCTCCAGGGTGACCGGGCCGAAGGCCGCGTCCGCGTCCGCCGCCTCCCGGCGCTCGAGCGCCTTCGCCTCCTCCACCGCGGCAGCCCGGGCCCGAAGCGGGACCGCCCCGGCGGGCTCCGGCTCCGCCGCGAGCGCCTGCCGGGTCGAAACGACCGCGGGTGGCGTGGCCGCCGTCTCCCGCTCCGCCGTGGTACCCGCCGGACCAGGGAGCCGGCCCCCGGCGGCGTCGCTCGGGGCCCGGTCGTCACGGGCCACCGGTGCCGGTGAGGCCGCCGGCGCGCGGGTCGCCGCCGCCTCGGGGACCGGCCCGGTCGGCGGGGCGCCCGCGGGAGGCGCCTGTTCCGCCGGCCGCGAGGCGGGGGCGGGCGGCACCGCATCCTCCACGGCCAGCTGGACCGTGCTCGACGCCGGATCGGCGGGCGCGACCCGGAGACCCCGGGCCGCCCATCCCAGGGCCACGGCGGCGACCAGGCTCGCGGCCCAGGCCAGGGAGCGGACGGGCCTGGCCGTGGGCCGGGGGGCGGCCGCTCGCGCGGCGACCCCAGGCGCGTCGGGGACCTCGATGGCGACGATCAGGCCGTCCGCCTCCGCGGCGAACGCCCGGGCCTCGTCCAGCCGGGCCCGGCACGCGTCGCAGCGGTCGAGGTGCGCCTGCACCGCCGGGAGCTCACCGGAGGGAATCTCCCCGTCCAGCAGGGCGTGCAGGGTGCCGTCGTCAGGATGCTGCATGCTGTCGCTCCTCGTCCGTTCGATACGCCTCGACCAGTCGCTTCCGGGCCCGGGCCAGGGTGGTGCCGACCGCGCCCCGCGCCAGCCCCAGCGCGCGCGCGATCTCGTCGTAACTGAATCCCTCCGCCTTCAGAAGCAGGGCCTCGCGGTCGCGCCCGGTGAGCGTGTCCAGCGCGGCCCGCACCCGGGTGGCCCGCTCCTCACGCTCCAGCCCCGCGTCCGGGGGCGCGGTGTGGGACGGGCCCTCGGCCCGGTAGAGCTCGAGCAGCCTGCCGCGCCGGGCGGCGGTGCGGCCCTCCTCCCGCACCAGGTTGAGCGCGACCGCGAAGAGCCAGGGCCGCGGGTTCCTGGGCCGCGCCGCTGCCGCCCGGGCAAAGACCTCCTGGGCGATGTCCTCGGCGCGGTCACGGTCGCCCGTGCGGCGGTAGACCACCCGCACGAGCGACTCGTGATACTGGGCGAACAGGTCGGCCAGGAACTGGCTCATGCGCCGCGGAAGGCCGTCACCACGCGGTCCAGCGCGCCGGGGCCCCAGCGGGTCAGCCCGCCCGGCCCGAACCGGATGCTGGTACGCCGGCCGGCCACCAGGATGTCGCCCTCCAGTCCCAGCGCCGGCACCAGCTCGGGCAGGGCGCGGGTCAGGTCGAAGTAGGCGGGGGAGAACGGGGCCACGGTCACGACCGGGAGGCTATCGCGGTGGGCGATGTCCGTCCAGACGCCGGCCCGCAGGGTGAAGAGACGCTGACCCGCGCGCCGGGTCTCGCGGTCGGTCCGGGCGTCCGGCAGGTCGCGGCGGGCCGCGAGGTCCTCCGCGGCGGCCAGGCTCTTGGCCTCGCCCAGGGCGCGGCTGTCGCGGGCCCGCTCGAAGGCCACCCGACCGGTCTGCTCCTCGGGACGGGGGGCTGCAGCCTGGCGGAGGCCGAGCGCCTCGGGCTCCGTGCCCGGTTCGAGCACCAGGTAGCTGGTGTACTCGGTGAGGATCCCGTAGCGGAGGCCGAGTTCACGCACCTGGGCCACCAGGGTGGGGGTGGCCCCCTCGAGCCGGATCTGTCGCGTCAGGTCGCCGACGCGGCGCGCGGCCCAGAGCGGCGGCAGATACGCGTGATCCGCCGACCGGGCGGGGAACGTCGCGCGGGTGACGAACCGCTCCCGGACGCCCCCCCGCCAGCCCTCGACCACCACCTCGCCGCTCCCGGTCCCGCGATAGCGGCCCAGGATGACCAGGTCTTCGCCGAAGAAGAGGTCCGGCAGGGTGGCGGGGGTGACGTCCACCAGCTCCACCGGCGCGCGCACGATCCGCGGATTGAGCAGGGCCGGGGCGTCGAGCCGGCAGAGCACCGCCTCCATCGCCTCCTCGACGTCGCTCCCCGGCGGCACGTACTCGACCCGGCCCTT
>JBFILX010000119.1:0-6966 GCA_041612035.1 Gemmatimonadales bacterium | reverse complement strand
GGGTGGCCGGCCGACCCCGGCCGCGCGAGCACCAGGTCGCCCGCGGCCAGCCGCCGGAGCGTGGCCGGCGTGCTCCGGTACGAGGGACGGGCCTTCCGACGCCGTTGCTCCGCCACCGCGAGCCGGCGCGCCGCCGGGTCCACGGGGCGGAAGCCCAGCCGCCAGTAGAACCAGAAGGCGCCGCTCGCGATCGCCTCCGCGTTGTCCTCGCCGAACTGCACCGGGTTCACCAGGAACCGGGTGACGCCGAACAGCGTGGCGAAGGCCCGCAGTGCCAGACTGAAGACGGCGCCCGCCTCGGATCCGCGGAACGCGGGGAAGACGTTGAGGCCGGTGTTGGCCTGCCACGCGACCGGGGTGACCCCGCCGTACCCGATCGGGATCCCGTTGGCGAGCAGGAGGTAACCGTAGGTGGACTCGATCGCCATGCGGGCGCCGGGAGCGGCCCCGAGGACGAGCACGGAGACCCCTTCCCCCAGATCCGCCAGGTACACCTCGTCCCGGTTGGCGTGGGTGATGGCGTGCACCTCCCTGCCCCGCGCGGCCAGGGCGGCGGTGGCCACGGCGATCGCCTCGTCGGCCCGGTCGGGCGCCAGCAGGACGATCTGCTCCAGCGACCGAGCCAGCGCGGATCGGCCCGGGGTGCGACGGAAGCCCGAGCGGAAGGCCGCCGGTGCGGCGTCCCACCGGAGCGCGGTGACGCTCCCGGCCGAGCCCCGAAGCCGCCACCGCACCGGCAGCTCCAGCGCGTCGAAGGCGCGGTCCCACTCCCGACGCGCGGCGCCCGACCGGGGTCGCTGGGCCACCAGCCACTCCAGGTCGTTCAGGCCCGAGGCGCCCCGGGCACGCCGGAGCCACTGCCGGGTCGAGAGATCGCCGCCGTCGAACGCTTCCTCTTCGGACCGGAGGAGCGACCGGCGGATGAGCGGGTCGACCCGCTCCGCGGGCCGGATCCCGCTCCAGTCCAGGTCCAGCTCCCCGGGGTACCTCGCCACCAGCCGGCAGACGACGGGCGCGGCGAGCACCGCCCGGGTGGTGCTGCCCGTGATGCCGGTCAGTTCGAGCGCATCGCGCGAGCGCGCCTGCGCGACCCGGCGGCCGAAGCGGTCGAGCTCGGCCCGGGCCCCGTCGCGGGTGGCAGGGTCAGGGGGAAAGGCGCAGAGGAAGAGGAGATCGTCGTGGTACCGCTCGAGCGCGCGTGCGCTCCGGAGCCTGCGGCGGGCCGTCCGGGCGAGCAGCGCCAGCCGCTCCGCCCGGGCCGGCGCCCGGAAGTCGTCGCGGACCGCATGGAGCCCGGCGAACGCGGAGGCGGCCATGCCCGCAACCTGCGCGGGACGGCTCGGAGGCCGCAAGCGAGGGGGCCGACCGTGAAGGGGTGTTCAGGGCCCCGGGGCGTTACCTTATCACCCGTCCGGGGGCGGTAGCTCAGCTGGGAGAGCACCTGCTTTGCAAGCAGGGGGTCACGGGTTCGAATCCCGTCCGCTCCATCTCCATCCTCCAGACCCCTCCCGGTCCCAATGCGGAATCGCCTCGTCCTCCTCGCCCTCGTCCTCGCCGGCACGCTGGGCCCCGTCCGTCCGGTCGCGGCCCAGATGTCCAGGACGGACAGCGCCAGCGCGCTGCTTCGCTCGGCCCGGGTGCTCGACGCGGAGGGTGCCGGCGACCTGGCGCGCGAGGTGTACCGGTTCCTGCTCGACCGCTTCGGCGACACGCCGGCGGCCGCCGAGGCGCGCGCCGCGACGACCGCGGCGGGGGAGCCCGCCATCCGGGGGCTCTCCCGCACCGGGTTCATCGCCTACCACACCTTCTACGGGACCTTCCTCGGGATCGCGGTCCCCGCCGCGCTGGGCGCCGACTCCGACGCCCCGTACGGGGTGGGCCTCCTGGTCGGAGCCCCCACCGGGTTCTTCGCCTCGCGGGCGTACGCCGCCAGCCGACCCCTCACCGAGGGGCAGGCCGGGCTCATCGAGTTCGGCAGTCTGTGGGGCACCTGGCAGGCGATCGGCTGGCGGGCGGTATTCGAGATCGGCAACCGCACCGAGTGCGTCGACTCGTTCTGCTACGACCTCGAGTCCGACACCGCCCCCTGGGTGGCCGGAATCCTGGGCGGGCTCACCGGACTGGGCGTGGGGCTCGCGGTCGCGTCCCGGCCGGTGACCGAGACCACCGCCACGCTCATCTCCAACAGCGCGGGCTGGGGAAGCTGGTACGGGCTCGCCGCGGCGATGATCCTGGACGCCGAGGAGGACTGGGTGGTCGCGGCCACGCTGATCGGCGGCAACCTGGGCCTGCTCGCCGCCATTCCGGCCGCGCGCGGCTGGAACCCGCCTCCCGAGCGGATCCGGACCATCAGCGCCGCCGGCGCCGCGGGCGGCGTGGCGGGGCTGGGCGTGCTCCTCCTCGTCACCGGCGAGGACACCCAGGCGGCGTTCGGCATCCTGAGTGCCGGGGTGACGGTCGGACTGGTGACCGGGACCATCCTCACCCGCAACACGCCGAACCCGTCGCGGCAGGTCACGACCCGGTCCCACCCCAGCGGTGCGCTGGTCCAGTTCGGCGACGGGGTGCGGTTCGGGCTCCCTGCCCCGGTTCCCACCCTGGTGCCCACTCCGGACGGGGCGCGAAAGCTCTGGGCCCCCGGCATCCGGGTATCGCTCCTCGACGCGCGCTTCTGACCAACCCGGTTTCCGCGACCATGCGACCGGCCCACGCGTACGGCCCCCTCACCCTCCGCCTCCCCCTGGTGGCGCTGGCCCTGGCCTGCGCCCCGGCTCCGGCCACCGCGCCCGCGCCCGCGTTCGACAAGCGGGTCGAAGGACAGCGCGGGATGGTGTCGGCCTCCCACCCCGACGCGGCCGCGGCGGGACTCGAGGTCCTCCGCGCCGGCGGCAACGCGGTGGACGCCGCGGTGGCGGTGGCGTTCGCCCTGTCGGTGGTGGACCCCTCGCAGACCGGGCTGGGCGGCGCGGGCGGGATGGTGATCTGGCGGCGACCCCAGCGCGAGGCCCACGCGGTCAACTTCTACGCCCGCACCGGGAGCGACCCCGACTGGGAGCGGGTGGACACCGCCGCCGCCCGTCAGCCGATCAACGCACGGGCGGCCGGGGTGCCGGGCACGGTGGCCGGGATGCTCGAGGCACACGAGCGCTGGGGCCGCCTGCCACGCGCCGCGGTGCTGGCGCCCGCCATCCGGCTGGCCCGCGACGGCTTCGTGGTGTCTCCCCTGCTCGCGCGCACCACCGAGTCGGCCAAAGCCAGGCTCGCCGCCGACAGCGCCGCGGCCCGGCTCTTCCTGCCGGGCGGCGCCGCGGTGCGGGCCGGCGACCGGCTGGTGCAGACCGAGCTGGCACGCACCATCGAGGCGATCGCCGAGCGGGGCCCCGAGGCGTTCTACGACGGGACGCAGGCGGAGCGCGCGGTCGCCATGCTCCGTCGCATGGGGAGCGCCGTCACACTGGACGACTGGAGCGGCTACCGCACGGAATGGGGCCGGCCGCTCTGCACGCCATGGCTCGGCTACACCGTGCTGGGCGCGCCGCCCGCCCTGGGCGGGGTGACGGTGCTGGAGGCGCTCAACCTGCTGGCCGGGGTCCGTGCCGACACCCTGGGATCTCCGACCCACGACCCGCGCACGGTGCTCGCGGCCGTCGGGGCGATGCGGGTGGCCGATACCGACCGGCGGGTGTACCGGGGAGACCCGGCGCACTACGGGGTTCCCGCGCGGGGGATGGCGTCGCCGGCGTTCGCCGCGGAGCGGGTGGGTGGAGTGGACGCGGCACCCACCGCGCCCCTGGCGGCGGGCAATCCGTGGCCGCAGGACGCGCGGCCGGCCGGCGGGGCCTGCGACCGGCTGGGCGACTGGGGCCCCAGCCGTCACGGGCCCGAGCGCGCCGCGGGCATGGCCGTGACTCCCGAGGGCGAGGAGGCGGCCTCGCACACCAGCCACTTCAGCGTGGTGGACGCCGACCGTACCGCCGTGGCGGTGACCTTCACGGTGGGGGTGCTGTTCGGCTCGGGGGTGTACGTCAACGGCTACTTCCTGAACTCCGGGGCCAACAACTTCGACCGCGAGACCCGGGGCCCCTCGCGGTACGGCAGCTCGACCATCGCCCCCACCGTGGTGCTCGCGGGTGACGACCCGCGCCTGGTGATCGGGGCGGCGGGCTCGCAGTACATCCCCACCTCGGTCACCCAGGTCACCTTCCGGATGCTGGCCCTGGGCGAGGACCCCTGGGTGGCGATCGCCGCACCGCGGGTGCAGCCCGCCCGGGCCGGGGTGGCGGAGGTCGAGGTGGAGCCGGGGTTCGCGCCCGGAGTGTACGCCGCGCTCCGCGACCGCGGCTTCCTGCCGGTCACCCGCACGGCCGACCTGATGTTCGGCGGGGTGCACGCGGTGTTCGTGGCGCCGAACGGCCGCCTGGTGGGCGTGGCCGACCCGCGGCGGGACGGAGCGGCCGCGGGGTGGTGACCGGGTGACCCCCAGCCGGCTCCCGTGCCAGCGGCACCTCTTCGACATCCCGCGCGAGGTGGCCTACTTCAACTGCGGGTACATGTCGCCCCTGCTCCGGGCCTCGGTCGAGGCCGGCGACCAGGCGCTCCGCCGCAAGGCCCACCCCTGGCATCTCTCCCCGCCCGACTTCTTCCGCTGGATGGACGAGGCCCGGGGCGCCTTCGCCGAGGTGCTGGGCTCCACCGCCGCCGACGTCGCGCTGGTGCCGTCGGTGAGCTACGGGCTGGCGGTCGCGGCCCGGAACCTCCCGCTGGCGCGGGGCCAGCGCGTGGTGATGCTGGAGGAGGGGTTCCCCTCGGTCATCTACACCTGGCGGGAACGGGCCCGCGAGGTGGGCGCGGAGGTGGTCATGGTGCCCCGCCCCGCGGACGACGACTGGACCTCCGCGGTCCTGGCCGCTATCGACGACCGCACCGCCCTCGCCGCCCTGCCGGTCTGCCACTGGACCGACGGCGCCCTGCTCGACCTGGCGGCGATCGGCGACCGCCTGCGGGAGGTGGGCGCCGCCCTGGCGGTGGACGCCACCCAGTCGCTGGGCGTCATGCCGTTCGATCTGGCGCGCGTGCGTCCCGACTTCCTGGCCGCCGCGGCCTACAAGTGGCTGCTGGGCCCCTACAGCATCGGGTTCCTGTACGTGGACCCCCGCTGGCACGGGGGACGGCCGATCGAGCACAACTGGATCGCCCGCGAGGGCTCGGAGGACTTCACGGCCCTGGTCCGCTACCGTGACCAGTACCAGCCCGGGGCCCGGCGCTTCGACGTGGGGGAACCGAGCAACTTCGCGCTGCTCCCGGCGGCGGTCGTAGCCCTGCGGCAGCTCGTGGCGTGGGGGGTCCCGGCGCTCTACGACACCGTGTCGGCCCTGGCGCGGACCGTCGCGGAGCGGGCGGAGGGGTTCGGGCTCCGGGCGGTGCCGGCCGACCGCCGGGCCGGGCACTACCTGGGGCTCCGGGCCCCCGGGGGGCTCCCGGAGGGCCTGGGGGGCCGGCTGGCCGATGCGGGGGTGTTCGTGAGCGTGCGTGGGAACGCCCTGCGGGTCACCCCCCACGTCTACAACGACGAGGCCGACCTGGACCGGTTCTTCGGGGCCCTGGCCGGGGCGACCGGGGGCCGCCGGGGGCTCGCTTGACACCCCGGCCCGGCCGGGGCTTATGTACTGGCGTGAACCCGGTTCGTGTTTCCTCGATCTGGTGGTCCTGGCGCGACTCCCCCCGCGGCAGGGCCCGGTGTACCTAGTCGGCTGATCGAGCGACCGAAGCGACCACCCAGTGCCCACCGCGTCCGACGCTGTGGGCACTGTCCTTTTTCAGCCTGACCGTTCCCGGACCACTACCGTGATCATCGTTCTCAAGCCGGAAGCCACCAAGGAAAACGCCGACGAGCTGATGGAGAAGATCGCCTCGCTCGGCCTCCGCCCCCTCTACATGCCGGGCACCGAGCGGGTGGTGCTGGGCGCCATCGGGGACGAGCGGGTGATCGACCGCCTGCACCTGGAGAACCACCCGATGGTGGAGACGGTGCAGCGGGTCCTCGCGCCCTACAAGCTGGTGAGCCGCGAGATGCACCCCCACGACACCATCGTCCCCCTGGGCCGGTCGATGGTGGGCGGGGCCGGGTTCACGGTCATCGCCGGGCCCTGCGCGGTGGAGACCCGGGAGCAGATGACGGAGACGGCCCGGGTGGTGAAGGCCGCCGGGGCCAGCGCGCTCCGGGGCGGCGCCTACAAGCCCCGCACCAGTCCCTACTCGTTCCAGGGCCTGGGGCGCGAGGGGCTGGAGATCCTGCGCGAGGTGGCCCGCGAGACCGGGCTCCCCGCCGTGACCGAGGTGGTGGAGGTGGCCGACGTGGAGACGGTGGAGGAATACGCCGACGCCTTCCAGTGCGGCGCCCGCAACATGCAGAACTTCCGGCTGCTCAGCGCGCTGGGCGAGAGCCGGAAACCGGTGATCCTGAAGCGTGGAATGGCCGCGCGCATCGAGGACCTGCTGCTCGCCGCGGAGTACGTCCTGGCCGCCGGCAACCCGAACGTGATCCTGTGCGAACGCGGCATCCAGACCTTCGAGACCGCCACCCGGAACACCCTCGACCTCAACGCCGTGCCGCTCATCAAGCGGAAGAGCCACCTGCCGGTGCTGGTCGACCCCTCGCACGGCACCGGGATCCGGGAACTGGTGGGGCCGATGGCCAAGGCCGCCGCCGCATGCGGGGCCGACGGGCTGCTGATCGAGGTGCACTGCAACCCGGAGGAAGCGCTCTCCGACGGGCGGCAGTCGCTCTACCCCGACCAGTTCGCCACCCTGATGCGCGAGCTGGCCCCCTTCGTGGCCGCAGCCGGGAAGACGCTCTCGTGAGCGGGCCCCGGCTGGCCGCGGGCGAAATCCTCCCGCTGGTGCGGCGGCTGAGCGGGGCGCCCGACCCGCTGGCCCTGTACGCCGCGCTGTCGGACCAGGGGCAGC
>JBFILX010000118.1:0-7052 GCA_041612035.1 Gemmatimonadales bacterium | reverse complement strand
GCCCCGGACCCAGCGCGGCACCATCACCGGCTCGCCCCGGACCCCATCGAGCGAATCGGCCCGCATCTGCGCGAGCATCCAGTCGATGGCCCGCTCCAGCGCGTCCGACCCGCTGAGGCGCGGGCCGAACCGGTCGGTCAGTTCGGCCAGTCGTTCCCAGGCGGCGCTGTCCCGGAGCGCGGCGGCGATGATGCGGTCCGCCGGGGCCCGGTACCGGTCGGCGATGGTCTGGGCCGTGGCGGAACCGGGGAGGACGGTGCCGAGGGTGACGAGCACGAGCAGGACGGTTCGCATGGAGCTCCCGAGGATCAGCGCCGGCCGTAGCGGCGGAGCAGGTCGCGCACCCGGTCGTGCGGGAGTGCGGGGATGAACAGGTCGTTGGCCCCCACCATGTCGCGGGCGGCGACCAGCGCGTTGAGGATCGCCTCCTCGGTGGCGTCGATGGTCGCCTCGAAGAGGGGGTCGATGGCGTCGTTGGGGAGCATGCGCAGCGACGCCAGCCCGCTCGGCCCGCCGGCGCCCGGATTGGCCGTCGAGAAGGTCAGAAAGATGTCGCCCGAACTGTTGCCGCCGATGCCGCCCATGCGGCCCACGCCCAGGGCGGCCCGGCGGGCCACCCGCTTGAGCTGGTGGGGGAGCAGGGGGGCGTCGGTGGCCACCACGATGATGATGGAGCCGAGCTCGCCGGGTTCGTCCTCGCCGCCGGGCTGGCCGCACACCGGGTAGCGCTGGTCGGGCGGCGACGCGGTCCGGTAGCAGGCCCGGGGCTCGGCCAGCTCCTCGCCGGCCGGGATGCCCGCGATCCGGAGCTGCCGGCGGGTGCCGTAGTTGCACTGGACCAGGACGCCCAGGGTGAAGCGGTCTTCCGCCGTCGTGACCACCCGGGAGGCGGTGCCGATCCCGCCCTTGAAGCCGTGGCATCGCATCCCGGTGCCCCCGCCCACGCTGCCTTCCGTGACCGGGCCGGGCCGCGCGCTCTCGATCGCCTGGGTGGCGTGCTCGCGGGTCACGTGGAAGCCGTTGATGTCGTTGAGCGGGCCATCCCAGGTCTCGGCCACCACCGGGAGCGACCAGGCGAAGGCCTGCCCCCGCCGCACGGCCCACTCCACCACGGCCGCGTGCACGACGCCCACGCTGTGGGTGTTGGTGATCATGACCGGGCCGCCCAGGAACCCCGACTCCTCGACCCAGGTGGTGCCGGTCATCTCGCCGTTGCCGTTGAGGCTGAACCAGGCGGCGAAGACGTCGTCGGTCGAGGCCCGGCCCCGGGGCAGCACGGCGGTGACCCCGGTGCGCACCGGCCCCTGGCCGACCATCAGGGGCCCGTCGCCGCGGATGACGGTCACGTGCCCCACCTCCACCCCGGCCACGTCGGTGATGGCGTTGAGCGGCCCCGGGGTGCCCGGGAGCGGGATGCCCAGGTCGCGGGCCCGGATCTGCTGGGCCGCCAGTCCCGCGCCGGTCCCGGCCAGCAGGATGATCGCCAGGGCGATGCGATGCGTCACGGACACCTCCGGGGCCGGGCGGTCAGGTTCTGAGGATCGGACGGGTGAGACAGGTCGGGCCCCCGCCGCCCTTGAGGGAGATCTCCGACCCGCGGTACACCCGCACCGCCGCCCCGGCCCCCTCGAGGCGCGACCGGGTGATCGGGTTCCCCTGCAGCATGAGACAGCGCCGGGGCGCGGTCGCCAGCACGTTGCATCCCATCGAGCCCCACTCCGACGGGGGCACCTCGACCAGGGCGAGACCCCGGTCCTGCAGCCGGTTCCGGAAGGGCACCGGAAGCAGCGGCGAGTAGACCACCGCCAGGTCGTGGTCCACCGGACTCAGGAGCGACATGAGGTGCAGGCAGTCGCCCGGACCGGTCCAGTGCGGCAGCGGCACGGCGATCACCTCGACCCCGTCGCCCAGGAAGGCGGCCAGCTGGGCGATCCCCGCCGCGTTGGTGCGGTAGCCCTCGCCGACCGCGGCCGTCTGGGCGTCGAGCCAGACCACGTCGCCGCCCTCCAGGGTTCCCGGCGGCTCGACCCGCCCGACGATCGGCACGCCCTCCGCCCTGAGCCAGGCCCCGACGGCCTCGGGCTCCGCGGCGCGGGCGCGCTTGCCCATGCGGCCCAGCACCGCGCCGGCGGGGGTCATGACCATGGGGTCGTGGGTGTAGAGGGAGTCGGGGCCGGTGTCGCCCGTGTCGGGCAGCCATTCGAGGTCCGCTCCCGCCTCGCGGAGCATCCCGGCGAAGGCGTCGAACTGCTCGATCGCCAGGTCGAGGTCCGGCATGGCGGTGTAGCCCAGCGGTTCCCACTGCTCCGCCAGCGCGGCCTGGGTGCGGAAGGCCCGCCGCGGATGTTTCAGCAGGACCCGGCGCAGGGCGCCGGTCTCGTTCTCGCAGCCGAACCCGGTCACGATGGCCGCCGCGCCTCCCACCGCCCGGCCACGCAGGTCTCCGCCACGAGGGCGCCCGAGGCCCCGAACAGCCAGGCGTCCACCAGCGCGTCCGGCCCGGCGCCCGCCAGGTCCGGGGCGGTGAGGTCG
Source organism: Gemmatimonadales bacterium (assembly GCA_041612035.1). Lineage (GTDB taxonomy): Bacteria > Gemmatimonadota > Gemmatimonadetes > Gemmatimonadales > GWC2-71-9 > SZUA-320. Next base: position 4,520 of record JBFILX010000118.1, on the reverse strand, counting down.
AGGGCCTGCAGGTCGGCCCAGAACCCCGGCGCGATCCGGCCGGTGGCGAGACCCAGGGCTTCCGCGCCGCCGGCCGTGGCGATCCGGAGCAGGGCGGGGCCCACCGAGCCGTGGGCGTCCTTCACCATGCCGCGGGCCTCGCCGGCGAGCCGCTGGCCGTACTCCAGCCAGCGGCATTCCTCCACCAGGTCGATGCGCGCGTTGGAGTCGGTGCCCAGGCAGAGCCGGTCGATCGCGACCCCGGCCAGCGCGGGGATGCCGTCGCCCAGGTTGCCCTCGGTGAGGGGGCAGCAGCAGATCCGGCCCCCTCGATCGAGGAACTCGAGGCGGTCATGGTCGGAGGTGTGGGTGCAGTGGATGGCGGTGACGTTGGCCGCGCTGCCGATCGCCCCGAGCAGGGCGCGCATCGGGGTGACGCCGTGGGCGGCGAGGCACTCCTCGATCTCGCGGCGCTGCTCCTCCACGTGGATATGGAAGACCAGCCCGCGCCGCACCGATTCGGCATGAATCTCGGCGATCTCGCCGGGGTCGGCGGCCCGCAGGCTGTGCACCACGGCTCCCACCGTGACCAGGTCCCCGGCCTCGGCCTGCAGGGCATCGAGCGAGCGCCAGTAGGCCTCCGGCGTCGGCGTGCTGAAGCGGCGCTGGCCCCGGCCCAGCGGCTGGCCGATGCCCCCGGTGCGGTAGTAGGTGGGCAGCAGGGCCAGCCGCAGGCCGACCGCGCGGGCGGCCTCGATCACCAGCCGGTCCAGCTCGAAGTCGAGGTCGCCCAGGTGGCGGACGTAGTGGAACTCCCCGACGGTGGTCACCCCGGCGGCGCGCATCTCCCGGAAGGCCGCGGTGGTGAGGTCGAGGAACCGGTCCGGGGTGAGCTGCTCCACCAGCTCGTACATCGCCTCCCGCCAGGTCCAGAAGCTGCCGGCGCCCGCCGGGAACGTCTCGCCCAGTCCGCGAAGCCCGCGCTGGAAGGCGTGGGAGTGGGCGTTCACGAACCCCGGAAGGAGGGCGCGGTCCGTCAAGCGGCGGGCGCGCGCGCCGAGTCGGCCCACCCGGGCGATGCGCCCGGCGAGGTCGATCTCGACCTGCACCCCGGCCTCGAACCGGTGCCCGGTCCAGGTGAGGTCGGCCTCGACCACCTGGTGGCCGCTCACCCGCCCTCCAGGCAGTAGCGGGCCAGGAGGTCGTCCAGCAGGTGCCCCGCCCGCACGAACTCGTCCACCGGGAGCGACTCGTCGGGCTTGTGGGCCACCTCGATCGTGCCGGGCCCCATGATGACGCAGTCGAAGCCGGCGGCCTGGAGCCACCCGGCGTCGGTGGCGAACGACACGCTGTGCGACCCGGCCTGTCGGAGCGTGTCGGCGAGTTCGCGGTGGAACGGGTGGGCGTCGTCCAGCAGGAAGGGCGGGCTGTCGCCCGTGACCTCGAGCGTGTAGTCCTCGCCCGCGAGGACCGGCGCCACCGTCTCCGCGATCCGCTCCGTCAGGTCGTCGCCCGCCATCCCGGGCAGCACCCGGACCCCGATCAGCACCTCGCACGCCTCGGGGACGACGTTGATGGCGGTGCCGCCCGACACCTGCGCGACGGTCAGCGCGACGTACGGCACCTCGGGGAACTGCTCCGCGTGGAAAGGGCGTTCCCGTTCCAGCGTTTCCCGGAGGCCGGCCAGGGCCACGATGGCCCGGGCCGCCGGCTCGACGGCGCTGTGGCCCAGGTGGGGGTAGCCGGTGTGGGCCCCGGCCCCGCGCACCGCCAGGCGGAGCTTCAGGTGCCCCTTGTGCATGCGGACGGCGCGGAGCGAGGTCGGCTCGCCCACCAGGGTGCGGCGCGGCAGCCGCGCCATGCCGTCCCAGGTCTCCACGAAGTGCCGGGCGCCCAGGGTGCCCAGCTCCTCGTCATAGGTGAACACCAGGGCGAGCGGGGCCCGGAGGCGGTCGGGGTCGAGCCCCGCGAGTCGGTTGGCGGCCAGGGCCAGGAATCCCTTCATGTCGGCGGTGCCGCGACCCACGAAGCGGTCGCCGCGGCGCGTGAGCCGGAACGGGTCGCTGGTCCAGCCCGGCTCGTCGGCCGGGACCACGTCCAGGTGGCCGCACAGGGTCAGCCCGCGCTCCCGGTCCGGGCCGGGCTCGGGCCCGACGCGCACGACCAGGTTGGCCTTCTCTCCGTCGGGGGACGGGTGCCGCCAGACGGTGACCCCGGGTCGGTCGAGGTAGTCGCAGAGAAAGCCGATGATCGGCCCGGTACTGTTCCGGCTCACCGAGTCGAAGGCGATCAGGCGGTCCAGCAGCTGGGCATCGTCGAGCAGGGTCGGCACGCCGGAAGTCTGGCCCGCGCGACGAGGTCGGGCAACCCCGTTGCCGGGGCGCGGGAGGGGTCCTAGCTTCTCAGCCGGTGCCTCGAGAACGCGCTCCGATCCGGCGCTCGCCGGACCTCCACGGGGGCCAGCCGGTGTTCGCCGACACGTCGATCCCGGTGCAGGCCCTGCTCGACCACCTGCGGGACGGGGGGGACGTCGAGGCGTTCCTGCTGGCCTGGCCGGGGCTGTCGGCCGGCCAGGTGCACGCGGTGCTGACCTACGCGCTGGAGGGCCTCATCGACCGGGAGCGGATCCCGCTGGGGCCGCCCCAGGCCTCGCTGCTGCCCCGCACCGACAGCCGGGGGGTCGTCACCAACGCCGACGAGCTCACGGCCGACCTGGTGGTGGGCCACCGGGTGCTGTGCCCATCCTGCCGGCTGCTGGTGTTCCAGTCCTGGCCCGAGGGGTGGGACAGCCACGCCGAGCACCGCTGCTCCGGGCTGACCGCCACCGACCCCGCCCGCCGCAAGGCCGAGTTCAAGCGGCGCTACGAGCACCTGTTCCGCTGACGCCCGGATGTGAACGGCGGCGGGGCCGGTGGGCCCCGCCGCCGTTGGTCATCGAAACGCCGAGCGACTCAGTTCCCGCCGCCGAACGACAGCCCCACCATGATGGGGATGAACCGGGTGTCCTTGGAGTGGATGTACCGGCCCTCGATCCACAGCGCCACCTTGTTGAGCGGGATGTCGATTCCGAACGCAGGACCGAACGCGAACCGGGTCTTCGAGGTCCCGGACCCGACGTTCGGGCTGAACTTGTTCACCAGGAGGCCCGCGCTCCCGTAGACGTAGACCCCCGCCTTCGACGCGTCGCCGAAGCGGTAGCCGAGCGCCCCGCCGCCGCCATAAAGATTGGTGGCGTTGCCGGTGACGCCCGAGTGGCTGTTGCGGCCATACATCCCCTCGAAGAACCCGAAGACCCCCTGGTCGCCGAGATCCCCGACCACACCGAGGGAGGTGATCCAGCCCGTGTCGGCGAGGTCACCGTACTCGCTGACCGGGATGGACGCCCCGGCGCCCACGAAGAACCGGGCCTGGGCATGGGCCGTCGCGGCCGCCGCGAGCAGCAGGGCCGCGGCCAGGGTTGTTGCATGGACGAACCGTCTCATGATCCCTCCACGATGAGGTGGTCCAGCGCGAGACCGGAACCGGTCTCGGAAGCCCTCTCCACCGTGCGAATCGGCCTCGCGTTCGTCAAGAGCCTGGGCCCGGCGTCCCCCCGCTGGCCGCCCCGGCCAGCGCCTCCAGGAAGCCCCGCGGATCGGCCACGCTGGCCAGCACGACGTAGCCCTCGGTGGTGGGCAGGTACACCGCCCGGCGGCCGTCGGTCAGGAAAGCCAGGGCCTTCTCCCCGTTCCGCAGCCGGAACCATCCGGCGCGATACCCGGGCATTCCGATCCCGTTGGTGCGCCAGCGGGGCCGGTAGTCGGTCTGGTGGGTGAGGTTGATCTCCCGACCCTCCGGCACCCTGAGGGCCTCGAGCGGGATGGTGCGGCCGTACCAGCCCCCGGTGATCTCCAGCCCCGCGTCCGACACGGCCAGCCGGAGGTTCCTGGGCTGCCGCGCGATCAGCAGGTGCAGCCCGACGAAGACGGCGAGCAGCACGCCCAGCGCGTACAGCATCCAGGCCGGCGAGATGTCCGCCGGGACCAGCGTGAAGACCTGACGCATCCTCTCCTCCTCTACCGACGCCGGCCCTCGAAGACCGCCCGGGCCGCGTCCAGCATGGTCATGACCTCGGTTCGCTCGGTGGGCGTGTTCCACCCCTCGTGCCGGGCCGCCTCCTCCCGCACCCGCCCGATCCACGCGATGAAGAAATCCGCGTCGGGGGCCGACCGCACCGGCGCCCCGCCCACCGACACGTAGACCGGGCTGGTGGTGGCGTAGGGGTACAGGTCGAGGATCGGCTCCCGTGGCCGGTCGCCGGCGGCGCGCACCAGCAGCCAGCCGCTGCGGTCCATCGTCACCCGGATCACCGTGTCGCGCGTGGTGCGCTCGCCGGCCGGCGGGATGGAGGCCAGGGTCCGGCCGTTGCCGATGAGTTCCAGCCGGTCCACCGGGGTGTTCGACCGGAGCGAAAGGTGCACCTCCAGCCGGTGGCGCCCGGCCGGGAGCGCCAGCTCGTCGCCGGGCTCGTGCCAGGCGGCCTCGCCGGGGCGCCGGACCCG
>JBFILX010000117.1:0-7068 GCA_041612035.1 Gemmatimonadales bacterium | reverse complement strand
TACGAACCGGTGGACGCGGCGGGCCGCTGGGAGCTGCTCGACGGCGACGTCGAGATCCTGCCGGGCGTCGCGGTGCGGTGCACGCCGGGCCACGTGCCGTTCCACCAGAGCGTGGTGCTCCGGTCGGACGGCGACGTGGCGGTCTTCCTGGGCGACGTGATCCCCACCGCCGCCCATCTCCCGCTCCCGTGGATCATGGGATACGACCTGGAGCCGCTCCGCACCCTGGAATCGAAGCGGGCCCTCCTCGACGAGGCGGTGGCGGGCCGCTGGCTGCTCCTCTTCGAACACGACCCGCAGGTGGTGGGGGGGCGCGCGGTGGCGGGCGACCGCCAGGTGGACCTGGCCGACGCCCTGACCGCCCCGGAGACCGCATGACCGGGTTCCCGGTCGAAGCGCTCCGGTTCAGCCCCGAGGGCCGGGACGACGCCGTCTCGGCGGTGGGGATCCTCCCCGAGTCGGCGCGGGCCCTGCTGGTCCTGGCCCACGGCGCCGGGGCGGGGATGGACCACCCGTTCCTGTCGGCGCTGGCGGACCGGCTCGCCAACCGGCGGATCGCCACCCTGCGCTTCCAGTTCCCGTACGCGGAGGAGGGCCGGCGGCGGCCCGACGCGCCGGCACGGCTGACCGCGACGGTGCGCGGAGCGGTGGGGGCGGCCGCGGCGCTGGCCCCCGGCGTGCCGCTGTACGCGGGCGGCAAGTCGATGGGCGGCCGGATGACCTCCCTGGCCGCCGCGGAGCGCCCCCTCCCGCGGGTGCACGGCCTCGTGTTCGTGGGGTTTCCCCTCCACTCCGCCGGACGGCCCGGTACCGGGCGGGCCGAGCACCTCGCGCGGGTGGACCGGCCGATGCTGTTCCTGCAGGGCACCCGCGATCGGCTCGCCGACCTCGACCTGCTGCGCCCGGTGCTCGCCCCGCTGGACGGGGTCACCCTGCACGTGATCGAGGACGCCGACCACGGATTCCACATGCCCCGCCGCGCCGGCCGCAACGACGAGGACGTCCTCGACGAGCTGGCCGACGTCGCCGCGGGCTGGATGGCCCGGCTCGCCGGCTGACGCCCGCCGCCTTCCACCGAGGAGGTTCCATGCTCCGCTCGCCCGTCACGCCGGCCCTGCTCGTCCTCGCGGCCTCGGCCTGTACCGCCCCCGCAGGCGAACGCGCCCCCGCTCCCGAGGTGGAGTTCCTCCAGTCGAACCCGGGCTCGACGCTGCCATTCTCCGAGGCGGTGCGGGTGGGCCCGATGCTCTACCTTTCCGGCCAGATCGGCACCGACAGCACCGGGGCGCTGGTCCCCGGCGGGATCGGCCCCGAGGCCCGGCAGACCCTGGACAACATCCGACGGGTGCTGGAGCGCTACGGCTCCTCGATGGACCGGGTCGTGAAGTGCACCGTGATGCTGGTGGACATCGCGGAGTGGCCCGCCCTCAACGAGGTGTACGTCGCCTACTTCCCGGGTCCCAAGCCGGCCCGGAGCGCCTTTGCCGGCTCCGGCCTGGCCCTGGGGGCCCGGGTCGAGCTCGAATGCTGGGCCACGGTGCCCGATTGACCGGCGGGGGCGCTTCGGGTATTGTTCGCACCGTCGAAGCGGGGGCCAGCGCCCCCCACCCCGAGCCGGAACAGCAACCGGGCGAACGGGTTTCGCGATGACCCTCGCGCCCCCCAGGGCGCGGCCGGGCCGTTCCGGAACACCCCGCCCCGCGGGGTGTTTTTCGTCCTGAGACGGGAGGTTGCCACTGTCGACCAACGAACGGGAAAAACGAGTGCGTGTGAACCGCCAGATCCGGATCAGCCCGGTCCGGGTCATCAGCGACTCGGGGGAGCAGCTCGGGGTGCTGGCCATCGACGAAGCGATGGCGCTGGCGGAGGAGCGGGGCCTCGACCTGGTGGAGGTGGCCCCCACGGCCCGGCCCCCCGTCGTCAAGATCATGGACTACGGGAAGTTCAAGTTCGAGGAGGCCAAGGCGGCCCGCGCCGCGAAGAAGAAGCAGCACGTCATCCAGATCAAGGAAGTGAAGTTCCGGCCCGGGATCGACGAGCACGACTTCGAGTTCAAGACGCGCCACGCCCGTGATTTCCTGAAGGAAGGCAACAAGGTGAAGGTGACGATGATGTTCCGGGGGCGGCAGGTGACCCGGATGGACCTGGGGCGGGCGGTGCTCGATCGGGTGAGCGAAGTCCTCTCCGACGTGGGGAAGGTGGAGTTCGACGCGAAGGTGGAAGGACGAACCATGGTGATGGTGCTCGCGCCCAAGTAGGGCGCGGGGCCCATCGGACGGAAGGATCTACGCGATGCCGAAGATGAAGACCAAGCGGGCGGCCATGAAGCGCTTCTCCCTGACGGGAACCGGGAAGATCAAGCGCAACAAGGCCAACAAGCGCCACATCCTGACCAAGAAGACGCGGAAGCGGAAGAACCAGCTCGGCAAGCCGGCCCTGGTGAGTTCGGCGGATTACCCGCGGACCATCCGCCTGCTCCAGGCCTAAGGAGACCGACCATGCCTCGCGTGAAGAACGGGGTCGCGCACCACGCGCGCAAGAAGAAGATCGTCGCGGGCGCCAAGGGCGCCCGCGGCGGGCGCAGCAAGCTGTACAAGGCCGCCAAGGAGACCGCCGAGCGGGCCATGCGGTATGCGTACCGCGACCGGCGGAAGAAGAAGGGCGACTTCCGGCGGCTGTGGATCACCCGGATCAACGCGGCGGCGCGGGTCCACGACCTGTCGTACAGCCGTCTGATCGCCGGACTGAACAAGGCCGGGGTGGAGATCAACCGGAAGATGCTGGCCGACCTCGCCGTGCACGACGCGGAGGCCTTCGCCCGCGTCGCCGAACTGGCGAAGTCCCACTCCTGAGTTCCGGGCCGGCGACCGGCCCGGATCGGGGTCCGTCCGGTAGGGTCGCCCGCCAGCGCGGTCGGCCCTGCGCCGTTTTGACCGGTCCGCCGGTCGGAAGGCATCGCTCCCGATGACCGAGATTCCCTCCCTGGACGACCTCGAGGCGCGGCTGGGGCGCGTGGGCGCCCTCGACGCCGCCGGGCTCGAGGCCGAGGCCATCGCGGTGCTCGGCCGGAAGAGCGGGGTGCTCACCGCCGCGCTCCGGCGGATCCCCGAGCTGCCCGAGGACGAACGCCGGGACTACGGCGCCGCGGTCAACGCGCTCAAGGCCCGGTTCGAGGCGGCGTTCGAGGCGCGCCGGGCGGCCCTGGCGGCCGGCCAGGCCGGGGCCGCGGACGGGACCGACCTGACCATGCCGGCGCGGCACCGGTGGCTCGGGGGACTGCACCCGGTCACCCTGGTGGTGCACCAGGTCGTGGACATCTTCCGCACCCTTGGCTTCGCGGTGGCGATCGGGCCCGAGGCGGAGGACGAGTGGTACAACTTCCTCGCCCTGAACTTCCCGGCCGACCACCCCGCCATGGACATGCACGACACCCTCTACCTGGCGGGGCCCCGGGGGCAGGCCGCGGAGGAAGGCGGCCACCGGCTCCTGCTCCGGACCCACACCTCGCCGGTGCAGATCCGGGTGATGCAGGACGGGCCGCCGCCCTACCGGGTGGTGATGCCGGGGATGGTCTACCGCAACGACCCCTTCGACCCGTCGCACGCCCCCGCCTTCGCCCAGATCGAGGGCCTGGCGGTGGACGAGGGAATCGGGTTCGTGGACCTGAAGGCCACTCTCACCCACTTCGCGCGCCGGTTCTTCGGGCCGGACACCGCGGTGCGGTTCCGTCCCTCGTTCTTCCCGTTCACCGAGCCGTCGGCCGAAATGGACGTGCGGTGCCGGCTCTGCGGCGGGTCCGGCTGCGGGGCCTGCAAGGGGACCGGCTGGATGGAGATCCTGGGGTGCGGCATGGTGCACCCCGCCGTCCTGACCGAGGCCGGGGTCGACGCCGAGCGGTATACCGGCTGGGCCTTCGGGATGGGACCCGCCCGAATGGCGATGGTGCGCTACGGGATCCCCGACATCCGGCTCCTCTACGAGGGGGACATGCGGTTCCTGGGCCAGTTCGCGGGGGCTCCGGCGTGAACCTGTCGCGCCGCTGGCTCGAGGCCTTCCTGGGCCGCGCCCTCGACCCGCGCGAGTTGGCCGACCGGCTCGCCATGCTGGTGGGCCCGGTGGACGCGGTGGAGCCGCTCCACCAGGAGCTGACCGCCATCGTGGTGGCGCGGGTGGACGCGGTCCGGCCCCACCCCAACGCGGACCGGCTGCGGCTCTGCACCGTGAGCCACGGGGCCGACGAGCCCAGCGCGGTCGTGTGCGGTGCGCCGAACGTCGAGGCCGGCGGCTGGTATCCGTTCGCCCCGGTGGGGGCCAGCCTGCCCGGCGGGCTCCGCATCGAGAAGCGCAAGATCCGGGGCGAGACGTCGCACGGGATGCTGTGCAGCGCGCGGGAGCTGGGCCTGGGCGAGGACCATGACGGCATCCTGGCCCTGGACGGCCCCTTCACCCCCGGGGAACCGTTCCTCGCCGCCCTGGCCCTCGACGACCACCGGCTGCTGCTCGACGTGCCCCCGAACCGGCCCGACCTGCTCGGCCACAAGGCCGTCGCCCGGGAACTCGCCGCCGCGCTCGGCGTGCCGTTCCGGCTGCCGGCGCTCCCCCTGGACCCGGGTGACCTCCCCGGGTTCGAGCGGACCGACGCGACGGAGGGCACCACCGACGGGATCCGGGTGGCGATCGAGCCCGGGGCCGGCTGCGGCCGGTTCATCGGGGCCGTGGTGCGCGGGGTCCGGGTGGGCCCCTCGCCGGCGTGGCTACGGCACCGGCTCGCGGCCGTGGGTCTCCGCTCGATCAACAACGTGGTCGATGCCACCAACTGGGTGATGTTCGAACTGGGCCAGCCGCTCCACGCCTACGACCTCGCCACCCTCCGGGGCGGCCTGGTCGCGGCCCGGAGCGCCGGGGCGGGGGAGTCGGTGGTGACCCTCGACGGCGAGCGCCGGGCCCTGGCGCCGGGTCACCTGGTGATCGCCGACGGCGAAGGCGTCATCGGGGTGGCGGGGGTGATGGGTGGAGAGGCCACCGAGGTGAACGGCGAGACCCGGGACCTCTTCCTCGAAGGGGCGTGGTTCCAGCCGCGCCAGGTGCGCGCCAGCCGCCGGGCCCTGGGCCTTTCCACCGACGCCAGCTACCGCTTCGAGCGGGGCGTGGACAAGTGGAACACCGCCGAGGCGGTGCGGCGCTGTCTGGCGATCATCCTGGGGACCGCCGGGGGCACCCTGGCGGCCGCGCCGGTGGACGTCTGGCCCGACGCGGGGCATCCCCCCCGCATCTTCCTGCGGCGCGGGCGCGTCGCGCAGGTGCTGGGGATCGACCTCGCCCCCCGCGTGATCGAGGAGTCCCTGGTGGCGATCGGGGCCACGGTGGTCTCCAAGCCGGACGACGGCCGGCTGGCCGTCGAGGTCCCCGGGTGGAGGCCCGACCTGACGGCCGAGATCGACCTGGTGGAGGAGGTGGCGCGGACCTTCGGGTACGAGAAGATCCCCGATGACCTGCGGCCCTACCGTCCGGGCCTGCGCACCGACGCGCCGGGCGAGATCGCGGCCGACCGCGTCCGCCGGGGCCTGGTGGCGGAAGGGCTGCTGGAAGCGGTGACCCTGCCCCTGGGTCCGCCCGACCCCGAGGGGTCGGTGGCGCTGCACAACCCGCTGTCGGCCGATCACGCCCACCTCCGGCGCCGGCTCCTGCCGGGCCTGGTCCGGGAGGCGGAGCGCAACTGGGCCGCCCACACCCGCGACGTCCGGCTCTTCGAAGTCGGCACCGTGTTCGAGCCGGTGGCCGGACGGCCACGGCCGGCGGAGGCGACGCACGTGGCCGCGGTGGTGACCGGCGGGCGGCACCCGGGCCACTGGACCGGGTCGGGCCGGGCGCCCGACCTCGACCCGTGGGATCTCAAGGGGCTGCTGGAGACCGCGGTTTCACTGGCGAACCCCTCGGGGCGGGTACAAGTTGCAGGGTCCGGCTGGGACGTGGTGACGCCGGACGGCCGGACGATCGGGCATGCGGGGCCGGTCCGGGCGGACGCGCCGAAGTGGGCCGCGCCGCTCTTCGGGCTCGAGCTCCGGCTGGATCCCGAGGCCACGCCCGACCTGGTGTTCCGCCCGTATCCCGCGACGCCGTCCGCGGAGCGCGACCTGGCGCTGGTGGTCCGGGACGCCGTCCCCGCCGGGGCGGTGCTGGCCACGGCCCGCACGGCGGGTGGCGAACTGCTCGAGTCCCTGGCGGTGGTGGACGAGTACCGGGGCCGGGGCATCCCCGAGGGGGCCCGGAGCCTGGCGATCCGGCTGGTGTTCCGGTCGCCCGAGCGCACCCTGCGGGACGCGGAAATCGACGACGCAATCCGCCGCCTCTGCGGCGCCCTGGAGCGGGAGCATGGCATCGTCCTACGAACGTCCTGACCGTCCCGCGCTCGACCGGGTGGAACCGCTGGTGCGGAAGCTCCTGGAAGAAGTGGGCGCCCTGCGCAAGCGGTGCCAGCGGGCCGAGGCGGAACTGGCCGAGGTGCGCTCGCGCGGCGGGACCCTGGCGGGGCCGGAACTGCTCCAGGTGCGGCAGCGGATCGTGGACCTGGAGCGCGAGAACCAGGACCTCCGCTCCCGGGTGTCGGGGGCGCGGGAACAGCTGGCGCGGCTCAGCTCCCGCCTGGTCTTCCTCGAGTCGCGGGAGTAGCCGATGGCCGACCGGCACGCGGTGAAGCTGGAAATCGGGGGCGAGGAACTGACCATCCGGTCGGAACTGCCCCCGGAGTACACCCGCGAAGTGGCCGCGCATTTCGACCGGGTGCTGCGGGGCATCCGGGCCTCCATGCCGACCGTGGAGGCCCACAAGGCGGCCCTGCTCGCGGGCCTCGCGGTGACGGACGAGCTGTTCCAGGGGCGCCGCGGCGATGCCGACGCGGCGCGCCGGCTGGACGTGTTGGCCACCGAGCTGACGCGTGCCTTGCCCTCCACCCGGCGCGGGGCCGCCTCCGGCTCCGACGGCGAGGGATGACCATGACCGCGGCGCGATCGGGGCCGCGTGTGGAGATAGAGCCATGTTTTCTTCGGCCCTGCCCCTCGTTGCGGGCGT
>JBFILX010000116.1:0-7107 GCA_041612035.1 Gemmatimonadales bacterium | reverse complement strand
GCCGTGCATGGCCATGGAAGGACCCTCCCCGGTCCGTCCGAGAAGATAACGGCGGCCCGCACTCACCGACCCTCGGTCTCCCGGCACCACGCGATCGTCCGCTCGAGCCCGTCGCGCGGGGCTGCCGCGGGCCACCACCACTACAGCGTCCCGCGGACCGGTGTGGGCGCCGGTCACCACGGGTCAGCGACCACGGGGATGAGCGGCCCGATAGACCTCCTTGAGCCGCTCCACGCTGGTGTGGGTGTACACCTGGGTGGTGGTGAGCGAGGCGTGCCCCAGCATCTCCTGCACGCTGCGGAGGTCGGCGCCCGCATCCATCAGGTGGGTCGCGAAGCTGTGGCGCAGCGAGTGCACCCGCCGACCGTCCACCCCGGAGGCGGTGAACAGCTGCCGGATGCGCCGCTGGATCGTGCTCGCCGCGAGGCGCCGACCCCGCCGGTTCACGAACAGCGCCTGCCGCTCGGCCCCCGGGCGCGCCGCGAACGGCTCCCGGGCCGCGAGATACCGGCGCAGCGCGGTCACCGCACGGGATCCGACCGGGACGATCCGCTCCTTCCGGCCCTTGCCCCGGACCTTGACCTGGTCGGCGAGGAGGTCGAGCATCGGCAGGTCGAGCCCGCGCAGCTCGGCCAGGCGCAGCCCGCTCGAATAGAAGAGTTCCAGCATGGCTAGGTCGCGCACCGCCTCGAACTCGTCCTCCGCCGCCGCCGCGGTCGCGGTCGCAAAGACCCGGTCGATCTCGTCGCGCATGAGATAGGCGGGCAGCCGCTTGCCCTGCCGGGGGCTCCGCACCGCGCGGACCGGGTTGTGGCTCAGGTCGTGGTGGACGCCCAGGTAGCGATAGAAGCTGCGGATGGCGGAGAGCGCGCGGGCGCTGCTGCGCCGCGAGAGGCCCCCTCGTTCCAGTTCCCCCAGGAAGCCGCGCAGCCCCAGCCGGTCGACCGTGGACCAGTCCCAGCCGCCCCGGTAGAACCGGTCGCAGAAGGCCGAGAAGGCCTCGAGGTCGCGGCGATAGGCGGCCAGGGTGTGGGGCGACCGGTCCCGCTCCTTCTCCAGGTGTTCCAGGAATTCCTGCACCCGGCCCCCCCGCCGTCTGCCGGACGTCACAGCGCCGCCACCCAGGCCTCGAAGTCGGCCTGCGCCCGGGCCACCAGCGCCGCCCGCCGCTCGGCCTTCCGCACCCGGCCCGGGAGCGGGTCGAGCAGGCCGAAGTTGGCGTTCATCGGCTGGAAATGGGCCGGGTCGGCCTCGCGCAGGTAGCGGACCAGGGCCCCCAGCATGGTGGTGGGGGGCGGGACGACGGGCTCGCGGCCCTCCAGGTGCCGGGCCAGGTTGATGCCGGCCAGGATGCCGGTGCCCAGCGATTCGGTGTACCCCTCCACCCCGGTGATCTGGCCCGCGAAGAAGACGCCCGCGCCGTCGCGGGTGGCCAGGCCGGGGCCCAGGCTGGCCGGGCTGTTGAGGTAGGAGTTCCGGTGGATGCTCCCGTACCGGAGGAACTCCGCCTCGCCCAGGCCGGGAATGGAACGGAAGACGCGCTGCTGTTCCGGGATCCGGAGCCGGGTCTGGAACCCCACCAGGTTCCACATCTGGCCGGCCCGGTCTTCCCGGCGCAGCTGGACCACGGCGTGCGGCTCGCGGCCGGTGCGCGGATCGGGAAGCCCCACCGGCTTCATCGGACCGAACCGCAGGGTCTCCCGACCGCGTTGAGCCATCTCCTCCACCGGAAGACAGCCCTCGAAATAGGGCACCTCGTCGAACGCGTGTCCCCGGTACTGGTCGCCCGCGAGGAGAGCATCCACGAAGGCCTCGTACTCCGGAGCGCTCATCGGCGCGTTGAGGTAGTCGGTCCCCTCCCCCTTCCCGTAGCGGCTGAGGGCATAGAGGACGTCGTGGTCGAGCGATTCGTCGGCCACGATCGGGGCGATGGCGTCGTAGAAGGCGAGCGCTCCGGTCCCCAGCCGCTCGGCGATGGCCGTGGCCAGCCGGTCCGAGGTGAGCGGCCCGGTGGCGACGATGCCAGGCTCGGGGAGCGCGTCCACCTCTTCCCGAACCAGCTCCACCTTGGGGTGGGCCAGCAACCGCTCCTCCGCCCGGGACGAGAAGACCTCCCGGTCCACCACCAGGGCGGTGCCCCCCGGGACCCTGGCCTCGTCGGCGCACTCGAGCAGCAGGCTGCCGAGCCGGCGCAGCTCGGCCTTGAGGAGGCCGTGCGCGTTGCCGACGTCGAGGGACTTGAAGGAATTGCTGCAGACCAGCTCGGCCAGGCGACCGGTCTGGTGCGCCGGGGTACGGACCCGCGGGCGCATCTCGTGCAGGCGGACCTGGTGCCCGCGATGGGCCAGCACCCAGGCCGCCTCGGTCCCGGCCAGTCCACCCCCCACGACCGTCGCTGCGCGCGCGTTCATGTCCGGATGATATACCGGAGGGAGGGTCGGCCTACCATCCTCCCAGGCGGCGGGCGGCGGCGACCACGTCCCGGACGACGTCGACTTCGGGCCGGCCGTCGGTCTCGATCGTCACCTCGGCCCGCCGGTAGCTCGCTGCGCGCTCCGCGGCGAGGGACTCGAGCCCGGCCCGGGGATCGGGGCCCAGCAGGGGGCGAACGGCGGCCGTCCCCGCGAGGCGGTCCGCGGCCACCCCGGGCGAGACCTTCAGGTGGATGAGGAGGGGCCCGGCGCCGATCTCTTCCAGGGCGCCCGGCTGGGCGGCCCACCCGGCGCCGGGCGCGATCACCCCGGGCGCGGCCCGCAGCGCCTCCAGGACCCGCTGCCGCTCGAGTTCCCGGAACGCGGCCACGCCGCGGGCGGCGAACAGTTCGGCGATGGTCTGCCCCTCGCGCAGTTCGATCGCCTGGTCCACGTCCACGCAGCGGCACCCCAGCGCCGCCGCGGCCCGCCGGCCGACGACCGACTTCCCGGCGCCGGAGAGACCGACCAGCACCAGGTGGCGGGGCTCGCTCACTCGCTGCCGCGGAGGTCGGCCCAGCGCCGGCCCAGCGCCGCGAGGTACCCGTCGTAGTTGCGACGCATCTCCGTCAGGGAATCCCCGGCGAACTTCTCGAGCATCGCGTCGGCCAGGACGATCGCGGTGAGCGCCTCCGCGATGACGCCGGCGGCGGGCACCGCCGTCACGTCGGAGCGCTCGCTCTGGGCCTTGGCGGGGCCGGCGGTGGTCAGGTCCACCGTGTCGAGGGGTCGCATGAGGGTCGAGATCGGTTTCATCGCCACCCGCACCACCAGGGGTTCTCCCGTGGTCATGCCGCCCTCCAGCCCGCCGGCGTTGTTGCTCGCTCGCCGGAAGCCCCCGCGGGGGTCGTCCGCCAGCCCGGCCGGGGCCTGCCCGATCGCGTCGTGCACCCGGGAGCCGGGCCGGCGGGCCGCCTCGAACCCGAGCCCGATTTCGACCCCCTTCACCGCCGGGATGGACATCAGCAGCCCGGCCAGCCGCCCGTCGAGCTTGCGGTCCCAGCTCACGTGGCTCCCCAGCCCGATGACCAGCCCGGCGGCCACGACCTCGATTTCGCCCCCCAGGGTGTCCCCGTCGCGCTTGGCGGCGTCCACGGCCCGCACCACCTCGGCCTCCGCGTCGGGGTCGAGCATCCGGACCGGGGAGCGGTCGGCGGCCTCGTTCAGCGGGTCGGGGAACGGATCGGGCCGGGACGCACGGATCCCGCCCATCGAGACCACGTGGCTGCCGATCCGCACGTCGAACTCCTCGAGCAGCCGGCGGGCGAGGGCCCCGGCCGCGACGCGCGCGGCGGTCTCGCGGGCGCTGGCCCGTTCCAGGATGTCGCGGGCGTCGAGCCGGTCGTACTTCAGCACCCCGACCAGGTCGGCGTGGCCCGGCCGGGGCCGGGTGACCCGGCGGCGACGGGTCTCCCCCGACCCCTCCGCCGCCATCACGTCCTCCCAGTTGGCCCAGTCGCGGTTGGCGATCCGCATCGCGACCGGGGAGCCGAGGGTCTCCCCCGCCCGCACCCCGGCCAGCCACTCGATCGCGTCCTGTTCGATGGTCATCCGGGCCCCGCGGCCGTAGCCCTGCATGCGGCGGGCGAGTTCCCGGTCCACGGCGGCGGCGCTGACGGGCAGCCCGGCGGGCAGCCCTTCCACGATGGTGATCAGGGCCTTGCCGTGGGATTCCCCGGCGGTGGTGAAGCGCAGGCGCACGGGCGTCCTTCGCGTGGGAGACCGGGCTCCAAAATAACGAGCCCGGCGCGGGGCCGGGCTCGGGACCGTGGTCGGGGCCGATCAGCCGCCCGGCATCGGGTCGCCGTCGTCCACGATCCGCGGCGTCACCAGGATGATCAGGTCCTTCCGGTTCTCGGTGTTGTTGGTGAAGCTGAACAGCCCTCCGATCAGCGGCAGGCTGCCGAGCAGCGGGATGCCGTTCCGGGTCCGGGTCACGGTGGTGACGGTGAGCCCGCCGATCACGGCCGTCTCGCCATCGGCGACCAGGAGCTGGTTCCGGGTGGACTGCTTGGCGATGCTGAAGCCGAGGTCGGCCGCCGGGAGCGGCTGCACCTGGGACCGCTCGGTCTTCAGGTTCATCAGGATCTGCCGGTTGTTGGTCACGTGCGGCGTGACCGTCAGCCGGATGCCGGTCTCCTTGAACTGCACCGTGGCCCGGGGCGCGCCGCCGCCGCCCGCGGTGCTGTAGTCGATGATCCGGACCGGCACCTCTTCACCCACCAGGATGTCGGCTTCCTTGTTGTCGAGCGTGGTGATCACCGGCTCGGCCTGCACGTCGGCCAGCTGCACCTGCTCCAGGGCCGACAGGAAGGTGGTGAGGGTGAAGCCGCCCAGGGCGGTGGAGAACACGAGGTCGAGCGCCGCACTGGAGATGCTCGCGTCGGCGTTGGCGATGGCCGACACCGCGTTGCCGCCCAGGTTGATGACGTTCACCGACGGCTCGAACGTGTCGCCGGCCTGGCCGTTCGGATCGGGCCGCTGGACCAGCTTGTTGAAGAACTGGTCCTTGCTGCCCAGGTCGTAGCGCAGCCCGAGCTGCTCGATGTCGGTGCGATCGACGAAGATGATCTTGGCCTGGATCGACACCTGCGGGGTCCGGATGTCGAGCCCGCGGGCGAAGTCGACGATGCTCCCGATCCGGCTCCGGGTGTCGGTGAGGATCAGCGAGTTGGACGCGGTGTCGGTGGCCGCCTCACCCCGGTTCTTGGTCAGCAGGCCCTTGATCGAGTTGCCGATCTCGGCCGCCCGCGCGTAGTTGATGCGGACCACCCGGGTCTCCAGCGGCTCCAGCGAATCCAGCGCCGCGAGCTCCTTGGGGTCGTCCACCCGGATGATCCCGCCCGGCATCTCCTGGGCCGACAGTCCCTGGGCCGCGAGCACCGCCTGGAAGGCGTGGGACCACTGCTTGTCGCGCACCTCGGCGGTGACCGTGCCGGTCACCCCCTTGCCCAGCACGATGGTCCGCCCGCTCAGCGCGGCGAAGCCCGCCACCACGTCGGCGATCTCGGCCTTGTCCCAGCTGACAGTGATCCGCGGCTCCTGGCGCTGCTGCAGCCGGAGGGAGGTCGCGCCGGCGGCCGGACCCGCCACCGGCTCAGGCGACGGCGCGGCCGTCACCGGAGCGGGCCGGACCGGGAGGCCGGTGGACCAGGCGAGGAAGGCCTCGTCGGCCCCGAACACGATCCGGACCCCGTCGCCGGCCTGCTCGACCGTATAGGCGCGGAGCCGGTCGAGCTCCAGTACCACGCGGACCACGGTGGGGCTGTTCTGCCGCACCCGGACGTTGAGGATCCCGGCCCGGACCACGCCGTCGTAGATCGGCTCGCCCGGGGTGGCCAGCGTGGCCCCCGACAGGTCGAGCACGACCCGGGCCGGGCCGGTGAGCGTGAAGTCCCGGACCGTCACCGTCCCGCGCACGCCGATCACCAGCTCGGCCCGACCGGGGGCGGAGAGCAGGCTGACCGCGACCACCTCGCCGTTGGCGGGCGCGGTGGCCGGGAGCGGCTGGACGATGGTCGCGGCGGCGAGGGCCGCGAGCGCCCACCGGTGCGATCGCTTCATGGGGTGTCCTCCTGCGCCTTGCGAAGCGACAGAACTTCCTGGCGCTCCACGCCGAAGTCATCAACGCGAAATGTCACGGTTCGTTCCTGAATGAGCTCCACCCGGGCCCGACCCAGACGGTCGCCCTGGTGCACGGTGTACCGCCGGCCGGTGATCCGGTCGCGGAGCACCGCGACCCCCCGCTGCGGGTCCTGCAGGTCGAGGTAGACCGCCACGAGGGTCAGATCGGCAAGTTCCGGACCCAGGTTGGCCGCGGTGAGGGCCGACTCGAACGGATCCCGGGCCCCGCCGGTGTAGCTGAACACCTCGCGGGCGAGCGGCCGGTCCTCCTGGCTCACGGAGTCGGCCGCCGCGGCGGCCGCGCGGGCCCCGACCGGCACCGGAGTCGCCTCGTCCTCGAGCCCGCCGCCGCAGGCCGCCAGGACCACGGCCGCGCACGCCATCCAGCGGAGGCTAGTTGCCATCGCCGCCTCCCGCGGGCTTCACGTAGGTCCGCACCTGGAACCGGGCCTCCAGCATGGTGGCGCTGCTGTCGCCCAGGGCCCGGGCCCGGGTCGGGTCGGCCGCGGTCAGCGACAGATCGGCAGGGACGATGATCCGGCGAAGGCCGGCCACGTCGGAAAGGAACCGCCCGATCTGGTCGTACCGGCCGATCACCGCCATTTCGTAGGCGTGGGTCTCGAAGGGGCTCGGGCCCTCCAGGACCGGCTGGGGCACCACGGCCGCCAGGTTGACCCCCCGGATCTTGGCCCGGGTGGAGATGTCGTCCAGCAGGTTCGGCACCTCGTTCTGCTCGGGGACGAACTCGCGCAGGACGCCGAGGGTGGCCTTGTAGCGCTCGACCCGGCGGCGGATGTCCTCCACGCTGCCCCGCGCGAGCTCCTGCTTGGCCGAGTCGATCGCGGCCTGCAGGGCGGCGATCGAGTCCTCGACCGCGGTCACCTGCTCGGTGCGCTGCTGCATCCCGGGGATGCCCGCCATGCTGAGCACCTCGCCCGTGTAGCCGATGTAGCCCACCAGCCCGGCGAGCAGGATGGCGAGCAGGAGGGGAGAGCGCATGCTATCCATGGCT
>JBFILX010000115.1:0-7107 GCA_041612035.1 Gemmatimonadales bacterium | reverse complement strand
GGAAATGCCGCTCCAGGGTGTGCGCCACCTGCCCCAGCTGGCGGTACGCCTCAGGCATCACCTGGCCCAGCGCGGCGAGCGGCTGGGGCGTACGGGCGCCGGAGACGACGTCCTCCCCCTGGGCGTTGACCAGGAACTCGCCGTACAGCTCGGAGGCGCCCGTGGAGGGGTCCCGGGAGAAGGCCACCCCGGTGGCGGAGTCCTCGCCCGAGTTGCCGAAGACCATCGCCATCACGTTGACCGCGGTCCCCAGGGTGTCCGGGATGCCGTGCAGCTCCCGGTAGTCGCGGGCGCGGCGGGTGTGCCAGCTCTCGAACACCGCCGCGATGGCCCCCCAGAGCTGGTCCATGGGCCGGTCGGGGAAGGGCGAGGTGCCGCGGGACGCGATCAGCTCGCGGAACCCGGCCACCAGGGCCCGCACCTCGTCCACCGGCAGGTCGATGTCCCGCGACACGCCGCAGGCCGCCAGCCGGTCCTGGATCAGCGCCTCGAACGCGTCGCCGTCCACCCCGCACACCACGTGGCCGTACATCTGGACGAACCGGCGGTAGGAGTCCCAGGCGAACGACGGGTTGCCCGAGCGCCGGGCCAGTCCTTCCACCGTGGTGTCGTTGAGCCCCAGGTTGAGGATGGTGTTCATCATCCCGGGCATCGAGAGCGCAGCGCCCGACCGGACGCTCACCAGCAGGGGGTTGTCCGCCGCGCCGAAGATCCGGCCGGTGGCGGTCTCCAGCCGCTGCAGCGCCTGCTCCACCTGGCCCGCCAGCCGGGGCGGGAACTGGCGCGACTCCAGGTACGCGATGCAGAGGTTGGCCGGGATGGTGAAGCCGGGCGGCACCGGGATGCCGAGGTTGGTCATCTCGGCCAGGCCCGCGCCCTTGCCGCCCAGCAGGTCCTTCATCGCCGCCGTGCCGTCGGCCCGGCCCTGTCCGAAGAAGTAGACCAGCTGGGGGGCGTCGCTCATGGGGCTCCCGCGGCGATGGGGGTAATGTGACGGAGCCGCACCAGGTCGTCCTCCACCGGCACGGGGTAGCGGCCGGAGAAGCAGGCGTCGCAGAACCGGTTGCGGGTGCCGGCGGCCCGGAGCATCCCCTTCAGGGAGAGGTAGCCGAGCGAGTCCACCCCCAGGAAGGCGCGGATCTCCTCCACGGAGTGGGTGGAGGCGATGAGCTCCTCGCGGGTCGGGGTGTCGATGCCGTAGTGGCAGGGGCCCGTGATCGGCGGGGAGGCGAGCCGCAGATGCACCTCGCGGGCCCCCGCCGCGCGGATCATCGCCACCAGCCCGCGGCTGGTGGTGCCCCGCACCAGGCTGTCGTCCACCACCACGACCGAGCGGTCCTCGATCACCTCGCGCACCGGGTTGAACTTGATCTTCACCTTGGCGACCCGGAGGGCCTGGGTCGGATTGATGAAGGTGCGGCCCACGTAGTGGTTCCGGATCAGGCCATGCTCGAGCCGGATGCCGGACACCTCGGAGTACCCCAGCGCCATGGCGTTGGCCGAGTCGGGCACGCTGAACACGACCTGCCCGTTGTGCACCGGGTGCTCGCGGGCCAGCTCGCGGCCCAGCTCGCGCCGGACCCGGTCCACCGACTCGCCGAAGACGTGGCTGTCGGGCCGGGCGAAATACACCAGCTCGAAGACACAGCGACTGACCTCCCGCCGGGGCAGGGAGGGAAGGTCGGTGATCACCCCGTCCACGATCCGCACCAGTTCCCCGGGCTGCAGTTCCCGGATGAGCGCGGCACCCATCAGGTCCAGGGCGCAGGTCTCGGAGGCCACGACCACGCCCCGGTCGAGCGCCCCCAGCACCAGCGGGCGGAACCCCCGGGGATCCACCGCCGCGTAGAGCGCGCGCCCGGCCTGCACCACCAGGCTGTACGCCCCCTCCACCCGGGCCAGCGCCTCGCGGATCCGGTCCTCCACCGCCTCCGCGGCCGAGCGCGCGATCAGGTGGACGAACACCTCGGTGTCCGAGGTGGAGTTGAAGAGCGAGCCGGCCGTGACCAGCTCGTCGCGCAGCAGGCTGGAGTTGGTCAGGTTGCCGTTGTGGGCCACGCTCAGCGCCCCGTCCCGGTAGTTGGCCAGGAAGGGCTGCGCGTTGGCCAGCACCGTGCTGCCCATGGTGGCGTACCGGGTGTGGCCCACCGCCACGTCGCCCCCCAGGCCCGCCAGCACCTCGTCGGTGAAGACGTCGGCCACCAGCCCCATCCCCTTGTGGCTCCGGACCTGGCCCCCGGGGCCCACCGCCACGATGCCGGCGCTCTCCTGCCCGCGGTGCTGCAGGGCGTACAGGCCGAGGTAGGTGAGCCGGGCTGCGTCGGGCTGGCCCGAGACCGCCACCACGCCGCACATGCTAGAGCACCTCGGGGGCGCCGGCCGCCACCCGGCGCATGCGCCGCGGGATGGCGTCCATCGAGATGGCCCGGAGCCGCCCCACGTCCCAGCTCAGGGTCTCGCCCGGCAGGCGCAGCCGGAGGACCGACGCCTCGGTGACCCGCCCGGCGCCGTAGAGCGGCACGCCGTGGGCCCGGGCCAGCCGCGCCAGGTCGTTCCGCCGCTCGAAGGGGAGGGAGATCACCGCCCGGCCGTGGTCCTCGCCGAACAGCGCCTCGTGCGGGTCGCACGGCGGGGCGTAGTCGCCCAGGTCGAGGTCGGCGCCCAGCACCCCGGCGGCCCAGGGGCCGCCCAGGCACGCTTCGGCCAGCGCCACGGCGAGCCCGCCGTCGGCGCAGTCGTGGGCCGAGGACACGATGCCCTCGCCGATCGCGGCCACCAGCAGTCGCTGCAGCCGCCGCTCGACGTCCAGGTCGACCGGGGGCGGGGCGCCGCCCACGAACCCGAGCACCTCCGCCCAGTAGGCCGAGCCCCCCAGGTGTCCCGCCGTGCGACCGAGGATCGCCACGAGATCGCCCGGCGTGGTGAAGTGGCTGCCCGTGCGCCGCTCCACGTCCGCCAGCAGGCCCACCATCCCAACGGTCGGCGTCGGGTCGATGGCGCCGCCGGGGTGCTCGTTGTAGAAGGAGACGTTGCCGCCGGTGACCGGCGTCTCGAAGGCCCGGCAGGCGTCGGCGATCCCGCGGCAGGCCTCCCGGAACTGGAAGAAGACCTCGGGTTTCTCGGGGTTCCCGAAGTTGAGGCAGTCGGTGATCCCCAGCGGCACCGCGCCGGTGCAGGCCACGTTCCGGGCCGCTTCGGCCACCGCCGCCTTGCCCCCCTCGTAGGGGTCGAGCCCCACCCACCGGGCGTTGCAGTCCACCGCCACCGCCAGGCCGAACCGCTCGCCCGGCACCAGCAGCACGCCGCCGTCGCCCCCGGGCCCGAGCACGGTGGCGCCCTGCACGGTGCTGTCGTACTGCTCGAAGACCCATCGCTTGCTGGCCAGCGTGGGGCTGTCGAGCAGGGCCTCGAGTGCGAGCTCGGGACCGGGGCCGGCATGGTCGGGCATGGCCCGCCGCCGCGCGGCGGCCGCCGGGGCCTCCCGCGCCTCGGGGTGATAGACCGGGGCCTCGTCCACCAGCCGCGCCCCGGGGATCGCGGCCACGGTCAGCCCCTCGTGGTGCACCCGGAAGAGCCCGTCGTCGGTGACCTGCCCGATCGGGGTGGCGGCGAGTTCCCACCGCTCGCAGACCGCCTGCACCTCCGGCACCCGCTCGGGCTCCGCCACCACCAGCATCCGCTCCTGCGACTCCGAGAGCAGGATCTCGTAGGGCGTCATGCCGGGCTCCCGGACCGGCACCAGGCTGGTGTCGATCTCCACCCCCACGCCGCCCCGGGCCGCCATCTCGGCCGAGGAGCTGGTGAGCCCCGCGGCGCCCATGTCCTGGATGGCCACGATGAGCCGCCGGCCGATCAGGTCGAGGCTCGCCTCCAGCAGGAGCTTCTCGGTGAAGGGGTCGCCCACCTGCACCTGGGGCCGCCGCTGCTCGCTCTCGGCGGTGAGTTCCTCGGAGGCGAAGCTGGCCCCGTGGATCCCGTCGCGACCGGTCCGGGCCCCCACCGCGAGGAGCACGTTGCCCGCGCCGTGGGCCCGGGCCCGGATCAGGTCGGCCTCCCGCAGCAGGCCCACGCACATGGCGTTCACCAGCGGGTTGCCGCTGTACCCCGGGGCGAAGCAGACCTCGCCCCCCAGGGTCGGCACGCCGACGCAGTTGCCGTAGTCCCCCACGCCCCGGACGATCCCGGCGAAGAGGTACCGGTTGCGCGGATCGTCGAGCGGGCCCAGCCGCAGGCTGTTGAGCAGGGCCACCGGCCGGGCGCCCATGGTGAAGACGTCGCGCAGGATGCCGCCCACGCCGGTGGCGGCGCCCTGGTAGGGCTCCACCGCGGAGGGGTGGTTGTGCGACTCGATCTTGAAGGCCACCGCCCACCCGCCGGGCAGGCGGAGGACCCCGGCGTTCTCGCCCGGGCCCTGCACCACCCGGGGTCCGGTCGTGGGGAAGGTGCGGAGGACCGGCTTGGAGTGCTTGTAGGAGCAGTGCTCGGACCAGAGGGCGGAGAAGACCCCCAGCTCGGTCAGGGTCGGGGTCCGGCCCAGGATGGCGAGGATCCGCTGGTATTCGTCCGCCGTGAGGTTGTGGTCGAGCGCGGTCTCCACGCCGACCGGGGGTTCCCCGGCGAACGGATGGGCGGCGGGCAGGTCGGCGACGCTGGTCACCCGGCGGCCTTGCTGTCTCCCTCGGGCTCGTTGCGGAGCGTGGCCATCACGTCCCGGACCACCCGGCGGAGCATCCCGGGCTGTTCCTCGAGCGCCACCAGCTGGTCGAGTTCGCCGGCATCGAGCCACATCCCGCCGCACTCGGGGCAGACGTCCACCTGGACCCCGTGCTGGCTCCGGGTAGCGAGGTCGTACCCGTCCTTGGGGCACTTCATGAAGTGCTGCTGGCGGGCCTCCTCGGCGGCCTTCGCGGCCTCCTTCTCGCGGGCCTGCCTGAGCAGCTCGGCGTCGCGCTTGGCGAAATACTCGTCCTCGTTGCGGCTGGGCTTGTCGGTGCTCATGCGGTTCCTCCTGAAGACGGGGACGGGACGGCGGCCGGGGCGGTGGCGGCGACCATGGAGGCGAACACCCGGAGACCGGCGTCGGTGCCCTGCCGGGGGTCGGCGAGCCGCTCGGGGTGGGGCATGAAGCCCACCACCCGGCCCGTGGCGTCGCAGATCCCGGCGATGTCGTGCAGCGCCCCGTTCGGATTGGCGGGGGCGTCGAGGCAGGACCCGTCCACGTAGCGGAACACCACCCGGCCTTCCGCTTCGAGCATCGCCAGGGTGTCGGCGGGGGCGACGTAGCGGCCGTCCCCGTGACCCACCGGCACCGTGAACTGCTCGCCCGCCCGGAAGGCGGCGGTGCACACCGTGCCGGTCCGCTCGACCCGCAGGGTCACCGGCCGGCTCACGAAGTGGAGCCCTTCGTTCCGGACCAGGGCCCCGGGCAGGAGCCCGGCCTCGCAGAGGATCTGGAACCCGTTGCAGATGCCCACCACGGCGCCGCCGGCGCGGGCGTGGCGCCGCACCGCCTCCATCACCGGGCTGAACCGGGCGATCGAGCCGCAGCGCAGGTAGTCGCCGTAGCTGAAGCCGCCCGGCAGGATCACCAGGTCGGCGCCTCCCAGGTCGGGCTCGCGGTGCCAGACCTCGGTCACCTCGGCCCCGGCCCCGCGCGCGGCCCGGATGGTCTCCGCCTCGCAGTTGCTGCCCGGGAAGCGCACCACCGCGATCCGGGTCACGCGGCCGACACCTCGACCGAGTAGTCCTCGGTGACCGGGTTGGCGAGCAGCCGGTCGCACATGGCCCGGGCCCGCTGCAGCGCCTGTTCCGGGCTGGCGCCCTCCACGTCCACCTCGATCGCCTTGCCGAGGTGGACGTTGCTGGCGTCGCCGAAGCCGAGGGCGGCCAGGGCCTGCTCCACCGCCTGGCCGGCGGGGTCGAGCAGGCCCTGGCGGGGCATCACCCGGACGTGGACACGGTATTTCACCGGGACATCGCCTCCTCAGCCGTCCCCTCGTCGGGGGCCGGCGGTGTCGGGGGGCCCTCGCCGCGGTCGAGCAGGCCCAGCACCGTGGACCGCAGCACGCCGCCCCCCATGTAGGCCAGGCCGAGCGGGAACAGGAACGACGCGGGGGCCAGGACCGCGCCGGCCAGGATGCCGACGTGCACGGCCAGCCCCCAGAGCCCGCGGGCGGTCCGGAATCCGATCCGGGGCCAGCGCGGATACTTGACCGAGCTCACCATCAGCACGGCCGCCAGGATGACCAGCACCACCAGTCCCTGCTGCTGCAGGTCCAGGTAGGCGAGCGAGGCCTGGTACCAGCGCGTCTGGCTGAACGGGTAGTAGACCGCCAGCGTCATCCCCGCCGCGGGGGAGGGCAGGCCCGTGAACCACCCCGGGGTGGACCCGCCACCCGCCGCGAGCACGTTGAACCGGGCCAGCCGCAGCGCCGCGGCGACGACGTAAAGGTAGCCGATCACCCAGCCGAACCGGCCGGTGTGCTGGAACTCGAGGAAGTACATCAGCATCGCCGGCGCCACGCCGAAGCTCACCAGGTCCACCAGCGAATCCAGCTCGGCGCCGAAGCGGCTGCCGGTGTTGGCCAGCCGGGCGATCCGTCCGTCCAGCATGTCCAGCACCCCGGCGATGACGATGAACCAGCCGGCCAGGGCGAAGTTGCCCCGGGCCGCGGTCACGATCGCCCAGACGCCGAAGAAGAGGTTGGCCAGGGTGAACGCGCTGGGCGCCACCACCACGACCCGCCGCATCCGGGTGCGGCCCCCGGCCGGGGTCACGGCCACTCCCCCACGACCGTCAGGCCGGCCCGGGTCCGGTCCCCCACCTGCACCGTGACCCGGACCTCGGGGGGCAGGAAGAGATCCACCCGGGAGCCGAACCGGATGAGCCCGAGCCGCTGGCCCTGCCGGACCGCGGCGCCGGGATCGTGGTCGGTCACGATGCGGCGGGCCACGAGCCCCGCGATCTGCCGGATCAGGATCGACCCCCGCGACGTGGTGAGGCCCACCTCCGCCTGCTCGTTCTCGCGGCTCGCCTTCTCGGTGGCGGCATTGAGGAATCGGCCCGGGTGATAGGCGCGGTGGTCAACCACCCCGTCCGCCGGGTAG
>JBFILX010000114.1:0-7306 GCA_041612035.1 Gemmatimonadales bacterium | reverse complement strand
CGGCACCACCGTGCGGCGGATGATGGATCGGCACCTCGAAGTCGCCGCCACGCTGGGCCTCCGGGACGTCGAGCCGGCGCTTCGGGAGGAGGCCGCGGCCCTGGAGCAGGTGCTCGCCGCGGTCGCCCCGGGCGCCGCGACGCCGGAGGTGCTCGACCGGGTGAGCGGCACCGGCGAGCGGTGGAGTTCGCGTCTGGTGGTGGCGGCGCTGGCCGTGGCCGGGCTCGAAGCGGTGTGGGTGGACGCGCGGCCGGTGGTGCGCACCGACGACCGCTTCACCCGGGCCTCCCCCGAGCGGGCCGGGCTCTCGGCCCGCGCGGCCCACGCCTTCCGGCCCCCGCTGGCCGCGGGCCGGGTGCCGGTGACCCAGGGGTTCCTGGGGAGCACCGCCGACGGCCGCCCGACCACGCTGGGGCGGGGCGGCTCCGACTTCACGGCCACCCTGCTGGGCGCGGCCCTGGGGGCCGACCGGGTCGAGATCTGGACCGACGTGGACGGGATCATGACCGCCGACCCCCGGCTGGTGCCCGAGGCGCTGGTCCTGCCGGTGGCGAGCCACCTGGAGGCGGCGGAGCTCGCCGCCTTCGGGGCCAAGGTCCTGCACCCGGCCACCCAGGCGCCGCTGGTCGAGGCCGGGGTGCCGTGCGTGGTGCTCAACTCGTTCGCCCCCGACCGGCCCGGCACCACCATCGTGGCGGGCCTGCACCCCACCGCCGAGTGGGCCTCGCCGGTCCGGGCGATCTCGTGGAAGCCCGGCGTGACGGTGCTCAACATCCGCTCCGGCAAGATGCTGGGCGCGAGCGGCTTCGTGTTGCGGGTGTTCGAGGTGTTCGATCACCACGGGGTGTCGGTGGACGTGCTCGCCACCAGCGAGGTCAACATCTCGCTCACGGTGGAGGAGCCCGCGCCGGTGACGGCGCTGTGTCACGACCTCGAGGCGTTCGGCGACGTGACCGTCTATCCGAGCCGGGCCATCGTGGCGGTGATCGGCATCGACCTCCGGGGCACCCGGGGGCTGGCCGCCCGGATCTTCCACGCGGTGCAGCACATCAACGTGGAGGTCATCTCGCAGGGGGCCTCGGAGATCAACGTCACCTTCGTGGTGCGCGAGGAGGACGGGGCGGAGGCGGTCCGTGCCCTGCATCGCGAGTTCTTCGGCAACGGGGCGCACGGCTGATGCGGATCGCGCTGGTGGGCGGCGGCCGGATGGGTCGGGCGGTGCGCGGGGTCGCGGAGGCGCGGGGCCACGAGATCGTGGCGGAAGTGACCGGTCCGGACAACGCCGGGGGCCGGGCGCTCACCCCGGAGCGGCTGGGCGGTGCCGAGGTGGTGATGGAGTTCACCCGGCCGGAGGCGGCGGTCCCGAACCTGACCCGGCTCGCGGGCCTCGGGGTGGCGACTGTGACCGGCACCACGGGCTGGTACGACCGGCTGGCGGAGGTGGAGGCGGCGGTGCGGGCGGGCGGCGGCGCGCTGCTCTACGCGCCCAACTTCTCGCTGGGGGCGCGGCTCCTGGAGCGGGCGGCCCGCGAGCTGGCCCGGGCCCTCCGGGGGCGCGAGGACTTCGACCCGCTGCTGGTGGAGCGCCACCACCGCGAAAAGCGGGACGCCCCGTCGGGAACCGCGCTGGCCCTGCAGGACGCCCTGCGGTCGGTGGACCCCGACCGCGCGTGGCCCGTCGCGTCGGAGCGGGTGGGCTGGGTCCCCGGAACCCACGGGATCCGGTTCGAGGGGCGGCTGGAATCGCTGGAGGTGCTGCACACGGTGCGGGACCGGGCGGTGTTCGCCGAGGGCGCGGTGCTCGCGGCCGAGTGGCTGCCGGGCCGCCGCGGCCTGTTCACGTTCGACGACCTGCTGGGAGGGACACCATGACGATCACGCTGCGCGGGTGCGGAACCGCGCTGGTCACACCCTTCACCCGGGGAGGCGGCCTCGACGAGGAGGCGCTCCGCCGGCTGGTGACCTGGCAGATCGAGCAGGGGGTGGACTTCCTGGTGCCCTGCGGCTCCACCGGGGAGGCCCAGACCCTGACCGAGGCGGAACGGCACCGGGTGATCGGCCTGGTGGTCGAGGCCGCCGCGGGCCGGGTCCCGGTGATCGGCGGCATCTCGGGCAACGACACCGCGCGGGTGGTCGAGGAGTCCCGCGCCGTGGCGGGCCTCGGCGTGGCCGGGCTGATGGTCGTGACGCCCTACTACAACAAGCCCACCCAGCCCGGGCTCGAGCGGCACTTCCGCGCCGTGGCCGACGCGGTGGCGGTGCCGGTGATGATGTACACCGTGCCGGGCCGCACCGCCGTCCATCTGGCCCCGGCCACCACCCTGCGCCTGGCGGCCCACCCCAACATCGTCGCCGTCAAGGACGCCACCGGCGACCTCGAGTGGGCGATGACCGTGATCCGCGAGCGGCCGGAGGGGTTCCGGGTGCTCTCGGGCGAGGACGGGCTGCTGCTGCCGCACCTGGCCTGCGGCGGCGACGGGATCGTGTCGGTGGCCTCGAACGTGGTGCCCGACCTGGTGGCCGCCCTGGCCCACGCGGGGCTGCAGGGCGATTTCGCCGGGGCGCGCGAGCTCCAGCTCCGGCTGCTGCCGCTCATCGACGCGCTCTTCCGCGAGACCAACCCGATCCCGGTCAAGGCCGCGCTCCACCTGCGTGGCCGCATCGCGAACCTGCTCCGGCTGCCGCTGGTGCCTGCCGCGCCGGCCACGGTAGAGGAGGTGCGGGGCGCGCTCGACGCGGTCGGCGCGCTGAGCCCGGTCGCGTGACGGCCGGCCTGCGGGGGCGGGTCGAGCCCTTCGCGGAGGGCGTTCCCGCCGGGCGCGAGGCCGAGGCGCGCGAGGCGTTCCTGGCCCTGCGCGAGGCGCTGGAAGCGGGGACGGTGCGCGCCGCGGAGCGGGGCGACGACGGAGTGTGGCGGGCCAACGCCTGGGTCAAGGCCGGCATCCTGCTGGGCTTCCGGCTGGGCCAGCTGGCGCCGCTCCCCGAGGCGGGGCCGTTCCGCTTTCTCGACAAGGACACCTACGGGGTCCGGCGGTTCACGACGGAGGACCGGGTGCGCCTGGTCCCCGGCGGCTCCGCGGTGCGCGAGGGGGCCTACCTGGCACCGGGGGTCATCTGCATGCCGCCCATGTACGTGAATGTGGGGGCGTGGGTGGGCGAGGGGACGATGATCGATTCCCACGCGCTGGTCGGGTCGTGCGCCCAGGTCGGCCGGCGGGTGCACCTCTCCGCCGCGGCCCAGATCGGCGGGGTGCTGGAGCCGGCGGGCGCGGTGCCGGTGGTGATCGAGGACGACGTGCTGGTGGGTGGGAACTGCGGGGTGTACGAGGGAACGGTGGTGCGCGAGGGGGCGGTGCTCGCGCCGGGGACCCTGCTCACCGGGGGCACCGTGGTGGTGGACCTGGTGCGCGACCGCACCTATCGCCGCGAGGGCGACCGGCCCCTGGAGATCCCGGCGGGGGCGGTGGTGGTGCCGGGCAGCCGGCCGGTGCGGCAGGGGCCGGGGGCCGCCGCGGGGATCGCGCTCTACGCGCCGGTGATCGTCAAGTACCGGGACGAGAAGACCGACACCGCCACCCGGCTGGAGGACCTGCTCCGCTAGCCCGCCCCGCCCCCGCCCCCGCCCCCCGCCGCGCCCGCCACCGCCTCCCAGGCGCGGGTGAGCCAGAGCACCACCTCGCGCAGTGCCAGGATCGCCCAGTCGCCCACCACGGTGAGCCACTTGCCCACCACCGACTGGTCGAGCCATCCGGCCAGCACCGCGATGGCGACCCCGATCGCCACCACCACCGCCACCTTGATCACCACCCGGGCGGCCTCCCGCAGCACCACGCTCACCACCAGGATGAAGAGCAGGAAGAGCACCGCCTGGCCCAGCAGGGCGGCGGGGACCGAGAAGGGGACGGTCTCGTTCATCGGGTCACCCCCACCCGGGGGAGGGTGCGGAGCAGGGCCCAGGCCGCGGCGAGGGCCGCCGCGGCATACCCGAGGCCGGGGGCCGTCCGGCCGTAGAGCAGGGCCCCGGTGGCGAAGAGGGCGCCGTACACCACCACGCAGCCCAGGAACCACGCGAGGAAGGCGGCGGAGACGTCCTCCCCCGTGCCCCGCGCGTCGGTGCGCACCACCCGGGCCCAGCCGCGGCCCATCGGCCGGATCTGGTCGTAGAAGGCCTGCAGCCGGTCGCGGTCGGTGGGCGGGGTGACGAAGGTGACCGCCAGCCAGCCCGCGGTGGTGAGCCCCACGCCCAGCAGCAGGCCGACCATCGGGTCCAGCGGGGTGAAGCCCAGCCGCGGGTGGACCAGCTGCAGGTAGATCGCGACCAGGAACGAGATGGCCATCCCGGCGATCTCGCTCCACGCGTTCACCCGCCACCAGAACCAGCGCAGCAGGTAGATGGAGCCGGTGCCTGCCCCGATCTGCAGCATGATCTGGAAGGCCTGGAAGGCGTTCTCCAGCCAGAGCGACACCCCGGCCGCGAAGAGCACCAGCACCACGGTGATGACCCGGGCCATCGTGACGTAGTGGCGCTCGGTCCGGTCGGGGGCCATGAACCGCCGGTAGAAGTCGTCCACGATGTACGAGGCGCCCCAGTTGAGGTGGGTGCTGATGGTGGACATGTAGGCCGCGGCGAGCGACGCGACCATGAGGCCCAGGATGCCGTGCGGGAGGTAGACCAGCATGGCGGGGTAGGCCAGGTCGTGCCGCACGATGGACGGGTCGAGGTGGGGGAACCGGGTCAGGATGTCGGCCACGTCGGGATAGACCACCAGCGACGCCAGGGCCACGATGATCCAGGGCCAGGGGCGGAGCCCGTAGTGGAGCACGTTGAAGAGCAGGGTGGAGAGGAGCGACTCCTTCTCGTTCCGGGCGGCCAGCATCCGCTGGGCCACGTAGCCCCCGCCGCCCGGTTCGGCGCCGGGGTACCAGGTGCTCCACCACTGCACCGCGACCGGCACGATGAACACCGCGGCGGCGGTGCGCCAGTCGCCGAAGTCGGGGAGCAGGGAGAGCTTCCCCGCCACGTTGGGATGGGCGAAGAGCCCGGCCAGCCCGCCCACCTCGGGCAGCGACACGGCGTACCAGGCGGCGGCCACCGAGCCCGCCATGGCGATCCCGAACTGGAGCGCGTCGGTGAGCACCACGCCGCGGAGTCCGGCGCTCGCGGCGTAGAGCGCCGTGAGCGCGCTGGCGACCAGCACGGTGGTGTACTTGTCCACGCCCAGCAGCACCCCGGCGATCTTGATCGCGGCCAGGTTCACCGAGGCCATGATCATCGCGTTGAAGAAGAGCCCCAGGTAGATGGCCCGGAAGCCGCGGAGGAAGGCGGCGGGCCGGCCGCTGTAGCGCAGCTCGTAGAAGGCGATGTCGGTGAGCGCCTCGGAGCGGCGCCAGAGCCGGGCGTAGAAGAAGACGGTGCACATGCCGGTGAGCAGGAATGCCCACCAGACCCAGTTCTGGCTCACCCCGCCGGTGCGGACCAGGTCGGTGACCAGGTTGGGGGTGTCGGTGCTGAAGGTGGTGGCGACCAGCGAGACGCCCAGCAGCCACCAGGGGAGCGAGCGGCCGGAGAGGAAGAACTCCTGGCGGCCCTCGCCGGCCCGCCGGCTCACCGCGAGCCCCACCGCGATGGTGACCACCGCGTACAGGGCGACCATGCTCCAGTCGAGGGCGGTGAGCTGCATCGGGGTCAACTCCCGGGCGGCACGGGGGGGCCGGAGGACCGCTGAGCCGGTCCCGTTCGAGGGGTGTCAAAAAGGGACAGGGGCCGGGCCCCCGCGCAAGGGCGGGGGCCGGGCCAATGTGACGTCACCTCCGGTTGACGACGGGACGACTCGGAGTCCATGGCCTCCGGCGAGGATGGGGAAGCGTCCTACCCCGCCTCGGAGGAAAGGCCATGCTGCGGCACGTCGCAGTCGTCGCCCTGGTCGGCGCGATGGTGACCGGATGCGGTCCGCGGACCCTGTCGTCTCCCGTTCCAGCCCAGGCGAATCGGGCCCTGCTCGGCGCCGACGAGCTGGCGCTCCTGTCACCCTCCCTGCGGCTGGACGAGGTGATCCGGCGCTATCGGCCCGAGTACCTGGCGGCCCATCGGGGCCAGCCGATGGTGATGCTGAACCACGGGGTCGAGGGTCACCTCGCCGCCCTGGGCACGATCCCGCTGGGCCTGGTGACCTCGGTGCGGTACTACAGCGGGCCGGAAGCCGCGATGCGGTTCGGGCCGGTCACCGGCGGCGCCCCGGTCATCCAGGTGGTGACGGGGACCCGGCTGCAGCCCTGACCCTCAGGCCGGCGCGCCGTCCCGGAGCCCGGCGGCGATGGTACGGAAGGCGTCGTCGGGCTCGGCCTCGAGGTCGCGGCGGAGGAGCCGCTCATGCTCGTCCGCCGCCGTGATGGCGCCCCCCCGGTCGCCGCTGCGGCACAGGGCCTCGATCAGTCCGATCGCGAACCGCGAGTTGTAGGGTGACGCCTCGGCGAGTTCCCGCCACCGGGCAACGGCCATGACCCGGTCTGCGCAGCCGTCCGCGGCGGCGGCCAGCCGTTCCAGGGCGTTCAGGTACTGGTCGGTGACTTCCCGGCGGCGCAACTCGACCCAGTGATCGAACTCGGGAGCGCCGGGGAGGCTGAAGCCGTGGAGGAAGGGGGCCGCGTGGAGCCGGACCGCCTGATCGAGCGCGTTCGCCGCGAGGGCGGACTGAAAGGCCCAGAGGTCGGCCGTCAGCCGTGAGCAGGCGAGCCGCAGCTCGCCGCCCTCCGAGGCCAGGGCCTCGTCGCCCAGCGCCGCGCGGATGGCGTGCACCGCGCAATTCAGCAGGTGGCGGGCGTGGGGGAGGTCGGCTTCGGGCCAGAGCCAGCCGATGAGCGTGTCGCGGGGCCGGGCGAGATGGGCCTGGGTGGCGAGCAGGGTCAGCAGCGCCAGGCGGTGCCGGTGCGAGACCGGCCCGCCGATCCGGGTGTCCCCGCGCTAGATGCCCGGGTAGCCGAGGAGCCGGAGCCGCACGGGGCCTGGCCCCTCGGCGTGGTGGGGGGCAACTGGTGCGTGGTCGCGGCTCCATGTCACATCGGACTGGTGGTGAGCCACCGCGAATCCCCGCGTCAAGGGTCCGGTCCTACTATCCCCCGCGAAATCGGGCGGCGCAAGTAACATGCGCCGCCCATTGCCAAAAGGCGTGGTCCGGAATCCGTCTCGCGCAAGCCGCCCCGCGGGTCATGGCACGAGCGCCATCTGGAACCCGGCTACCTGCCCGGCATCGGTCCAGGGGTTCTTCCTCTTGCCTCGGCCGCGGCCGACATGAGGGGGCCCCGTGCT
>JBFILX010000113.1:0-7312 GCA_041612035.1 Gemmatimonadales bacterium | reverse complement strand
GGCGGCGGCCGTGCTGGTCGCGCCCCTCGTCGCCTGCGGCGGCCCCGATCCCGGCCGCGCCGACCTCGTCGCCGAAGCCGGGCCCCTGGCGCTCACCCCCGACCGGGTGGCCGGGTGGGTGGCGCGGGTCCCCAACCGGGCGCCGCAGCTGTCCGACGCGGAGTTCGCGGCCCTGGTCTGGGTGGACTACTCGCTCCTGGCGCAGGCGGTGGCCGCCGGCCGGCCGCTCACCGACTCCGCCACCGTGGCCGCGTCGCTCGAGCCCGACGTGACGCTGGCGCTGCTGCGGACCTGGCACGACACCCTGGTGGCCCGTCGCCCGCGGGTGGCGGCCGACCTCCCCGATTCGCTCTACGCGTCGGACAGCCTCCGGCTGTTCCAGCACATCCTGCTCCGGGTCACCAACCCCCAGGACGTCCGGGTGGCCACCGCCCTCGGCGCGCAGGCCGACAGCCTGCTCCGGCAGGCCCGCGACGGGGCCTCGTTCGAGGCCCTGGCCCGGGCGCACTCCGACGACGCGACCGGCCGGCTGGGCGGCTGGCTGCCGATCGCCCGGCCCGGCGCGCTCCCGCGGGACTTCGAGCGGGCCGCCTGGGGTCTCGCCCCGGGCCAGCTCGGCGGGGTGGTCAGCCGGGCCGGATTCCACGTGGTCCGCCGGCCCCCGCTGGCGGAGGTGCGTGACCGGTTCCTCGGGTACGCGGAGGCCGAAGCGACCCGGGTGGCCGACGCGGCCCAGGCCGACAGCCTGCTGCGGACCCGGGGATACGCGGTGACCGACCAGGCGGTCGGCACGCTCCGGCGGTTCTTCGACGATCCCCGATCGGTGGGCGGCGAGATCATGCTGGCGCGGTGGGAGGGGGGCGGCCTCACGCTGGCGGATGCCCGGGCCTGGATCGACCTGCTGACCCCGCGGGCCTACCTGGAGCTGCGCGGCGCGAGCGACAACACCCTGACCGGGTTCGTCCGCGACCTCAGCCTGCAGGCCCTGCTGGCGGAACAGGCGCGTGCCGCCGGGACCCGGGTGTCCGCCGCGGAGATGAGCGCGCTCCGGGACGGCTATCGCCGGAGCCTGCGCGAATCGCTGGCGCTGGTGGGGCTCACCGACACGACCACCCTGGGAGAGGCGGAGGTGGCGGGCCGGGTCTCGGCCCTGCTCGACGCCCTCACCGCCGACCGGGTGACCTATCGTCCGTTGCCGTCCGCCCTGGGCGCGGTGCTCCGTCGCGAGATGGGGTATCGCCTGCACCGCGCCGGCCTGGAGGCCGCCGCGCGGTCGGCCCAGGCCATGGCCCGGGACACGGCCGGACCCTGACCGAGGAGGTTCGCATGCGTGCCGCATCTCTCCTGCTGACCGGGCTTCTGCTCGGGCTCGCCTGTGGAGGCGGCGGCACCGGGCCGGGCGTGGCGCCGCCACCCGCGCCGCCCCCGCCGCCGCCGCCGGCCCCCGGGCCGAACATGGTGAACGTGCAGAACAACGAGTTCAACCCCGCCTCGCTCACCGTCCCGGTCGGCACCGAGGTGACGTTCAACTACCTCAGCACCGCCCGGCAGCACAACATCCTTCCGATTCCGCCGGCCACCCGCCCCAGCCAGCCGACCGTGCGGGACGGGCCCTTCACGCACCGCGAGACGTTCAACACCGCGGGGACGTTCCGCTACTACTGCTCGGTGCACGGGGATGCCGGCGGGGGGGGGATGGCCGGCCGGATCATCGTCCAGTGATCCGGGCCGCGGGCGCGGCGCTCCTGCTGGCGGCCTGGGCCCCGCCCCTGGCCGCCCAGGCCGACTGCTGTCCCCCGTCCTCTTCCACCGAAGCGAAGATCTTCGCGGTCAAGTCGGTGGCGCTGGCCTACGGGCCCGCCGGCACCGCGGGCGCGCTGCCGGCGGGCCGGATCCGGCTCGGCGTCGAAACCGGGTATGTGCCCTCGGTGGACGACGCCACCGCCACCCCGACCATCTGCCGGCCCGGCAAGGGCCCGGAGAACGCCAACCTGCTCGCGGTGCTGGCCCGGCCCCGGGTGGCCGTGGGGCTCGGGCGGGCCACGGTGCTGGACCTGAGCTGGGTCCCGCCGGTGCGGGTGGCGGAGGTGAAGGCCAACCTGGTCGGGATCGCCGTGGCGCGCAGCACCCGGGTCTCCGACGGGGCCACCGCGACGCTCCGGATCCACGCCACGCTGGGACGCATCCGGGCCCCGTTCACCTGTCCCGACGAGGCGCTGGCCGAACCCACCAGCGAGTGCTACCGGGGCACCCGGTCGGACGACCGGTACGACCCCAACATCCTGGGGGCCGACCTCGCGTTCGGGTTCGGCCGGCCCGGGACGGCCTGGCGGCCCTACCTGGGGGCGGGCTACAACCGGCTGGAGCCCCGGTTCCAGGTGCACTTCACCAACAGCGCCGGGAGCACCGACCGCCGCAAGGTGACGGTGAACCTGAACCGGGTCGTGGTCTTCGGGGGCACCACCTGGGCGGTCTCGCCCGCCGTGCGGCTCGCGGGGGAGGTGTACGCCGCGCCGGCCGACGCCCTCACCGCGCGGGTCCTGCTCCAGGTCAGCCCGGGCGGCTGACCGGGCCCCTCAGTTGTCGGTCCAGACCGCCAGTTCGTTGCCGCTCGGGTCGGCGAAGTGGAAGCGCCGCCCGCCGGGGAAGCTGAACGGCTCGACCAGGATCTTCCCCCCCGCCGCGGCCACCGCCGCCTGCATCGCCTCGAGGTCCACCGCGTAGATCACGAGCAGCACGCCGTGGGGGGCGGGCTGGTCCGCCTGGCGCAGCCCGCCGGTCATCCGGCCGTCGGCGAAGCTGGTGTAGTCCGGCCCGTAGTCGGTGAACTCCCAGCCGAACAGTCCCTGGTAGAACGCCTTGGCCCGCGCCACGTCGGTCACGGGGATCTCGATGTAGTCGATCCGGCGGTCGTGCTGGGCCTGGGTCATGCCGGCCTCCTCGGCCCCGGCGGGCCGGGTCTGGGTGGGCGCGTCGCGGACGTCCACGCGGCAACCCGCGAAGAAAATGGCCGCGGCCAGCGCACCGGCGGCGGCGGTCAGAGCCCGCGCCACACGTTGTTGCTCCGGTCGATGTCGGGGAAGTGCCGCTCGGGGTCGATCTCCACGCTGGCGACGGCGGGGCTCGCGGGGACCCGGAACTCGTGCCGCCGCGCCCCGTCGAGCCAGATCTCCACGGGGATCTCGTAGCGCTCGGTCGTGCCGCCCACCCGGCGGACGGCGATGCGGGTCGGCATGGGGGCCAGGGCCCGGTCCTCGATCACGATGGTGGTGGAGTCCCGTCCCGGGACGACCCGGGCCACGGCCTGGTCCAGGGTCCAGGTCTCGAACCACCAGGTGCGCCAGAACCAGCCGAGGTCCTCGCCCGCCGCCCGGTTGAAGGCGTGGAAGAGATCCCAGGGCGCGGGGTGCCGTCCCGACCAGGCGCGGCCGTAGGCCCGGTATCCCTCCAGGAAGCGCTGCTCGCCGATCAGGCCGCGGAGCGCCACCAGGTTGGTGGCCGTCTTGTCGTAGCTCGCGATGCCGAAGGCCGGGCTGTCGGGCGGGTAGAGGTCGCCGTGCCGCATCAGGTCCACCTCGCCGCCGCGCCGGGCCAGCGCCAGGTAGCTGTCGCGGGCGATCGACTGCTGGTCGTACCCCCGGAAGAACTCGCGCATGGCCTGCGCCTGGTTGAAGCGGGTGAGCCCCTCGTCCTGCCAGCTGTGCCGCTTCTCGTCGGAGCCGACCTGCATGGGGAACCACATGTGGGCCAGTTCGTGCACGATCACCGAGTACAGCCGCAGCGTGTCGCGCGGGCCCCCGATGCAGGTGATCATCGGGTATTCCATCCCCGCGCAGGAGCGCACGCCGTCCACCGCGGTGGCCTGCGGATAGGGGTAGGGCCACAGGTAGCGGGAGAGGAATTCGATCGAGTGCTGGGCGTACCGGGCCGACTGGTCCCAGGCCCAGGCCCGGCGGCTCGGCCGGTAGAAGGTGAAGATCGCCGTGCGCTCCGCCACCTTGTCGCCGTCGAGGTCCCCCACCTGGGCGGTCGTGGCGTCCCACAGGTACCGGTCCGAGGCGCCGAAAGCGAAGTCGCGCACGTTGTCGGCCCGGAACCGCCAGGTGAGCCGTCCGTCTGGGCTCCGCAGCGTGGCGGCGCCCGGCCCGCGGCCCTCGTCGGTCACCACCGGCACCACCCGGGTCCCGCGGGCGGCGACCTGCAGCCGCTCGCGCACCCCCGGCGAGAGCACCTCCGCCTGGTTCACCAGGAAGCCGGTGGCCCCCACCAGCCACCCGTGCGGCAGGGTGATCGCCACCGCGTAGTCGCCGTAGCCCATGTAGAACTCGGCGTTGCTGAGATAGGCGTCGATCTGCCAGCCGCCCAGGTCGTCGTACACCGCGACCTGCGGGTACCAGTAGCTGAGGAAGAACACCTCCCCGTCCTCCCCGCCGCGGGGCGCCCCGTCGGGCGGGACGGTGAACGACCAGGCGAACTCGAACGGCGCCGTCCCCCCGGGGGGGAGCGGCGCCGGCAACCGGATTCGGAGCCGGGTGCCCCGCACCTGGTAGCCCGGCGCGGTGCTGTCGTCCACCGCGGCGAGCGCCTGGCCCTGCGCGACCACCCGCCCGAGCCCCATCCCCTCGGTGACCGGGGTCGGCTCGTTCCGGAGCGCGCCCGGCGCGAACAGGTTCTGGTGCAGGTGGAACCAGACCACGGTGAGGGTGTCGGGGGAGCGGTTGGCGTAGCGGACGGTCCCCTCGCCGGTCAGGCGGCGGGCGGCGGGGTCGAGGGTGGCGTCGAGGGCATAGTCGGCGCGCTGCTGCCAGTAGCGCGGCCCCGGGGTGCCGTCGCGGGTGCGGGTGCCGCGCTCCACCGCGCGCTGGAAGGCGGGGCTCTCGAAGGGGGGGTAGGGCCGGGGCCGAGGCTGGTCGGGCGACTGCCCGGCCAGGAGGGCCGGGCAGAGGAGGAGGCCGGCCGCCACCGACAGCCGACGCCATGCCATCGCGCGGTCAGCCGCCTGCGGGTTCGTGCCGGCCCTTGGCCAGCAGCCGCTCGGTGAAGTCCACCCGTTCGGCCAGCTCGCCCACCTCGCGGCGGAGCAGGTCCAGCTCGTCCAGGATCTCCTGCGACATCTCCACGTGGGGCGGCGCCGCGTCCGGGTCCCAGTGGATGACCCGCCGGCCGTGCACGTCGGTGAACGACCCCGACGCGACGATCACCACGTCATACAGGTACCAGATGCCCAGGCCGCCCAGGGTGCAGAGCTGCAGGATCCCGGTGCCGATCTTGCCGACGTAATACCGGTGGGCGCCGAACATGCCCAGCACCAGGGCCAGGATGAAGGCGATGCCGCGCGACTTGTCGGACGGGGGCGTCATGGCCGGACACTCCGCTCGGGACCTTCAGAAGCTAACCCGGGCGTCGAGCTGGAGCCGGTGCAGCACCCGGGCGTTGAGCCCCGGGACCTCGCGCACCGGGGTCATGATGTGGTCCTTGGCCTGCAGGGTGATGGCCCGGGCCGGCCGCCAGCTCACGGCGACGATGGGGCCCTCCACGTTGGTCCCGCCCCGGCCCAGGTCGCTGTAGGAGAGCATGGAGAGCACGGCCTCCTGCTCGACCCGGGCCCAGGCGAGGCCGGCCGCCCAGTCACCAGGGTTCCTGGCGGCGCCCAGGCTCACCCCGGCCCAGACGCCCGTCCGGTGTTCGTCGGCCCCGGCGTTGCGGACCCACTCGACGTAGGCCTCGAGATCGGTCCCCGCGACCCCGCTCCGGCGGAGCCCCGCGCCGGCGTGGACCAGCTGGAACTGCTGTTCGAACCGGTCGAAGGGGTCGGCGGCGGCGGGCCGGAGCGGAAGCCCCCCGCCCACCCGCGCACCGCTCCGGGTCCGGACCGCGTTGGTGACGAGCAGGGCGTCGTTGTCGTTCCGGGCCTGGACCAGGGTGCGGCCGTTCAGGAACTCGTAGTAGCCCGCCCCCACCCCCAGGCTGGTCCGGCCGTCCACGGCGAGCTCCACCACCCCCTGGCCCCCCACCATCCACGAGTCGGTGCCCGAGCCGCTCTCCCGCAGCACCCACTGCTCGCCCATGAGGGCCACTCGCCGCACGGTGCCGGTGCGGGCGGAGTGGAGTGTCAGGGTTTCGTGGAACCCTTCGGGGGAGAGGTCGTCGTCGAACAGCAGCTCGGAGACGATCGCCCCCGAGGGCCGCCAGCGGGGGAGGCCGAATTTGCCGGCGGTGATCTCGACGGTGCCGTTGGGCCGCCAGGCGAGGAAGGCGCGGTCGAGGTTGAACGCCTTGTTCTCGAAGACGTCGCCCAGCGAGACGTTGGTCGAGGTGATGTTGCCCCGCTCGCCGGTGGCGAACCGGAGACCCGCGGTGAACCCGTCGCCCAGCGGGGCGGTCACCCCGAAGCGGAGCCGGATCCGGGCGCGGGTGCGGTCGGGGGTGCCCTCTTGGAAGAACGACTCGCTGCGCACCCGGAAGTCGCCGCTCAGGGTGAGCCGGTCATACCACTTCTCCTGCGCCGCGGCGGGACGCGGGAGCGTGGCGAGGGCCGCGACCAGCGCGGCGGCGGAGAGGACGAACCGTGGACCCACGGGCAACCTCATCGGGCGGAAAGGACGAAGAAGGTCGGATGCCGTCCCGGAAGCTAGCGGCCCCCGGCCGGCGTTCCGGTCCCCGCCGGGTAACGATCGTGCCAACACCCGGTCACGGACCGCCCGGGCTGGCGAAAGCCGCCCGTTGGCCGCAGGATTTCGGGATGCCCCGTCAACGTCCGTCGTTCCCGACCCGCGCGCCCCTGTGCGCCGCGCTCGCCGCCTGTGCCGCCCTGGTGCCCCTCCCCGCCGTGGCCCAGGACCCCGATCCCGCGGCGGTGCGGCGCGAGGTGCGCACCTGGCGCGAGGCCCACGAGGCCCGGATCATCCGGGAGCTCGCCGACCTGCTGGCCATCCCGAACCACGCCGCCGACCGGGTGAACATCCGGCGCAACGCCGATCACCTGGTGCGGATGCTCGAGGCCCGGGGGATCGCGGCCCGGCGGCTCGAGGTGGAGGGCTCGCCCCCCGCGGTGTACGGCGAACTCCGGGTGCCCGGCGCCACCCGCACGGTGGTGCTCTACGCCCACTACGACGGCCAGCCGGTGGACTCCGCCCGCTGGAGCTCGCCCCCCTGGACGCCGGTGCTCCGCTCGCGGGCCCTGTTCGACGGCGGGCGGGAGATCCCCTTCCCCGCGCCGGGCGAGCGGGTCGACCCCGAGGCGCGGATCTACGCCCGCTCGGCCAGCGACGACAAGGCGCCCATCGTGGCGATGTTCTCGGCGATCGACGCG
>JBFILX010000112.1:0-7347 GCA_041612035.1 Gemmatimonadales bacterium | reverse complement strand
CGCAGGTCGGTGAGGGTGCCGCGGCCGGTGGGCCCGACGATGACCGACGACGGCAGGATCCGGCGCACGATGACGCCCCGGCTGTGGGCGTGCTCCAGCGCCCCCAGCACCCCGCGGGCCAGCACGTGCACCTGCGGGATCGGCCGGGGGCCCCGGCGCATCGCCAGGTCCAGCCCCTCGCCCTCGATCCAGTTGCCGATGCGCCAGGCCAGGTCGTCGCGGGTGCCGACGTCGTACACGTGCCGGATGGCCGGGTGGTCCAGCCGGGCCAGCGCCTCCGCTTCGCGGAGGAACCAGGTCCGGGCCTCGCTGGTGGTGAAGACGTTGACCCGGACGCTGACGGCCCGGTGGAGGACGCGGTCGGTCGCCGCGTAGAGGACCCGGTAGTCCGAGCGCGCCACCAGCCGGTTCAGCCGGTACCGCGCGCCCAGGGCCTCCTCGAGCCGGGTGGAGAGACCGTCGTCGGTCAGGACGTCGGGCACCGCGGGCCGGTCAGTACTCGCCGACGGCGCGGACCAGGTTGCGCCCGGCCCCCTTCGCCGCGTAGAGCGCCGCGTCGGCCGCGGCCAGCAGGGACGGGACCGAGTCGCCGTCCCGCGGGGCCTCGGCCAGGCCCACGCTGATGCTCGTCTGCCCGAATTCGGGGTGATGACGGCTGAACTCGGCCAGCCCCTCCCGGAGGCGGGTGACGAAGATCCGGGCCTCGTCGGTGGTCGTCATCGGCAGGATGACCAGGAACTCGTCCCCGCCCAGCCGCCCGGGGGCGTCGAGCGAGCGCACGTGCTTGTGCAGCAGCTCGCCGAAATGGACCAGGTACCGGTCGCCCGCGGCGTGGCCCAGGGTGTCGTTGATCAGCTTGAAGCGGTCCAGGTCGAGCAGGGCCACGGTGGTCCGGACCTGGTGCCGGTTGCTCCGGGAGATCTCCGCGTCGAGCCGCTCCTCGATCGCCCGCCGGTTCAGCAGCCCGGTGAGCCCGTCGGTCGTCGCCGCGCTGTGCAGCCGCTGCACCAGCTCCGCGTTCTTGAGGGCGATCGCCGCGGCCAGCGCCAGGGTGCCGGCCAGCTCCAGTTCCGCCCCGCCGTACGGCTCCCCGTTCATCCGGGGGCCCAGCAGCATGAGCGCCATCCGCTCGCCCCCCGCGTCCATCGGGACCACCAGCTCGGTCCCGGGCGGCACCACGGTCCCTACT
The DNA here is from genome assembly GCA_041612035.1 of Gemmatimonadales bacterium. GTDB lineage: Bacteria > Gemmatimonadota > Gemmatimonadetes > Gemmatimonadales > GWC2-71-9 > SZUA-320. The sequence goes on along the minus strand of JBFILX010000112.1, from coordinate 6,158 downwards.
CCCACCTCGGCCGGCGTGGCGATGGGGCTGCCGGGCGGGAGCACCCGGTCCAGCGCCCGCCCTTCGAGCCGGTCGAAGGTGACGCCCTCGTTCAGGGCCCGGCTCTTGACCGGGTGGTAGTGCCCCTCGCCGGGACGGTACAGCGCCGCCCACCAGGCGAAGAACACTTCCGCCATGAAATCGTGGATCAGGTGCTCGGTCTCCTCGGAGGAGTGCACCGAGGAGAGGAGCCGCACCACCTGGCGGAGCGCGCGGAGCTGGAACGAGGCGTCGTCCAGCGCCGCCTGGCGCTGCTGCAGGATGGCGCGCAGCTCCAGCACCACGCCCAGCCCGAAGCAGACCGCGGGGAGCCAGCCCTGGAGCACCGGCATGGCCTCGGGGGAGGCGTGCACCACCACGCGGGTCTCCCCGCTCTGGGTCCGGAACGCCTCCACCGCCTCGGCGAAGTCGCCGGTCTCGGGGCCCGAGCGCGCCGTGCCGTTGGGGGTGGTGACCGAGAGCCAGAGGGCGTCCACGCCCGAGGCCCGCGCCAGCGCCCCGCGGCAGCGGTCGTAGAGCTCGACCTCGGTGCGGGACTGATGGCACGCCGCGGCGAAGGCGCTCGACAGCCCTTCGGCGGTGGTGACCCGGTGCTCGGTCATCCCGCCAAGATAACGCGCTTCACGGGAGGCCCACCACCTTGTGGACCTGGAGCGACAGGCGCCATTCGGGGTGGGCGAGGCAGTAGGCCACCGCGGCCGCGGTGTGCCGCTCCCGGGCCGGTCCGTCCATGGGCTGGAGGAAGCGATGCCGGAAGCGGAGGCCGGCGTATCGCTCGGGCTCGCCGCCCGCCTGGGGGTAAACGAGCTTGAGCTCGTCCCCCTCCTCCACCACCAGCGGGGCCTCCGCCTTGGGGCTCACGCAGACCCAGTCGAGCCCCGGGGGCACGGGCAGGGTCCCGTTGGTCTCCACCGCCACCTCGAAGCCCCGGTCGTGCAGCGCCTCGATCAGGGCCCGGTCGAGCTGCAGGAGCGGCTCCCCGCCGGTGCAGACCACCAGTCGGGCCCGGGGGCTGTCGGCCGGCCACCGGGTCTGGACCGCGTCGGCGAGGGACGCGGCGTCCGGGTAGCGCCCCCCGCCCGGGCCATCCATGCCGACGAAGTCGGTATCGCAGAAGCGGCAGGTCGCCTCGGCCCGGTCGGCCTCGCGACCGGTCCATAGGTTGCACCCCGCAAAGCGGAGGAACACCGCGGCCCGCCCGGTCTGGGCCCCCTCGCCCTGCAGGGTGTAGTACAACTCCTTGACCGCGTAGCTCACGGGGCGGGGACCCCCTGGTACGCGATGGGGTCGGTGGCGCCGGCGTCGCGGAAGCCCTTGAGCCGGAGCCGGCAGGCATCGCAGGCCCCGCAGGCCCGGCCCTCCGCGTCGGGGTCGTAGCAGGAATGGGTCAGTCCGTAGTCGACGCCCAGCGCCAGCCCGCGCCGGATGATCTCGCTCTTGGTCAGCCGGATCAGCGGGGCATGGATCCGGATGGGCCGTCCCTCGGTGCCCGCCTGGGTGGCCACCTCGGCCAGCCGCTCGAACGCTGCGATGAACTCGGGGCGGCAGTCGGGGTAGCCGCTGTAATCCAGCGCGTTCACCCCGAGGAACACGTCGTCGGCGCCCAGCACCTCGCACCAGGCCAGCGCGTGGGCCAGGAAGATCGTGTTGCGCGCCGGGACGTAGGTGACGGGTATCCCGGCGCCGATCTCCTCGTCGGACCGGTCCTTGGGGACCGGCAGGTCCGCCGTGAGCGCGGAGCCGCCCACCGCGGCCAGGTCCACGTGCACCACGTGGTGCCCGGCCACGCCGAGCGACGCGGCCACCCGCGCGGCCGCGGCGACCTCGTCGTCGTGGCGCTGGCCGTACTGGAAGGTGAGGGCGTGCAGCTCGTAGCCCTGGGAGGCCGCCATCGCCGCGGCGGTGGCCGAATCGAGTCCGCCGCTCAGCAGCACGACCGCGCGGCGCGGCGGGGCGGGGGGGTCCGTCATGCCGGAAAGATAGGCCCGTCGGGGGGACGGCCCGCGGCGCCCGGGGTCAGCCGAGCAGCCGCTCCAGGGTCGGGCCCAGGGCCGGATCCCGGAAGGCGAAGCCCGCCCGCTCGAGCCGGGTGGGGACCATCCGGGTGCTGGCCAGCAGGGTCTCCTCGGCCAGCTGGCCCAGGGCCAGCCGCAGGGCGAAGGCGGGCACCGCCAGCAGGGCCGGCCGGCCCAGGGCCCGGGCCAGAGCCCGGGTGAAGGCCGCGTTGGTGACGGGCTCGGGCGCGCAGACGTTCACCGGACCCGCCAGGGCGGGGGCGATCAGCGCCATGCGGATCGCGGCCACGGTGTCCCGCAGGCTGGCCCAGCTCATCCACTGGCGGCCGTGGCCCAGCTGGCCGCCCAGCCCGCAGCGGAAGACCGGGAGCATCTTGGCGAGGGCGCCGCCGTCGGGGCTCAGGACGATGCCGAGCCGGACGTGCGTGACCCGGATGCCGGCCGCGGCCGCCGGGGCCGTCGCCGCCTCCCACTCCCGGGCCACCTCGGCGGTGAAGTTGTCGCCGGGGCCCGCGTCCTCCGTCAGGACCTCGTCGCCCCGATGCCCGTAGTACCCGCTCGCCGATCCCGAGACGAGGACCCCCGGCGGGGTCGGCAGCGACGCCAGGGCCCCGGCGAGGAGCCCGGTGCCCTGCACCCGGCTCTCGCGGATCCGCCGCTTCCGCTCCGCGGTCCAGCGCCCGGCCGCGATCGGCTCCCCGGCCAGGTGGACCACCGCCTCCACCCCGGCGAGCCCCTCCGCGTCGATCCGGCCCGCCGCCGGGTCCCAGCGCACCTCGCCGGGGCGGGGGGCGCGCCGCACCAGCCGGATCACCGTCGAGCCGGCACCCTCCAGCGCCCGGACCAGGGCCGAACCGATCAGCCCCGAGGAGCCGGTGACCGCGACGCGGGTCGGCCCGGCCCGGGCGGGGACGCCGGCCGCCGGCGGGCTGCTCATGAACGCGCGTTCACGCCGCCCGCCAGCGGGACCCCGGCCAGGTGCTGCCGGACCAGCAGGAGGTCGGTGATGTTGTCGGTGGTGAGCAGCCCGACCAGGAGGCCGTCGCGGTCGACCACGGGCAGCGCGGGCAGGCGGCTGGCCTGCAGGCGTTCGAGGGCGGTGGCGAAGGGCACCTCGGGGGTGAGGGGCTCGAACCCCCGGGTCATCACCATCCCGACGGTGGCGCCCGGTCCCTCCGCCGCCAGCCCGCGCACCAGGTCGTCGCGGGTGAGCAGGCCCTCCAGCCGGCCGTCGTTGTCCACGATCGGGAATTCGCGCTGCTCGCCGGCCAGCAGCAGCTTGGCCGCGTCGGCCAGCGTGGCGTAGACCCGGAGCATGCGGATGTCGGTCACCATCATGTTGGTGGTGGTGAGCCCGCGTCCCGCGGCCCGGGTCTCCACCGACCGGGCCTCCGCCTCCGCCGCCAGGTAGACGAACGCCGCCACCAGCACGAGGAGCGGCGACCAGAACAGCCCGATCAGCCCGAACAGCATGGCGAAGCCCTGCCCGATCCGGGCGGCGATGCGGGTCCCCGTGACCAGCCCCTTCCGGGCGGCGAGCAGGGCCCGGAGCACCCGGCCGCCGTCCATCGGGAAGGCCGGGATGAGGTTGAACAGGAGCAGGAAGACGTTCAGCCGGTAGAGCGCCGGGAGGAGCCGGTCGCGGGCCGGGTCGAAGCCGCCCAGCTCGGTCGCGCCGCCCAGGGTGCGGACCCAGAGCCAGAGGACGACCGCCACCGCGAGGGTGACGGCCGGTCCGGCCAGGGCCACCAGCAGCTCCTGGCGGGGCTCCTCGGGCATCCGCTCGAGCCGGGCGAGCCCGCCGATCGGGGAGAGCAGGACGTCCGGGGTGCGGATGCCGTAGCGGCGCGCCATCAGGATGTGCCCGAACTCGTGCAGCAGGATGCAGAAGAAGACCAGCAGGAGGAAGATCACGCTGGCCTGCGCGGCCGCGGCGCCGCCCCCCGCCCAGGCCACGTAGGCGTACCACGCCACGAGCATGAGGAAGGTGAAGTGGATCCGGATCTCGGTCCCGGCGATCGTGGCCAGGCGAAACGACCAGCGCACAGAGGCTCCAGGGTGGCACGGACGGCCCGACGGACGAAGTATGGGCGCGCCGGGTGCCCGGGGCCAGCCGAACGCTGTCGCGCGCCTCCGGCTCCGATTACGTTTGTGCCCCACCACTGGTTCCCCGGGAGCGCGCGATCAACACCACCACCTGGACCGTCAAGGACGCCGAGAAGCTCTACAACATGTCGGGCTGGGGACTCGGCTTCTTCCGGATCAACCAGGACGGGCACGTCACCGTCCACCCCGACCGCAAGCCGGGCCACGGCCTGGACCTGTACCAGCTGGCGCTCGACCTCAACGATCAGGGCGTGGGCCTGCCGCTGCTGATCCGGTTCTCCGACATCCTCCGGGCGCGGCTCCACGACCTCACCGCCGATTTCCGCCGCGCCATCCAGGAGTTCGACTACCAGGGGAGCTACCAGCTCGCCTACCCGATCAAGGTCAACCAGCAGCGCCACGTGGTCGAGGAGATCCTCGAGTTCGGCCGGGACGTCGGCGTGGGGCTGGAGTGCGGCAGCAAGGCCGAGCTCCAGGCGATCCTGGGCCTCACCGACCGGACCGACCACCTCATCATCTGCAACGGCTACAAGGACGAGGAGTTCATGCGGCTGGCCCTGACCGGCCAGCGGCTGGGCCACTCGGTCTTCATCGTGCTGGAGCGGCTGGCGGAGTTCGAGACCCTGCGGCGGGTCGCCGCCGAGATGGACGTGACCCCCACCCTCGGGGTCCGGATCAAGCTCGCCACCCAGGGGAGCGGCCGGTGGGCCAAGAGCGGGGGAGAGCAGTCGAAGTTCGGGCTCACCGCCACCCAGCTGCTGGGCCTGCTGGACCGGCTGGAGGCGACCGGCGCCCGGGACTGGCTCAAGCTGATCCACTTCCACCTGGGGAGCCAGATCACCGACATCCGGTTCATCAAGGCGGCCCTGGAGGAGATCGGCCGGTTCTACATGGAGATCCGGCGGATGGGATTCGACCTGACCCACGTGGACATCGGCGGGGGTCTCGGGGTGGACTACGAGGGGTCGCGCACCACCCGGCCGGCCAGCATGAACTACTCGGTCCGGGAGTACGCCAACGACGTGGTGTACACCCTGGGCACCCTCTGCCAGCGGGCGGGGATGCCGATGCCCCACCTGATCTCCGAGTCGGGACGGGCGCTCACCGCGCACCACTCGCTGCTGCTGCTCAACGTGACCGACGTCGAGAGCTTCGCCGACCCCGAGCTGCCGGCCCTGGGCAAGCAGGCACCGCCGATCCTGGTGGAGCTGGTGGAGAACCTCGAGTCGCTCACGCCGGAGCGGATGGAAGAGGTGTTCCACGACGCGGTGTTCGCCAAGGAGCGGGTGCAGGAGCTGTTCACCAGCAACGCCATCTCGCTCCGCGACCGGGCCACCATCGAGCAGGTCTACCTGCGCACCATGAACGCCCTGGCCCGCATGGTCCGGGAGGGCGAGAACGCGAGCCAGGAGATCGTGAGCCACCTGGAGGCGAACCTGGTGGACCGCTACTTCCTGAACTTCTCGGTGTTCCAGTCGCTCCCCGACAACTGGGCCATCGAGCAGACCTTCCCGGTCATGCCGGTCCACCGGCTGACCGAGCCGCCGGTCCGCCGGGCCACCCTGCAGGACATGACCTGCGACTCGGACGGAGTCATCGACCGGTTCGCCGGGGGCCGGCGGGGCAAGCCCTGCCTGGAGGTGCACCGGGTCACGCCGGGCGAACCGTACCTGCTGGGCATCTTCCTGACCGGGGCCTACCAGGAGATCCTGGGCGACCTGCACAACCTGTTCGGCGACACCAACGCCGTGCACATCCGGGTCCGCAACGGCGGGTACGAGGTGACCGACCTGGTCCACGGGGACACCGTCACCGAGGTGCTGAACTACGTCCAGTTCCACGCGCCCGACCTGCTGGCGAACTTCCGGCGCAAGGTCACCGCGACGAAGGACCTGCCCCGCGACATGGCCAACGCCTTCATCGCCGAGTACGTGGCCGGGCTGGAGGGCTACACCTACCTCGAGGGGGACGTGGGCGTCGCCTGAGGGGGGCGGGCGG
>JBFILX010000111.1:0-7366 GCA_041612035.1 Gemmatimonadales bacterium | reverse complement strand
GCCTTCTGGATCACCGACACCCCGTTCGGGCGGGAGGCGGCGGTGGGGCTCATCCTGGTGATCGGGCTGGCGGTGAACCAGACCATCCTGCTGGTGCACGCCGCGCTGGAGCGCCGCCTGGTCCGCGCCCCCGACGGCACCCGCACGGTGCGCCCGCTGTCGGTGGAGGACGTGCTCGCGGCGGCGCACGACCGCACCGGGATGATCGTGCTGGTGACCCTGGTGACGCTGGCGAGCCTGCTCCCGCTGGCGGTGCGGGCCGACCTCGACAGCCTGTTCGGGGCCATCGCGCTGGCCACCGTGGGGGGCACCCTGGCGGGCACCGTGGGGGCCCTGGTGGTGGTGCCGGCGCTGCTGCCCGCCCGGCGCCGCCGACCCGCATCGTAAATCGTTTCCCGACAACCATTTAAGCGGGTCGTCCGGGGTTGCCCGACGGGGGGCCGCCCGGCTAGATTTCGTCGTTTGGGACGAGGGCCTCCGGGCCGTCGTCTCCCCCTTCCCGACCCGTCGCCCGAGCGAGCATGACCGCGCCCAACTCGCGTGAACGCATTCTGCCCCGTCCGATCGAGGACGAGCTGCGGCAGTCCTTCATCAACTACTCGATGAGCGTCATCGTCTCGCGCGCCCTGCCGGACGTGCGGGACGGGCTCAAGCCGGTGCACCGGCGGATCCTGTACGCGATGAACGAGCTGAACCTCACGCCGGGGCGGCCGTACAAGAAGTCGGCCACGGTGGTGGGCGACGTGCTGGGCAAGTATCACCCGCACGGCGACTCGTCGGTGTACGACGCGCTGGTGCGGATGGTGCAGGACTTCTCGCTCCGCTATCCGCTGGTGGACGGCCAGGGGAACTTCGGCTCGGTGGACGGCGACCCGGCGGCCGCCTACCGCTACACCGAGGCGCGGCTCACCCGGATCGCGCTGGAGATGCTGGAGGACATCGACAAGAACACGGTCGAGTTCCAGCCCAACTTCGACGACCAGAAGCAGGAGCCCACGGTCCTCCCGTCCCGGCTCCCCAACCTGCTGGTGAACGGCTCGAGCGGCATCGCGGTGGGGATGGCCACCAACATCCCGCCCCACAACCTGGGCGAGGTGTGCCGGGCGGTGGCCCACCTGGCCACCCACGAGGACGCCACGGTGGCCGACCTGTGCGGGTTCGTGAAGGGCCCCGACTTCCCCACCGGCGGGTACATCTACGGGGTGGCGGGGCTGCGGGAGGCCTACGAGACCGGGCGGGGCAAGGTGGTGATGCGGGCCCGGGTGCAGGTGGAGGAGAAGGCCTCCTCGGGCAAGAACGCGCTGGTGGTGACCGAGCTCCCCTACCAGGTCAACAAGGCCCGGCTGGCCGAGCAGATCGTGGACCACGTCCTGGAGAAGCGGATCGAGGGCGTGAGCGCGGTGCGGGACGAGTCCGACCGCGACGGGATGCGGCTGGTGATCGAGCTCAAGCGGGACGCCATCCCCGAGGTGGTGCTCAACCAGCTCTACAAGCACACCCCGATGCAGTCCACCTTCGGCGTGATCAACCTCGCCCTGGTGAACGGCCGGCCCCGCGAGATGAACCTGCGGGAGATGCTGCAGCACTTCATCGACCACCGGCACGAGATCATCGTCCGCCGCGCCACCTTCGACCTGGAGAACGCCCAGGCCCGGGAGCACGTCCTGGAGGGGCTCAAGATCGCGGTCGACAACCTGGACGAGGTCATCAAGATCATCCGGGGGTCGAAGACCACCGAGGAGGCCGACCAGCGGCTCCGCAAGAAGTTCAAGCTCAGCGAGAAACAGAGCGAAGCCATCCTCAACATGCGGCTCGCCAGGCTCACCGGGCTCGAGATCGAGAAGCTCGAGGGCGAACTGGCCGAGGTGCGGGGGCTGATCCAGGAGCTGAAGGGGGTCCTCGACTCGCGGGAGCGGCGGGTGAAGATCCTGGTGGAGGAGATGGAGCAGCTGGCGGAGAAGTACGGCGACGCCCGCCGCACCGAGATCATCCCCGACCAGGCCGACTTCGCGATCGAGGACCTGATCGCCGAAGAGGACATGGTCATCACCATCTCCCGCTCCGGCTACATCAAGCGGATCCCGGTCTCCACCTACCGGCGCCAGCGGCGCGGCGGGCGGGGGCTCATGGGGGCCACGGCGAAGGAAGACGACTGGATCGAGCATCTCTTCATCGCCAGCACCCACGATTACGTGATGTTCTTCAGCGACCGGGGCCAGATCTACTGGCTCAAGGTGCACGAGATCCCGCAGGGGGGCCGGGCCGCCAAGGGCCGGCCGGTCATCAACTGCATCGGCATCCAGGCCGACGAGCGGATCGCGGCCCTGGTGCCGGTGCGCACCTTCGACGACCAGCACTGGCTGATGTTCGCCACCCGCAAGGGGACGGTGAAGAAGACGGTGCTGAGCGCCTACGGCAACGTCCGCTCCACCGGGATCAACGCCATCAACGTGGACGCCGACGACGAGCTGATCGACGTCCAGATCACCGACGGCAACAACGACATCGTGCTGGGCACCCGGCAGGGGCTGAGCATCCGGTTCCACGAGAGCGACGTGCGGGAGATGGGCCGGGCCACCACCGGCGTGCGCGGGATTGCCCTGGGCAAGGACGACCGGGTGATCGGCATGGTGGTGGTGCGGCGCGACGCCACCCTCCTCACGGTCACCGAGAAGGGGATGGGCAAGCGGTCCGAGCTGGGCGAGTACCGGGTCCAGAAGCGGGGCGGCAAGGGGATCCTCACCCTCCGGAAGACCGACCGCACCGGCGTGTGCGTGGCGCTCAAGGAAGTGCTCGAGGACGACGAGCTGATGCTCATCACCCGCAGCGGGGTCATCATCCGGGTGCCGGTGAAGGGGATCAGCGTGATCGGCCGCAACACCCAGGGGGTCCGGGTCATGAACCTGGACGAAGGCGACCTGGTGGTGGACGTGGCCCGGGTGATCACCGAGGACGAGGGCGGGCCCGAGGAGCCCACCGGCGACGAGGAGCCCGCACCGGCCGAGGCGGTCGAGTAGCGTGACCGCCGCGGTCGCCCCCTCGGCCGACGGGATCCGGGGGGCGGCGGCCGCCCTCCGCGCCGTCGCCCCGCCCACCCCGCTGGTCGAGGCCCCCGCGCTGAGCCGCCGCGCGGGGGTGCCCGTCTACCTCAAGTGCGAGCAGTTCCAGCCGATCGGCGCCTTCAAGGTGCGGGGCGCCTTCACCGCCATCAGCCGGCTCGACGAGGCCGCCCGCGCCCGCGGGATCGTGACCCACTCCAGCGGCAACCACGGCCAGGCCGTGGCCTTCGTGGCCCGACACCTGGGGCTCCGGGCCGTGGTGGTGATGCCCCGCACCGCGCCGCCCGTGAAGGTCGAGGGGGTCCGGCGCCACGGCGCGGAGATCGAGTTCGTGGAGCCGGTCTCCAGCGCGCGCATGGCCCGGGCCGACGAACTGGCCGCCACCGGCATGACCCTGGTGCCGCCCTACGACCACCCCGAAATCATCCTGGGCCAGGCCACCTGCGCCCTGGAGATCCTGGAGGCGAACGCCGGGATCGGCACCCTGCTGGCGCCGGTGGGCGGGGGCGGGCTCCTGGCCGGGAGCTGCGCCGCCGTGCAGGCGATCCGTCCCGAGGTCCGGGTGGTGGGGGTGGAGCCCGCCGGGGCCCCCAAGCTCTCCGCCGCGCTCGCCGCGGGGGAGCCGGTCTCCACCGGCACCGCCCGGAGCATCGCCGACGGCCTGCTCCCCCTCGCCATCGGCCGGCTTACCTTCCGGCTAATCCAGCCCGTCGTGCAGGAGGCGGCTTCGGTGAGCGACGACGAGATCGGGGAGGCGATGGCACTGCTCTACTGGGAGGCGGGGCTCCGGGTGGAGCCGTCGGCGGCGGTGGGCGTGGCCGCCCTCCTCGCGGGCCGGGTCCGTCCCGTCACCCCGACCGCGGTGATCCTCACCGGGGGCAACGTGGATCCCGAGCTCTTCCGGCGGCTGGTGGGCCCGTGACCGCCGTCGCCCGGATCCTGCTGGCCCACGACGACCACGGCTTCGGCCGCACCCTCGGCTGGATCCTGACCGAACACCACTACGAGGTCATCGCCGTCCCGGCCGCGGAGCCGCTGCTCGACGCGCTCCGCACCGGGCCGCTCGACCTGCTGGTGCTGGAGACCGAGGACGACGCCCGGGGGCTCGACCTGCTGCGCCGGATCAAGGCCGACCCGCGCCACGCCGAGCTGCCGGTGGTGCTCCTCACCCCGGCCGACGGCGAGGAGACCTCGGTGACGGCGCTGGGGCTGGGGGCCGCCGACGTGCTGTCGCCGCCCTACCGCGCCCGGGAGATCCTGGCCCGCATCAAGGTCCGCCTGCGGGCCGGCCGCGCGCTCGACACCGCACGGGCCGAGGCCCGGAGCCGCGCCGAGATGGTGGAGATCCTGCGGGAGATCGCGGCCTCGCTCACCCCCGAGGAGATCTACCAGGTGCTGGTGCGCCGAGTGGCCCAGGGGCTCGGCCTGTCGCGCTGCTCCATCCTGCTCCTGGGCCCGGACGAGGGGATGGCCACGGTGGTGGCCGCGTTCGAGAACCCGAACCTCCGGAACCTCCGGGTGGAGCTGGCCCGCTACCCCGAGATCGAGCAGGCCTTCCGGACCGGCGAGATCGTGCTCAGCGACTCGATCGACTCCGACCCGCTGTACCAGGCCACCCGCGAGGAGTGGGAGGCCGAGGGCCGGACCGTCGAGACCACCTCGGCCCTGGCCATTCCGTTCACCATCCGGCCCGACCAGGCCGGCGTGTTCTTCCTGCGCACCAGCGGGCCGGACGTTGTGCTCAACCAGCTCGACATCCAGTTCGCCGACCAGGTGATCAAGACGGCGGTGGCCTCGATCGAGAAGGCCCAGGACCTGCAGGACGTGGTCGAGGGCCAGCGGGCCCTGCGCGAGCTGGCCCAGACCGACCCGCTCACGGGGCTGCACAACCGCCGGGCGCTGGAGCACCGGCTGCAGCGTGACCTCGACCAGGCCATCAAGTACGGCACCACGCTCAGCTGCCTCATGCTGGACGTGGACCACTTCAAGGTCACCAACGACACCTACGGCCACCAGATGGGCGACCTGGTGCTGGCCCAGCTGGCCGAGCTGCTGCGCCGGGAACAGCGGGCCATCGACATGGTGGCCCGCTACGGCGGGGAGGAGTTCTGCGTCCTGCTCCCGCTCACCGGGCAGGCCGGGGCGCGGATCCTGGCCGACCGGATCCTGCGGCGGGTGGCCCACCACCGATTCGGCGACCAGTCGCAGGCGATCGCCGTCACCGTGAGCATCGGGATCGCCACCTATCCCGACGACCGGGTCACCGACGGCGCGTCGCTGATCGGGATCGCCGACGAAAACCTGCTCAAGGCCAAGGCCGACGGCCGCAACCGGTACCGGGACTAGCGCCGCCGCCGACCGGGATAGAATTGGGGGACCCCTTCCCGCCCGGGAGAACTCCCATGCGCCGTACCCCCCGCACCGGATCCGCCAGCTACCTGCTCGTCGCCCTCGCCGCCATGGCGGCGGGCGCCCTCGGCATGTGGATGGTCCGCGCGTCGTCCGCGCCGGCCGCCCCGCCCGCCACGGCCGCCCCGCAGGACGTCACCACCCACGGGGAGTGGGTGCGGATCCCGCGCGACGGCGCCGACCCGGTCCGCGCCTACGTGACGTACCCCGAACGGGCCGATGCCGCGCCTGCCGTCATCGTGATCCACGAGATCTTCGGGCTCACCGACTGGGAGCCCACCGTGGCCGACCGGCTGGCGGCCCGGGGCTACGTGGCCATCGTCCCCGACATGCTCTCCTCCCGCTGGGGGATGACGCCGCCCGCCGGCGACTCGGGCCGGAAGCTCATGGCCCAGCTCACGCCGGAGGGGATCACGGCCGACCTCGACGCCGCGTACGCCTACCTGGAGACCCTGCCCGCGGTGCGGAAGGGCCGGATCGGGGTGATGGGGTTCTGCTGGGGCGGCGGCCAGACCTTCCGGTACGCCACCAGCAACCCGCGGCTCAAGGCGGCCGTGGTCTGCTACGGCCCCGCCCCCGACAGCGCCGCCATGCAGCGGATCGTCACCCCGGTGCTGGGCGTCTACGGCGAGAACGACGCCCGGATCAACAACGCCCTCCCCGAGGTGTCGCGGGTGATGACGGCGGCCGGCAAGCGGTTCCGCTACGACATCTACCCGGGCACCGGCCACGGCTTCCTGAAGCCGGGCCGCCAGGGCCACGACACCGATCAGCCGGAGCGGGCCTGGGCGAATATCCTGGAGTTCTTCGGCGCCGAGCTGGGCCGGTGAGCCCGGCGCTGTCGGGGGTCCTGGGCGCGCTGGCCCTCCTGGCCCAGGACCCGCTCGCGGCGCGCACCGACGGCTACCCGGTCCGCCACGACGCCCTGCACTACGACATCGCCATCGCGCTGCCCGCCGCGGGCGGCCGGGTGGCGCTCGACGTCGGCGCCCGGTGGGTGGTGGACGGTCCCGAGCCGATCCGGCTCGACCTCGACACCGCGATGACCGTCGCCCGGGCGGAGGTGAACGGCCGCGCGGTCCCCTGGCGCCGGGAGGGCGGATGGCTCCTGCTGGCCCACGGCGGGGCGGCGGGCGACACGGTGCTCACCGCGGTGCGCTACGCCGGGGTGCCGCGCGAGGGCCTGGTGATCCGCGGCGAGGGAGCGGGCCGCACCGTCTTCGCCGACAACTGGCCCGACCGGGCGCGGCACTGGCTCGCCGCCCAGAACCATCCCTCCGACAAGGCCACCGTGGCCTGGCACGTGGACGCGCCCCTTGGGCTCGCGGTGGTCGCCAACGGCACCCTGGCCGGGGTGGACAGCACCCGCGACCGCGCCACCTGGCGGTTCGTGATGACCGAGCCCACCCCGGTGCACACCATGGTGCTGGGCGCGGGCCGGCTGGTGCCGGTGCCGCTCCCCGACGGGGGCTGCGCGGTGCACTGCGTGCCCCAGACCGCCTGGAGCACGCCGGCCGACTCCGCCTGGACCGCGACGAGCGCGTTCACCCGCGCGGGCGAGATGGTGGACCTCTTCACCCGGCTGTTCGGCGCCTTCCCCTACTCCGAGCTCCGGCACGTGCAGGCGGCCACCATGTTCGGCGGGATGGAGAACAGCACCGTCATCTTCTACGGCGAGCGGATCTGGGCGGAGGGACGGGTGAGCGAGGGGCTGGTGGCGCACGAGACCGCGCACCAGTGGTTCGGCGACGCGGTGAACCAGGCGGACTGGCACCACCTCTGGCTCTCGGAGGGGTTCGCCAGCTACGCCGCCGTGCTCTGGCAGGAGCACCGCGACGGGCCCGCGGGGCTGCGTCGGGCGATGGAGGGCGTGGCCCGGGCCGCGCGACAGGGCCGGT
>JBFILX010000110.1:0-7455 GCA_041612035.1 Gemmatimonadales bacterium | reverse complement strand
GGCTCTTCCGGAGCGACGACCGGGGCGACACCTGGCGCCCGGTGAGCGGGGACCTCTCCCGCCAGATCGACCGCAACACCCTGCGCATGATGGGCCGGGTCTGGAGCGTGGACGCGGTGGCGAAGAACACCTCCACCTCGTTCTACGGCGCGATCGTGGCGCTGGCGGAATCGCCCCGGGCGGAGGGACTGCTCTACGCGGGGACCGACGACGGCCTGATCCAGGTGAGCGAGGACGGCGGTCAGACCTGGCGGCGCCAGGACCGGTTCCCCGGCGTGCCGGATACCGCGTACGTGAGCGACCTGGCGGCCTCCCGCCACGACGACCGCACCGTCTACGCCACCTTCAACAACCACAAGGCGGGCGACTACCGGCCCTACGTGCTCCGGAGCACCGACCGCGGGCGCAGCTGGACCAACATCACCGCCGACCTGCCGGCCCGCGGCTCCACCTGGTCGATCGTGGAAGACCACGTCCGGCCCGAGCTGCTGTTCGTGGGCACCGAGTTCGGGGTCTTCTTCACCCCCGACGGCGGGGGCCGCTGGATCCGGCTGGGCGGCGGCCTGCCCCCGATCCCGGTCCGCGACCTGGCGATCCACCCGCGGACCGACGACCTGGTGCTGGCCACCTTCGGCCGCGGCTTCTACGTGCTGGACGACTATTCGCCGCTCCGCGCGATCACCCCGCCGCTCCTGGCGGCGGAGGCCACCCTGCTGCCGGTCCCGCCGGCGGCGATGTTCATCGCGACCTCGACCGGCGCGGGCAGCCAGGGCGACGCCTTCTTCACCGCGCCCAACCCGCCGCCGGGCGCGACCTTCACCTACCACCTCGGCCGTACCCTCCGCAGCCCGGCGGAACAGCGCCGCGAGGCGGAACGGGCCCGGGCCCGGCGGGGGGAGGACACGCCCTACCCCTCCTGGGATCAGCTGCGCGCGGAGGACCGGGCCGAGGACCCGGCCGTGGTCCTCACCGTCAGCGACGAATCGGGCAACGTGGTGCGCCGCCTCACCGGCCCCACCACGGCGGGGTTCCACCGGGTGACCTGGGACCTGCGCTGGGCCAGCGCCATGCCGGTCACCGGCCCCGCCCGGCCGGCCGGCGACGACGAGGACGAGCCGGGCGGCGGGGGCGGCTTCGGCGGGCCGTCGGGCCCGCTCGCCACCCCGGGCACCTACCGGGTGACCCTGGCCCGGCGGATGAACGGCGTCCTCACCCCGGTGGGCGAACCGCAGACCTTCACGGCCCAGCCGGTGCTGACGCCGTCCCTCCCGCCGGCCGACCGGGCGGCGCTGCTCGCCTTCCAGCAGCAGACCGCCCGGCTGCAGCGCGCGGTGATGGGGGCCGTCCAGACGGTGAGCGAGGCGCAGAACCAGCTGCGCCTGCTGCGGCAGGCGCTCGATCAGTCGCCCGCCGCGCCGGCCGGCCTGCGTGACACCGTGGCCGCGGTCGACCTGCGGCTCCTGGACCTGCAGGAGACGCTCTCCGGCGACCGGACCGTGGCCGGCCGGAGCGAGCCCACCCGGCCCTCGATCACCAACCGGGTCCAGGAGATCGTCTCCGGACACTGGCAGTCCACCTCGGCGCCGACCAGCACCCATCGGCGGAACTACGACATCGCGGCGGCGGAGTTCGGCGCCTGGCTGCCCCGGCTGCGCGAGCTGGTGGAAGGCGACCTGCGCCGGCTGCTCGAACGGGCGGAGGCCGCCGGCGTCCCCTGGACGCCGGGCCGGGTCCCGCGCTGGGAACCATGAGGGCGGCACCCCCGCCCGGAGACGGGAGGCACTGATGGCGGCACGACACGAAGCGGCGCGGGCCGGGATCTCGTTCGGATCGGCCCTGGCGATCACGATCTCCTGGAGCGCCAACAAGTCGCTCCTCTGGGCGATCGTCCACGGCGTGCTGTCGTGGGTGTACGTGGTGTACTACTGGCTGCGCTACTACTGAGCTGATCCGGTCCGCACCGGTCCGGCACCGGGGCGGGTGCCGGCCTCAGAACCGCCAGGCCGGACGGAAGTCCCGGGCGGGCGGCTCGCCCAGCAGCCGGGCCCGGACCATTTCGACCGGCATCGGTCCGCCCTGCAGGATGGCGTCGTGGAAGGCCCGGTCGCTCATCCGGCCGCCGCCCACCAGGTCCCGGTGCAGGGCGCGGAACTGCAGTCCGCCCAGCATGTACGCCGCCTGGTAGAGGGGCGGGTAGGTCCCGTTGAACGACCGGCGCACCTCCGCCTCCGCGTTGGCCCGCTCGTGGCCCACCCGGGCCACCAGGAAGTCGATCGCTTCCTGGGGCGTCATGGTGCCGAGGTGCACCCGGAGCGAGAAGATGATCCGGGCGGCCCGGTGCGAGCGCCAGAAGAGCATTCCCACCCGCTCCTCGGGCGTGGTCGGGAAGCCCAGGTCCCACAGCAGCATCTCCCAGTAGAGGGCCCACCCCTCGGTCCAGAACGGCGTGCGGAACACCCGGCGGTGCGGCTGGTGCCGCTCGTTCATGAACCCCTGCAGGTGGTGGCCCGGGATCAGTTCGTGGTGCACGGTGGCCCGGCTGAAGTAGCGGTTGTTGCCCCGCATGCTCATCAGCTTGTCTTCGTGGGCCATGCTGTCGGTGGGGAAGGAGACCTGGATCACCTCGCCGCCCAGGAAGAAGGGGCTCACCTTCTGCGCCTGGGGGCTCAGCATCTCCATCCGCCAGATCTCGCGCGCCACCGGCGGCACCGTCACCAGCCCGCGGCTGATCACGAATTCCTCCGCCTCTTCCGCCAGCGCCCGGATGAGGGCGGGCTGGTCGCCCGGGGCCTCGTGCAGGGTCTTCACCCGCTCCACGGCGGCCCGCCAGTCGTCGCCGAACCCCATGTCGGCCGCGGCCCGCCGCATCTCGCGTTCGCACCAGGCGAACTCCCGCTCCGCGATGGCGATCAGCTCCTTCACCCGGTAGGGGATCATCTCGTGCGCCAGGTCGGCCTCGAGCCCCCGGGCCCCGATCGGGTCGGCGATGATCGGCTCGTCCTGTCCCTCGCGGAAGCCGAGCACCTTCTCCCGCACCTGCTTCACGTATCCCGCCAGGGCGGAGTCGGCCCGGCGGTAGGGGGCCGTCACCCACCACGAGAAGAGCGGGTCGTAGCCCGCGGAGAACCGGTACCATCCGGTCATCGTCCGTCGCAGGTCGCCCAGCATGCCGACGGCCCGGAAGGCCACGATCCGCGATGTCGTCCCCGCCCCACCCGCCTCGACCGCCTGGCGGGCCGAGTCGATCTGGCGCGCCAGCGAATCGAGGGCGCCCGCCACGGCGCGCGGGGTCACCGGCTCCAGCCGGCGCCGGGCATCCTGGAACGCGATCAGCCGCCCGGCGAACGGGGCCAACGGGACCATCTCGGCCCACTCCCGCGCTTCCCGCTCCAGCAGCGCCCGTTCGTAGCGCAGCTGCGTGTCGAGCAGGACCCAGTCCACCCGCCCCTCCAGGCCCATCCGCTCGAAGGGCATCGCCCCGAGCCGGGTCGCCCAGTCGGCGTGGAAGGCCTGCATCCGGGCCCGGCGTTCCGCCGACCAGGGGGCGTCGTACCGCCGGTGGAGCGCGGCCCGGTCGCTCGCGTACAGCGACACGCTGTCGCGCAGCTCGCTCCCCGCCTGGGACTGGGCGCGCGCGGCGGGGACCATCGCGCCGGACACCGCCGCCAGCATCACGAGTCCCGCGACGCCCCGGATCATGGCGCGTCCCGGTAGACGATCTCGCCGTTGATGATCGTCATGACGTTCCGGGTGCGCAGGATCTCCTCGGGCGGGATGGTCATGATGTCCGCCGAGAGCACGGTGAAATCGGCCCGTTTGCCGACGGCGATCGAGCCCCGCTCCTGCTCCTCGAAGGCGCCGTAGGCGGGCCACAGGGTGAACGCCTTCAGCGCCTGGGCCCGGGTCATCACCTGCTCGGGATGCCAGTTGGGACCCTGGAACCCGCTGGTGTCGCGCCGGGTGACGGCGGCGTAGAACTCGATCATCGGCTCGCCCCGTTCCACCGGCGCGTCCGAGCCGCCCAGGATGATGTTCCCGTCGTCGAGCAGCGTCTTCCAGGCGTACGCGCCCACCAGCCGGGCATCGCCCAGCCGGCTGGGCGCGAAGTGCAGGTCGCCGATGGCGTGTGACGGCTGCATCGAGGGAATGACCCCGAGCTGGCGGAAGCGCGGCAGGTCGGCGGGATCGACGATCTGGGTGTGCTCGTCCCGCCAGCGCGGGTCGGCCACCGCCCGCTCTGCCGCCGGCACCGCCTCGAACGCCTCGGCGAAGAGGTTGAGCAGCATGCGGTTGGCGCTGTCGCCGATGGCGTGCGCCTCCACCTGGACCCCCCGCCGCAGCGACTCGCGCAGCATCGGCCGGAGCCGGTCCAGGTCGGTCGTCACCAGCCCCAGGTTGCCGGGGTCGTCGCGGTACGGCTTGAGCAGGAGCGCCCCGCGCGAGCCGAGGGCGCCGTCGAAGACCGCCTTGATGGTCCGTACGGTGAACCGGCCGTCGAACTCGCCCACGCTGGGCCCCGCGGCCAGGAGCGAATCCGTGCTCGCACTGGGCCCGTTGAGCGCCTTGTAGATCCGCAGCTTGATCCGGCTCGCGCCGTAGAGCCGCCGCATCCGGGCGACCTCCTCCCAGCTGCCGCCGGCGTCCTGGATCTGGGTCCACCCCAGCCGGACGCTCCGGTCCGCGCCGACGACGAGCGCCTCCTCCAGCTCGGCTTCGCTGGCGGGGGGCACGTGCCGAGCCACCAGCCCCTGGGCCCGGTCGATCAGCATCCCGGTCGGCTCGCCGCTGGCGTCCTTGAGCACGCTCCCGCCCGCGGGCGCCTCGGTGCCCCGCGTGACCCCGGCCGCCCGGAGCGCGGCGCTGTTGGCCACCCCCGCGTGCCCGTCGGACCGGGTGAGGAAGACCGGGTGGTCGGGCGCCACCCGGTCGAGGTCCTGCCGGGTCGGGAAGACCGGCGGCGTCCAGTGGGTCTCGATCCACCCGCGGCCCGTCACCCACTCCCCCGGCGGGGTCTGGGCGACCCGCGCCTGCACCCGCGCCAGGAACTCCTCCAGGCTCCGGGTCCCTTCCAGGTTCAGGGTCCGCTCCCGGCGCCCGACCCCCGCGAGGTGATAGTGGGCGTCCACCAGCCCCGGCAGCACGGTGCGGCCGGAGAGGTCGATCACCTCGGTCCCGGTCCCGATGTAGCGCCGCGCCTCGTCGCTCGACCCCACGAACAGGATCCGCCCCCGGCCGATCGCCACCGCCTCCGCCGTCGGCCGGGCGTCGTCCGCCGTGTGGACGGTCGCGTTGATCAGGACCAGGTCGGCGGCGGTCACGCCGCCGCAGCCGGCCAGCAGGAGGAGCAGGAGGGGCAACCGCAGGCTGGACATGGCACCTCCGAGGGGCCGGGGGGAAGATGAGCAAACCGTCATGCCGGGAGGGGTTCCGGAGCTTCGCCGGACCGGCCGAAGATTACCGTTGCCGACTGGGGGCCGCCACGGTGGCGGCCCGTGGCGCTTTCCCGGAGCGGTCTCATGCTCACCCTGTCCCTGCTCGCCGCCGCGCTCGCGCCGGTCGCCACGGCCGCCGACACGATTCCGATCACCGAATGGCCGGTCCCCTGGGAGAACACCCGCCCGCGGGACCCTGACCTCGACGCCCAGGGCCGGGTCTGGTTCGTCGGCCAGGCGGGCAACTACGTGGCCTACTTCGTTCCGGCCAGCGGCGAGTTCAGGCGGTACGAACTCGACGAGGGGGTCTACCCCCACAACGTGGTCATCGATGCGCAGGGGATGGCCTGGTACGCGGGCAACCGCGCGGGCCACATCGGCCGGCTCGACCCCGCCACCGGCGCCATCGTCAAGTACCCGATGCCCGACCCCGAGGCCCGTGATCCGCACACCCTCGTCGTCGCCTCCGACGGGAACCTCTGGTTCACGGTGCAGGGGGGCAACATGGTCGGTCACCTGAACGTGACCACCGGCCAGGTCCGTCTGGTCAGGATGACCCGGACCAACGCCCGGCCCTACGGCATCGTGCTCGACCGGCAGGACCGCCCCTGGTTCGTCCAGTTCGGCACCAACCGCGTGGGCACGATCGATCCGGCCACCTTCACCGTGCGGGAGTACGACCTCCCCGCCGACCGGACCCGGCCCCGCCGGCTGGTCCTCACCTCGGACGGGATGGTCTGGTACGTGGACTACACCCGCGGGTTCCTGGGGCGGCTCGACCCCCGCACCGGGGCGGTCCGGGAGTGGGCCAGTCCGTCGGGCGCCACCTCCCTGCCCTACGCCATGGCGGTGGACGACCGGGACCGGGTCTGGTACGTGGAGAGCGGCCCCAAGCCGAACCGCTTCGTCGGGTTCGACACGCAGAATGGGGCCTTCGTGAGCAACACGCCGATCCTGCCGAGCGGGGCGGGCACGGTGCGCCACATGGTCTATCACGCCCCCACCCGGACCATCTGGTTCGGGACCGACACCAACCAGCTGGGCCGGGCGGACGTCGGGGCGCTGCCCTGATCTGCGCGCCGGCGCCGAAGTCGGACGGGCCAGGCCGCGCGCCTGGCCCGTCGGCTATCCGAGCACCTCGGCGAAGACCGCGCCGGCGGCCCGCACCTCCGCCATCGTCCCTACCGAGATCCGGACCCGGGTGGTGAGCGGCGGGAAGGGCCGGCCCACCAGCACCCCGCGGCTCCGGCAGGCGGCGCGGAAGTCCTCCATCGGCCGTCCCAGGTCCACCATGAGGAAGTTGGCCTCCGACGGCGTCACCGCGTACCCGCGCGAGGTGAAGAACCCGGTCAGGTACGCCCGCGCCGCCGTGTTCCGCTGCCGCTCCCCCTCCAGGTGGCGGGGCAGGGCGAGACTCGCGGTCGCGGCCACGGCCACCAGCGCGTTCACGTTGTTGGGACCGAGGTGGGGCCGCATCCGGCGCAGGGTGTCCGGGTGGCCCACCATCATCCCGCAGCGGAGCCCCGCCATGCCGTGGATCTTCGAGAAGGTGCGGGCCACGATCACCCGGGGGTCCTTGAGCGCCAGCGGCACCATCGAGGCGTAGCCGGGGTCCTCCACGTACTCGTGGTAGGCCTCGTCCACCAGGATCACCGCCTCGGGGGAGGCGGTATGGATCCGCCCGATGGCGTCGAGCATCGCCGGGGCGCCGTGCACCGTGCCGGTCGGATTGTTGGGGTTGCACAGGAAGACCATCCCCGCCCCCCGTGCCGCCGCCGCCATCCCGGCCAGGTCGAGCCGCAGCCCCGCGTCGACCGGCACCGCGGTGAGCGGCAGCCCCAGCGTGGTGGCCCTGGTGGTCGGCGTCTCGAAGGTGGGCGCGGCGGTCACCAGGGGCCGCTCCTGGGTCACGAAGGCCTCGGTCGCCACCTTCAGCAGCTCCCCCGAGCCGCACCCGAGCAGGACGTGATCGCGGGGCACGCCCAGGTGCTCCGACAGCGCGGCGTAGAGGTCGTCCAGCACG
>JBFILX010000109.1:0-7466 GCA_041612035.1 Gemmatimonadales bacterium | reverse complement strand
CCGCCTCCATCGCCTGCGCCAGCGTCGGGATCGGCTCCCCGTTGGGCAGGCGGGCCCGGCCCACCCGGGCCAGGTCGAGACCGCGGATAGGGCCCAGCCCGGGGAGGTCGGGGTCGTGGTGCACCACCAGGGCCCCGTCCGCCGTGGGGTGGACGTCCAGCTCGATCCCGTCGGCCCCCGACGCGGCGGCCAGCCGGAAGGCCTCGAGCGAGTTCTCGTGGGCGTGGCCGGACGCCCCGCGGTGGGCGATGACCAGTGGCCGGGTCGTGGGAGGGCTCATGGGCCGTACATTCTATACGCGCGTGCCCTCCCTGAGGATGCAGCGCGTTGAAAAACGGTTGGTTTCCACGCGATATCACCTGATCTGTGAGATGATAACCAACTGCACATGAGTGGGTTACCGGGATTCTCCACAATCGTGGATTCGCCATTGGAACACCTCCCCCGAGGGAGCGCCCGCCCCGGTGACATGCAGCCCATGGCCGGAAACCGGTTAACGAACGTGGCGCCGGCGCGTCAGACGGAGTGCCGATGACCTCGCCCAGCCCCGCGCCCCAGGAACCCGACGAGACACTGGTGGCCCGGTACCGGACGGGGGACGAGCGGGCCGCGACCGAACTGGTCCGGCGGCACGCCGCGGCGCTGGGCCGCTACCTGTATGCCAGCGGGGCGCCCTCGGCGGAGGTGGACGACCTGGTGCAGGAGACCTTCTTTCGTGCCTTTCGGAAGATCGGGAGCTGGCGTGGAGACGCCGCGTTCAGGAGCTGGCTCTTCCGGATCGGGGGCAACCTGCGGAAGGACCTGTTCCGGCGCACCGGCGACCGGGTGGTGGTCCCGCTCCTCGATTCCGACCTCCGGGACGGGGCTGATCCCGAGGGGGAGGCCGTGGCCAGTGACGCGGAGGCCCGCATTCGTCGGGGCATCGGCGAATTGCCGCGGCTCCAGAGAGAGGTCTTCCTGCTCCGGGCCCAGGAGGGGATGGGCTATGACGAGATCGCCGCAGCCTGCGGCACCACGCCCGGGGCGGCCCGGGTGCATTATCACCACGCCGTCAGGCGGCTGAAGGAGCTGCTCGCATGACGCCAGCGCCACACCTCTCGGAGCGAATGCCGGCCGTCGCGCTGGGCGAGGCCCGGTGGTCCGGGGCCGAGCGGGAGCACCTGGCCGGGTGCGCGGAGTGCGCCGCGGAGTGGGAAGTGGTCCGGATCGGCAGTGCGCTGGGCCGTGGGCTCGAGGGCGAGTTCGACGTGGACCGGGCCGTGACCGGCGTGACGACCCGGCTGGCCAGCGAGCCGGCGCGGGTGCTCCGGATGCCGCGCCGGCGCTGGCTGGCGCTGGCGGCCGCGGCCGCCGTCCTGGCGGTCGCGGTGCTCCGCACCCCGTCCGGCCCCCTCCCCCTGGTCGAGCCCGGCACCGCCGCCCCGGTCCAGGCCCTCCTCCCCGAGCTCGACGGGCTGGGCGAGGACGAACTGGAGCAGGTGCTCCTCGTGCTGCCGGCGGTGAACCGGGTGGGACCCACGGTCCCCGGCCTGGGCGACCTCAGTGAAGACGAACTCGAAACCGTGCTCGAAACCCTGGAGGGATGACGTGTTCCGACCCCTGATCCTCGCGCTTGCGGCCGGCCTGGTCCTGGGGCCGGCGGTCCCGGTCCACGCCCAGGACCCCGAGGCCCGGGCCGAGCGGCTCCGGCAGGAGGTCGAACTCCGGTTCGCCGCCCGGATGAAGCAGGAACTCGGGCTCACCAGCGAGCAGGACGCCCGGGTCCGGTCCACCATGGCCACCTACGCCCAGCGGCGCCGGGCGCTGGAGATGGAGGAGCGCGGCCTGCGGCAGACCCTGGCCCGTCAGCTCCGGCCCGGGATCGCCGCCGACCCCGACACCGTGGGCCGGGCCATCGACCGGATCGCCGAGATCCGGGTGACCTACATGCAGCTGATGCGGGACGAGCAGCGGGAGCTGGCCACCGTGCTCTCCCCGATCCAGCGGGCCCAGCTCTTCATCCTCCGCGACCGGGTGCTTCAGCGGGTGCAGGATCTCCGGGATCAGCGCCCGGGGCGGCCCCCGATGCGCTGAACCCCGCCGGCCGGAAGGCCGGGGCCGCCCCCTCGGGGCGGCCCTTTTTCGTGGTCCTCCTCCCGCCCGGCACGGTTCGTCGGTGAAACACGGGGGGGGGCTTCTGCGTGTTAGATTTGAAACGTTCTCGCGGGAGGGATTCTGTGACGCGCTGCAGCCTCGTTCTGACGGGCCTCCTCGCCCTGGGTCTGGCGGTCCCCGCCGCCGGCCAGGGGGTCACGGTCGTGCGCATCCCGGTGAACGGGGTCATCGAGAACGGCCTGGCGCCCTTCGTGGCCCGCGCCCTCCGGGAGGCAGGGGAGAAGGGGGCCGCGGCCGCCGTGCTCGACATCAACACCCCCGGCGGCCGGGTGGACGCGGCGGAACGGATCGTGGACGCCGTGCGGAACGCACCGGTGCCGGTCTACGCCTTCGTGAACCCCCGCGCCTTCAGCGCGGGGGCGATGATCGCCCTGTCCGCCCGGGCCATCTACATGCGGCCCGGCGCGGTGATGGGGGCGGCGACCCCGGTGGACGGGCAGGGCACCAAGGCGCCCGAGAAGATCGTTTCCGCGATGCGGAGCGAGTTCCGCGCGCTGGCCGAGGAGCGGGGCCTCGACCCCCAGCTGGCCGAGGGGATGGTGGACGAGACGATCGACATCCCGGGCGTGAAGCCGGCCGGCCAGCTCCTCAGCCTCAGCACCGGCGAGGCGATCGACGTCGGCTTCGCCCGGGGCGAGGCCGCCACCCTGCGGGCCCTGCTCGACGATCTCGACCTCTCCGAGGCCACGGTGGTCGACGCCACGCCCAACTGGGCGGAACAGGTGGTGCGATTCCTGACCCACCCGCTGGTGAGCCCCCTCCTCCTCTCGCTCGGCATGCTGGGCCTGGTGTTCGAGATCAAGAGCGGGGCGTTCGGGCTGGGCGGGCTGCTGAGCCTGGGCTCGCTCGGGCTGTTCTTCGGCTCCAGCTTCCTGCTGGGGCTGGCCGGCTGGGAGGAAGTGCTCCTCCTCGGCCTCGGCCTCATCGCCGTGGGGGTGGAGGTGTTCGTGCTCCCCGGCTTCGGCGTGGCCGGCGTGGTGGGCGCCCTGCTCATCGGCGCGTCCATGCTGCTGGCCCTGGTGGGAAACCTGCCGACCATGTCCGACTTCGTGCAGGCCGGCGCCATCCTGGCCGTGAGCCTGATCGTCACCGCCGCCGTGATCGTGGGGTGGCTCCGCCACCTGCCGTCGAGCCAGCGCTGGAGCGGGCTCTTCCTGCGGGAGAGCACCACCGCCTCGGAGGGCTTCGTCTCCGCCCCGTCCCGGAGCGAGCTGGTGGGGCGCGAGGGCCGGGCCACGACCGACCTCCGGCCCGCCGGCACCGCCACGGTGGACGGCGAGCGGCTCGACGTGGTCACTGAAGGGGAGTTCATCATGGCGGGGACCGCGGTGCGGGTCCTCCGCTCCGACGGTTACCGCCACGTCGTCCGGGCGCTCGATGCCTGACGACCCCGACCCGACACCTCGAGGTTCGCCGTGAATCCTGATACCCTCGCGCCCGGACTGCTGCTGGTCCTGGTCTTCCTCGCCTTCCTGGCGGCGGTCATCTTCTTCCGCTTCATCCCGATCGGGCTCTGGATCACGGCCCTCGCCTCGGGCGTGCGGGTGTCGTTCCTGACCCTGTTCGGGATGCGGTTCCGCAAGGTGAACCCGGCCCACATCGTGAACCCGCTCATCAATGCCTACAAGGCCGGGCTCCAGCTGCCGATCAACGCGCTGGAGGCCCACTACCTGGCGGGCGGCAACGTGGAGCGGGTGGTGCGGGCCCTGATCTCGTCGGACAAGGCGGGCATCGCGCTCGACTTCAAGCAGGCCACCGCCATCGACCTGGCGGGCCGCGACGTCTTCGAGGCGGTGCAGGTGAGCGTGAATCCGAAGGTCATCACCACCCCCAAGGTGGCCGCGATGGCCAAGGACGGGATCCAGCTGCTGGCCATGGCGCGGGTGACCGTGCGGGCCAACATCAACCGGCTGGTGGGCGGCGCGGGCGAAGAGACGATCCTGGCCCGGGTGGGCGAGGGCATCGTCAGCACCATCGGCTCGGCCGTGTCGCACAAGGCGGTGCTGGAGAACCCGGACAGCATCTCCAAGACGGTGCTGGCCAAGGGGCTCGACGCCGGCACCGCGTTCGAGATCCTCTCGATCGACATCGCCGACGTGGACGTGGGCAAGAACATCGGGGCCGAGCTGCAGACCGACCAGGCGGAGGCGGACAAGCGGATCGCCCAGGCCAAGGCGGAGGAGCGGCGGGCGCTGGCGGTGGCGATGGAGCAGGAGTACAAGGCCGAGACCCAGCGCCAGCGGGCCCGGCTGGTGGAGGCCGAGTCGCAGGTGCCCCTCGCCATGGCGGAGGCCTTCAAGAAGGGCCACCTGGGCGTGATGGACTACCAGCGCTACCGGAACATCGAGGCCGACACCGGGATGCGGAACGCCATCGCGGGCGGGGAGGGCCAGCCCCCGACACCTCCCACCGGCGCCTGAGGCATGGACGCCCTCCCGATCATCCTGCTGGTCGTCTGGCTGGTCCTGAGCGCCCTCGGGTCCAGGAAGCAGCGGAAGTCGCCGCCGCGGCCCCGGCCACCCCGGCCCGGCGGCGAGGACGCCCAGCCGCGGGAGTCGGTGTTCGAGCGGTTCCAGCGGGAGATGGAGCGGCTCCAGGCCGAGATGGAGGGGCGGGACGCGGGGCCGATGGGGCGCCGGGGCGACTTCGAGCTCGAGGGGGCCGAAGAGGTCGAGGTGCTGGACACCTGGAACACCGAGCGGGACCTGCGTGACTTCGACCGGCCGGTGCCCGACCGGACCCGGGAGGTGGTGGACCAGGACACCGGGGCGGAGCGACTGGTGCGGCGGCGAATCCGGGAGGCGGAGGTCCGCAACCGGCCACTGACCGCGGCCGACCACGCCAGGTTCGACCAGCGGATCCGGGACGCCGCGGCCGCGGCGACGGTCCCCGTCGTCACCCGCGGGCCGCGGCGGGCGCGGACCGCGCTGCAGCGGGCGATCGTCTGGCGCGAGATCCTGGGGCCGCCGGTGGCCCTGCGGGACGACTAGCCGGGCGCTCAGGCCCTTCACGCACGCCCCCCTCGAAGCCGGCGATCGAGGGGCTTGACGGGTGGCTTGCCCGGCGGGCCGGGCGGCGGCACCTTGCCCACGGGCCCGAGTGGCGGAATGGCAGACGCAGCGGACTCAAAATCCGCCGGGGGCAACCCCATGCGAGTTCGACTCTCGCCTCGGGCATGGCAGTCCGCCCCAAGGAAGGTTTCGTGGCCTGACCGGATTCGGTTTTGGCTCGGGCCACAACCCCCTGACGGACGCTTCCCCCCCCGGAGTGGGCCGCCCAACCCCACCGTCCGGCTCGCGAATCACCCGCCTGGCCTCGTCTCCTGCCACTCCGGCGTGTGGAAAACCGGCCCAAACCGCTTCCGTAGCGGGTCTTAGCCCGCGGCATATGTCTTGATCATTGCGGAGCCGTGAAACCACGGATCCGCGCATGAACCCGTCCGAGCCACATTATTTCCGCCGCCCGGCCCTCTGGACCCGGGTCGCGGTGATCCTGGCCGTCCTGGCCGCCCTCCGGTACTTCCACTGGCGGTTCGAGGACACCTGGAATCCGGTCGCCCCCTGGTTCTTCGTGCTCTTCCTGGCGGCCGAGCTGGTGGGCTTCGGGGAGGTGCTGCTGTTCTTCGCCACGACCTGGCGGCAGCGGCGCCACGAGCCGCCCGTCCCCAGGCCCGGCCAGTCGGTAGACGTCTACATCGCCACCTACAACGAGCCCGTGAGCCTGCTGCGGGACACGGCGGTCTGCGCGGTGAGCCTGAGCTACCCGCACACCACCTGGATCCTGGACGACGGGAACCGGCCCGAGGTGGCGGCCCTGGCCCGGGAGCTGGGGTGCGAGTACCTGGCCCGGAGCGACCGGTCGCACGCCAAGGCGGGGAACCTGAACCACGCCCTGGGGAAGACCACCGGCGACTTCGTGGTCACGCTGGACGCCGACCACGTCCCGATGCCGGACCTGATCGAGCGGCTGCTGGGCTTCTTCGAGGACCCGACCGTGGGCCTGGTGCAGGCCAACCAGGACTTCTACAACATGGACTCCTTCCAGCACGACACCGACTGGGAGGACGAGGCCGCCTGGCAGCAGCAGGAGCTGTTCTTCAACGTCATCCAGCCCGGCAAGGACGCGCTGGATGCGGGGATGTACTGCGGCAGCCCGGCGATGATCCGGCGCGCGGCCCTGGAGGCCGTGGGCGGGTTTGCCACGGAGACGGTGACCGAGGACATGCACACCGGGCTCCGGATGCAGAAGCTGGGCTGGCGCACGGTCTACTCGAACCAGACCGTGGCCCGGGGCCTCGCGCCCCAGACCTTCGACGCGTACGACACCCAGTGGCACCGCTGGGGGCTCGGGGCGATGCAGGTGCTGAAGCTGGAGAACCCGGTGTTCGGCCGGGGCCTCTCGTTCGGCCAGCGCCTGGCCTACCTCTCGTCCTTCTACTTCTACTGGATGAGCTTCCAGAAGCTGGTGTACCTGGTGGTCCCGGTCTTCTGCGTGGCCACCGGGATCTTCCCGCTCCGGACCGAGCCGGGGGTCTTCTTCCGGTACTTCCTGCCGTACCTGGCCTTCAACCTGGCGGCCACGGCGGCGATGCAGGGCGGGTTCCGCGGGTTCGTGCTCACCGAGCGCTACAACCTCATCAAGCTCGGCTCCATGATGCAGTCGGTCCTGGGCTTCCTCCCGGGCCAGTTCCGCTTCGCGGTGACGCCGAAGGCGGAAGGCGCCGCGGCGAGCCCGCGCCGGCTGCTGCCCTACCTGGCCCTGGTGGCCGGGCTCGCGCTGGCCGCCGTCTGGGGGGCGGTGCGGGCGGTGCGGGCGCCGGGCGAGTACGAGCTGTGGGCCTACGCCGTCAACGTCTTCTTCTCGCTCTTCTTCCTCTACCTGCTGGTGCCCGTGATCGTCCTCGCCCTCAAGCGCAAGGAGTCGCGGCGCACCTACCGGTTCCCGCAGCGGCTCGACCTGCCGGTGCTCTACCGGGTAGCCAGCGCCCCCGAGAGCGGGTGGCACCAGGCCTTCGCCCGGAACCTGAACCGCTTCGGGATGTCCATCACCATCGACGCGCCCATGGCCACGGACACCCTGCTCGACCTGCGGCTCGACCTCCCCGAAGGCCCCATCGTGGGCCGGGCCACGGTGCGCTGGGCCCAGGAGATCAGCGCCGGCGGCCGCACCCGGTTCGCCAACGGGCTCCGGTTCGAGGGGATGACCCCCGACCAGCACGACGCCATCGCCCGGCACCTGTTCTGGGAGATCGCCCCCCGGCACGGCGAATACCACAAGCTCACCACCCGTTCGCAGGCACTGGAGGCCGCATG
>JBFILX010000108.1:0-7534 GCA_041612035.1 Gemmatimonadales bacterium | reverse complement strand
GCGACACCATGCGGCCCGCCAGGTCCTCGACGGTGTTGTAGCTCGACTTGTCCGACAGGATCCGGACCGCGAGCACGTATCCCTCGGCGGGGACGATCTCGTCCCCCACGATCACCTCGGTGGTGAGCCGCAGGTTCCGGGTGGAGGACGCGATCCGGTCGAGCCGGACCCGGGTGGTGCGCACCACGGGGCTAGCGCTCCCCGGCCCGCGCGGCCAGGAAGGAGGGGATGGACGCGAGCCGCCCGAAGGCGCGCGCCTCGTCACCCGACCAGAGCCGGTTCTCCTCGCCGTAGGTCGCCACGGTGAGGTCCATCATCGAGAAGGGGCTCCGGGTGCCCACCACCATGAACCGGCCGGGGGCGAGGCGCACCCGGGTCTCCCCGGTAACCCGCTGCTGGGAGCTGGTGATCAGGGCCTCGATGTCGCGCAGCACCGGGTCGAAGTACTGGCCCTCGTGCAGCCGGTCGCCGTAGAACCGGCCCAGCTGGTCCTTCCAGAACGCCTGCCACTTGGTCAGCACCAGCTTCTCGAGCTCGCGGTGCGCGGTGATGAGCACCAGGGCGGGGCCGGCCTCGAAGCCGATCCGGCCCTTGATGCCGAGGGCGGTGTCCCCCACGTGGATGTTGCGGCCGATCCCGTAGGCGTCGGTGAGCCGGCCCAGCGCGGCGACCAGGTCGGCGCCCCGTTCCGGGCCCTCGTCCAGCGAGGAGGGGACCCCCCGGTCCCAGCCCAGCACGATCTCGCGGGGCGCGGGTGCACCGGCGGGCGGGTCGGCCAGATCGGCCGGGGGACCGGCCCAGGTGTCGTGGGTCCACCCGCCGCCCCAGGTCGTGCCCCAGAGCCCGCGGTTGATGGAGTAGGCCCCGGCCTTGGGGGGGACCGGCATCCCCCGCTCCTCCAGATAGGCGATCGCCTGGTCGCGGCTCAGCGCATCTTCCCGGATCGGGGTGTGCACCTTGAGGTCGGGGGCCAGGACCCGGAACGCCACGTCGAACCGCACCTGGTCGTTGCCGGCCCCGGTCGACCCGTGGGCCACCGCCCGGGCCCCGACCTGCCGGGCCACCTCCACCACCCCGATGGCCTGCTGGGTCCGCTCGGCCGCGACGCTCAGCGGGTAGACCTCCCCCCGCAGGACGTTGCCCTGGATGAGGTAGCGCACGAAGCGCTGGAAGACGGCGTCACGGGCGTCCACCTCGTGGTGTTCCACGGCGCCCACCGCGAGGGCCTGCCGGCGGATGGCGGCCAGCTCCTCGGGGCCGGCGCCGCCGGTGTTTACGTAGGCGGTATGGACCGCGTACCCCTGCCCGGCGAGCCGGGGAACGCAGTAGGAGGTGTCGAGCCCGCCCGAAAAAGCGAGGACGATGGATGGTGTGTGCATATTGCATAAATATGCACATTTCTCGCCGTGCGGGCAAGCCGACGGCAGGCATCGGCAACCCGGCCCCGGGGCCCGCTTCATGTAACTTGCGTAACCCACCGTGCTGTATAAATTTACGCCAGTTTCGTTCCAGTACACCGAAGTTCCGAAAGCGACCCCGCCGGGGTCAGCCACTTACGCGATAGGAGCGTTCGATGCGAAGGACACTCATCACCGCGGTCCTGGGTCTGCTGATGGCGACCCCGCTGGCCGCACAGCAGGGCGGCTGGGAGCTGGGCGGGTTCGGCCGCTACACCAGGTACGACGACAGCTTCAACCAGGTGGACTCGACCAAGACCGAGAACAGCTGGGGACTGGGCGGCCGGATCGGGTACTTCGTGGCCCCCCGGTGGTCGTTCGAGCTGGACGGCTCGGGCAACCCGACCGACATCAACCGGACCACGGCCCAGAGCGTCGGGCTGGTCTACATGCCCTTCCACCTCCGGGCGATCTACAACGCCCCGATCGGGGAGCGGGCCTCGTGGCTGCTGGGCGCGGGCCCCAACTACAACCGGTACCGGGTGAGTGACGCGGCCGACGCGTTCACCTCGAAGACCTTCGAGGGCGACGACTGGGGCATCGGGGGCCTGACCGGCTTCCGCGTCATGGTCACCGACTGGCTCTCCGCGCGGGTGGACGGGACGATCGACTACATCCCGTCGCCCCAGAACGACCCCAATGGGTCGAACACGATGCTGGGCGCGCAGGCCGGGCTGGGGATTCACCTCGGCGGCAAGTGCACCGACCGGCTCGACTCGATCCGGGTCGAGCCCCGGAATCCCTCGGTCAACGTGGGCGAGACGGTGAACTTCCGGGCCACCGGCTTCCTGTGTGACGGCAGCACCACCGACGTGACCCCGGGCACCACGGCGGCACTCACCGCCGGGACCGCCACCCTGACCGGGATGGCGTTCTCCGCCAACCAGCCGGGCAGCTACTCGATCCGGTTCAACAACCAGGCGGCGGCCAAGCGGAAGACCGACAACGTCACGGTCACCGTGGTCCAGCCGCCCCCGCCGGCACCGACCCTCACCCGGGTGGACCTGCAGCCCGACAACGCCACCGTGTTCGGCGGCGAGGCCGTTCCCCTGCGGGTCATGGGCTTCTGGAGCGACGGAACCTCGCGCGAGCTGACCAACTGCCAGCTCACGCCCGACGGCGGCACCATCGCCAACGGGGCCTTCAGCTCCCGCGTGGCCGGCACCTACACGGTGACCGCCACCTGCGAGGGTGGCCGCACCGACCGCTCCACCATCACCGTGCGCACGGTGAACGTCACCCTGCGGGCGTTGTTCCGGTTCAACCGCACCAACGTGTACGTCCGGGCCGAGCTGGATTCGCTCCGGGCCCTGGCGCGGCTGATGAACGAGAACCCGACCCTGCAGCTCACCCTGTACGGCCACACCGACAGCGTGGGCAGCGACGCCTACAACTGCAACCTGGGCTGGCGCCGGATCCAGGCCGTGGCCGACTCGCTCCGCTCCTTCGGGGCGCCGGCCGACCGCATCACCGCCGCCATGAAGACCAGTTACGGCGAGCGGCAGCCGGTGGCGACCAACAACACCGACGCCGGCCGGGCCCAGAACCGCCGGGTCGAGATCTACGACCGCGGCAGCGCCAAGGAGTACACCGGCCAGGCCTGCCCGGCACCGCGGCGGTAGGACACGCCCGCGGCAACGCGGCAGGACCTTGCAACGGGAACGGCGCCGGATCTCCGGCGCCGTTTTCGTTGGGTCAGGTTGGGTCAGTCGGTGGACGGCTGGGCGGCCACGGCCGCGGCCGCGGCGGCTTCGGGCGGCGGGTCCGCGGAGGCCGACGCCTCGGCGGGGGCCGGCCCGACCGGGTGCAGGGAGAACTCCTCGGAGAACATCCGGGTGAGTTCGAAGAAGTAGGAGATCCCGAGCGGGCCCAGGATCAGCCCGATGAACCCCATCTGCTGGACCCCGATGACCGCGCCCACCAGGGTGACCATCGGGTGGATCCTGGCGTACCGGTTGTAGATCACCGGGCGGATCAGGTTGTCCACGTTCGCCACCACGACCGCCCCCCAGATCAGGATGGCCACCGCCGCGCCGGTCGAGCCGTTGGCGAAGAGGCCCAGGGCAGCCGGGAGCCACACCAGCCCGCTCCCCACCACCGGGAGGATCGACAGCACGGCGGTGACCGCGCCCCAGAAGACCGCGTTGGGGATCCCCACCACCCAGAAGCCCAGCCCGATCAGGACCCCCTGCACGATCGCGATGACCCCGGTCCCGATCACCGTCGAGATCGTCACGTCGGTGAACCGCTGGCGGAGATCCGCCGAGCGGGCCGGCGAGAACGGGATGTAGGGCTCCACCGCCGCCCAGGCCCGCCCGGGCCGGACGAGCAGGAAGTACAGGCCGAAGAACAGGAAGACCAGGTTGAGGACGGCGCGGGTCGCGGTCCCGATGAAGGAGAGCGCGTTGCTGCCCAGCCAGGAGACGACCGACTGGCCGGCCGAGGCGATCGCGGGACCCAGCGCCACCGAGCCCACCTCCATCTCCCGCACCCGGTCCAGCAGCGGGCTCGAGATCACCGCCCGGGCGGCGTCCTGGGCCTGGTTGACCAGCATGGTCACCAGCCAGGTGCCGGGCAGCACGATGAGCAGCAGGGTGAGGACGATGATGACGCTGGCTCCCAGCGGCGCGGGGAGCCGGCGGCTCATCCGGCGCTGGACCGGGGCCCAGATCACGTAGAGCATCGGGGCCCCGAGGAGCCCGCTGACGTAGGGGAGCATCGAGACCGCGAGGGCGACCCCCAGCCCGGCGATCAGGAGACCGGCGGCGGCGCGGCGCATCGGGGGGGTCAGCATGGCCGGAAGGGTAAGGCCGCCTCCCGGACCCCGCCAGTTTCCGCCCACACGCCATCGCGCCGGATGCTATTTTATGACGATGCGACGGCGGGACGGGGTCTGGCCGGGAAGGGGGCCGGGACGGTCGGGGGCACTGCTCCTGGTCGCCGGGGCCCTGGGGCTGGCCGCCTGCCAGGACAGCACCGGGGGCAGTCTCCGGCCGATGGCCTCGCTCACCCTCCAGCCCGAACTCCCGCAGGCCGTCACGCCCGGAGTGTTCGACCTGGCGGTGGACCGGGTCCGGATCCGCATCCTGCGGCCCCCCGCGGAGCCGGTCATCGACACCACCGTCCTCTTCCCGCTCAACGCCAGCCAGCTGGCGGTCCGGCTGCGGATCCCGCTGGTGGCCCGGCGGGAGCGGCTCACCGCCGCCGTCGAGCTGTCCGCCGGCCAGTCCCTTCTGTTCGCCGGGGCCGACACCATCGAGGTGAGCGAGACCGAATCGGTGGCACCGGTGGTCCGGATGCTCTACGTGGGCCCCGGCGCCAATCTCACCTCGCTGCGGATCGCGCCCCGCGATACCGCGCTGAAGCCGGGTGACACCTTCTCCTTCCTGGTCGGCGCGATGGCCGGGAGCACGACGCTCGACCGGTTCTACGTGGCCTGGTCCACGGGCGACCCCACGACGGCCCCCGTCACCGCGGTCGGCACCCTGACGGCGCCGGGCGCCCGGGGCTCGACCATGCTCCGGGTGGTGGCCCCCAACGGCATCAAGGACTCCACCCGGGTCTGGTTCGCCCCCCCGGCGCACTCCGCGGCCGTCATCAGCGGCGCCAACCAGACCGGCACGGCGGGTCGGCCGCTCCCGCAGCCGCTCGCCATCCGGGTGCTCTCGCTCGACGGCCTGGGCACCCCGGGCGTCCGGGTGCGTTTCCGCGCCCTGGGGGGCGGGCGGGTCCGCGACAGCCTGGTGACGACCGACGGCGACGGGATCGCGCTGACCGTCGCCGACCTGGGCCCGGTGGCGACCCTGCAGTCGTTCGAGGCCACCGCCACGGGGTTCACGCCGCTCTTCTTCACCACCATCGCGGAGCCGGGGCCGCCCAGCCGGATCGAGGCGTTCGCCGGCAACGGCCAGGTGGATTCGGTGGGCCGCGCCCTGTCGACCTCGCTCATCGCCCGGGTGACCGACTTCGTGGGGAACCCGGTGGCCGGGGTCACGGTCTCCTGGAGCGTGGTCTCCGGCGGCGGGACCATCGCGCGGTTCTCCAACGTGACCAACCCGAACGGGTTCGTCTTCGCGGACCTGGTCCTGGGGCCGGCCCCGGGCCCCAACGTGGTGCGGGCCACCGTGGCCCTGCCCGCGCTCGCCGTGGACTTCACCGCGACCGCCGTGGCGGCCTCGCCCGCGGCGATCGTCGCGGTGGCCGGGATGAACCAGGCCGATACGGCGGGAGCGGTGCTGTCCCCGTTCGCGGTGGCGGTGGCCGACGCCTTCGGCAACCCGGTCCGGGGCGCCCAGGTCCGCTGGAGCGAGGTACAGGGAGGCGGCACCCTCTCGCCGGCCGCGTCCCTGACGGACGAGCAGGGACGCGCGTCGACCAGTTACCGGCTCCCGTTCCTCGCGGGGAACGTGAACGTGGTGGCGGAGGTGCCGGGGCCCCAGGCGGTGTCGGTGCTCTTCCAGGCCACCGTCCGGCCGGCGGCGCCGACCCGGATCGCGATCGCGTCCGGCAACGGGCAGACCGCCCCGGCTTCCGCCCAGCTCGCGCCGCTGGCGGTGCTGGTCCAGGACCAGTACGGCAACGCCGTGCCGGGGGCGCCCGTGACCTGGCAGGTGGTGAGCGGCGGCGGGACCGTCAGCGCCGGGGCGACGCTCGCCGACGCGGCCGGGGTGGCCCGGGTGGTCCACACCCTGGGGCCGACCCCCGGCGCCAACAGCGTCCGGGCCGCGCTCGCGTCGGGCGCCTCGGTGACGTTCAGCGCGACGGCGACGCCGTAGCGGCCACCTCGCGCAGCACCCCCTCCAGCACCTTCCAGAGATTGTCGGCCGCGACCGCCTGGCCCCGGGCGGTCGGGTGGATGCCGTCGGGCTGGTTCAGCGAGTCCACCCCGGCCACCCCGTCCAGGAAGAACGGCACCAGCGTGGCCCCGGTCGCGCGGGCGACCGCGGGGTACACGGCCCGGAAGCGGCCGGCGTAGCGGGGGCCCAGGTTCGGCAGCGCCTCCATCGCCAGCAGCACCAGCCGGGGCGACGGGTCGAGCGCGCGGGCCCGGGCCATGATGGCCTCCAGATTGGCCCGCAGGGTGTCGGGGTCCTGCCCGCGCAGCCCGTCGTTGGCCCCGGTCTCCACCACCAGCACCACCGGGTGCTCCCGTTCGAACAGCCAGTCGAGCCGCCGCAGCGCCCCCGCCGACGTCTCGCCGCTCACGCCGGCGTTGACGGCGCGGAAGTCGAGGCCCGCGCGGTCGATCCGCTCCTGGATGAGGGCCGGGTAGGCCAGTTCGGGGTCGAGGCCGTAACCGGCGGTGAGGCTGGTGCCCAGGAAGAGCACGGCCGGCCGGGCCGCGACCGGGCTCCCGGCCGGCCCCGCAGGCCGGTCGGCCGGGGGCGCGGCGTCCCCGCCGCCGCCGCAGGCCAGCAGGGCCAGGGAAACCGTCGCCAGGATCCGGGTGTAGGTAGTTTGCACCTCGCGCATCTCTGATCAGGGGGAGGGGAAGGCATGCTTCGCTGCGACGGGCTGACCCAGACATACGAGTCCGGCGGCCAGCCGCTGACGGTCCTGAAGGATATCACGTTCACGCTCGAGGACGGGGGCTTCCTCGCCATCGTGGGACCGTCGGGCAGCGGCAAGACCACCCTGCTCGGCCTGCTCGCCGGACTCGACCGCCCCGCGGCGGGGACCGTCTGGATCGACGGGGTCGAACTCTCGGGCCTCGACGAGGACGCCCGGGCCCGGCTCCGGTCCGAGAAGGTCGGGTTCGTCTTCCAGTCGTTCCAGCTGATCCCCACCCTCACCGCCCGGGAGAACGTGCAGGTCCCGATGGAACTCCGGGGCGAGCCCTCGGCCGCGCGCGCGGAGGAGCTGCTGACCCGGGTCGGGCTCGGGGACCGGCTCGACCACTATCCGGCCCAGCTGTCGGGCGGCGAGCAGCAGCGGGTGGCGCTGGCCCGGGCGTTCAGCGTGCGGCCCCGGATCCTGTTCGCCGACGAACCCACCGGCAACCTGGACCAGCGCACCGGCCAGACGATCGTGGACCTGATGCTGGAACTCAACCGGGAACAGGGCACCACCCTGGTCCT
>JBFILX010000107.1:0-7576 GCA_041612035.1 Gemmatimonadales bacterium | reverse complement strand
CGGAGCGGGGGGAACCGGCAGGTCGAGGGCTTCAGGCGGAAGTGCCCGCGGGTGGTGAGTTCCACGGCCATGGTGCGGGTGGAGTCGCCCTCCTTCCACTGCAGGGTGGCCGGCAGCCAGATGGCCTGCGTCGTGTCGCGATCGCGGAAGACGCCGCGCAGGTCGGCCGTGAGGGTCAGAGCCAGGGGCGCCTCCTCGGCGAAGAGCGGCGCGGGGGCCCGACGCTCGGATGCCGGCTGCGTCGCCCCCGGTACGGGAAGCAGGACCATCAGGGCGGCGCACGCGACCGTGAACCGGGCCATGGCGGACTCGCGGGTGAGGGTTCCCTAGGGTACCGCGCCCCCGGAAAGGCCGCAACCGCGTGGCGACCCGCCCGGCCGATCCCTATCTTCCCGGGGCTTCCCCGGCTGCCCGAGCCCCCCGTCCCCGAACCGCGGATCCGCCATGTACCGGTACGCCGTGTCCACCCTCGCGTTCCTCCTGCTCACCCCGGCCCCGGCGGCCTCGCAGGCCCCGGCGGCCCCTGGCCCCACCCACGGGCAGCGGCCGGACCGGATGGTCATCCGGGACGCCATGGTGGTGGACGGGGCCGGCACCCCGGCCTCGGGGCCCTATGACATCGTGCTCGAGCAGGGCCGGATCGCCGACCTGGTCGCACTCGATCCGGTGGCCCTGCGCGAGGGGCGGCAGCGGCGGCCCGAGGCCCCCGTGGTGGTCGACGCCGCGGGTCGCTTCGTGCTGCCCGGGCTCATCAACCTGCACGCGCACCTGCAGAACGAGCGGGGCGGAATCCCGCAGCCCTACGCCTACCAGTTCAAGCTGTGGCTGGCCTCGGGCATCACCACCGTCCGCGACGTGAGCGCGGGGAGCGATCCGCGGGCCCTGCTCGACCTCAAGGCGCAGAGCGCGCGCGGCGCGCTGGAGGCGCCCCGGATGTTCATCTACGCCGGCTACAACCGGCGTCCCCAGCCCGCCACCCCGGCCGAGGCCCGGGCCCGGGTGCGGGAGCTGAAGCAGGTCGGGGTGGACGGGATCAAGATCTCGGGGATGGACCGGGACCTGCTCCAGGCGATGCTCGACGAGGCGCGCCTGGCGGGGCTGCCGGTGGCCCACCACGTCGGGGTGGAGGAGACCACCGCCTGGGACGACATCCGGGGCGGGACCCGGTCCATCGAGCACTGGTACGGTGTGCCCGACGCCGCCCTGCTGGACGGGGTGCAGAACTTCCCGGCCCACTACAACTACCTCGACGAGGTCGACCGCTTCCGGTACGCGGGACGCCTGTGGCGGGAAGCCGACCCCGCCCGGCTGGCGATGGTCCTCGACTCCATGGTGGCCCGCGGCGTGGCGTGGGACCCCACCCTGGTGATCTACGAGGCGAGCCGCGACCTGCTCCGGGCCCAGCAGCAGCCCTGGTTCCGTGACTACCTGCACCCGGCCCTCGAGGCGTTCTTCCGGCCCGATCCCGCGAGCCACGGATCGTACTTCCTGGGCTGGACCTCGACCGACGAGGTGTACTGGAAGGAGAACTACCGCCTCTGGATGGCCGCGCTCCGCGACTTCGGCCGTCGTGGGGGCCTGATCGGGGCGGGCGAAGACGCGGGCTTCATCTACCAGATGTACGGGTTCGGCCTGATCCGGGAGCTCGAGCTGCACCAGGAGGCCGGGTTCCACCCGCTGACCGTCATCCGGCACGCCACCGGCAACAACGCCGCCATCCTCGGGCAGGCGGAGACGCTGGGCCGGGTGCGAAAGGGCTTCGCCGCCGACCTGATCGTGGTGAACGGCAATCCCCTGGAAGATCTCAAGGTGCTGTACCCCACCGGCACCGAGCGGGTGGTGGACGGGCGCTCCGTCCGGGTCGGGGGCGTGGAATGGACCATCAAGGACGGCATCCCGTACCACGGGCCGACGCTGATGCGGGAGGTGGCCGCCATGGTCGCCGAGGCGCGGGCCGTGGGGCCGGGCGGGGGCGAGGGGCCGTGACGCTCCCCACCGCGATGCGGATCGCGCTGCCCGACTGGGTGCCGGCGCTCCTCGCCGACGCGCCGGTCTGCCGGACCGACGAGGAGAAGATGGCGCTCGTGATCCGGCTCTCCAGCGAGAACATCGAGCGGGAGCCGGGGGGCGGGCCCTTCGGCGCGGCCGTCTTCCCGGTGGGCGAGGGCCGGCCCGTGGCGGTCGGGGTGAACAGCGTCATCCGCCTGCGCAACAGTGCCCTGCACGCCGAGGTGCTCGCCCTGATGCTCGCGCACGAAGCGGTGGGCGCGCACTCGTTCGCGCTGCCCGAGGCGCCTCGGCTGGAACTGGTCACCTCGTGCGAGCCGTGCGCGATGTGCCTGGGCGCCGCCCTGTGGAGCGGGGTGCGGCGGATCGTCTGCGGCGCCGCCAAGGAGGACGCCGAGGCCCTGGGGTTCGACGAAGGGCCCGTGACCGACGAGTCGTATCGGCACCTGGCGGGCCGGGGCGTGGAGGTGCGCCGCGGCGTCGCCCGGGCCGAAGCCCGGGCGGTGCTGCAGCGGTATCGGGAACTGGGGCGGCCCGTCTACTGACCGACCTGGGCGTCGGACTCCGCGGTGACGAGCTCCATCGCCACCAGGGCATCCCGATTCACCAGGATCCGCGCGTTGTTGCTGCGGGGGTCGGCGGGGACCAGAAAGAAGAAGTTGCCGAGCGGCGGGTAGCTGTTCATCAGCCCCACCATCCGCTCGCCGTCGGTGAACTTGAGCATCACCTGCTTGGCGCCCCGGCTCCGCAGGTCGGCCGGGTCCACCTCCTGCCGGTCATCGCGGTCGGGATTCCCTTCCAGGTTCCGCACGAAGAAGAGGGACTTGACCTCGGCCAGCGTCACGATCGCCAGGCCCGTATCGGTCCGGACATGGCAGCGGGGCTTGGACGGGTTCACGTCCAGGCTGCTTCCCTTGATGACCCGGCCATCGATGAGATGCGCCACGATCTGATTGGCCATACTGCCTCCTTTCCAACCAGTTCGGGCAGGTTCCGTGCCGCCCACCCCGACCGGCCCCGGCGCCGGCGTCAGCCGCCCAACCCGTTGTGGGGCAACGGCTTGCACCATATTCCACCGATGCCACCTCGGGCGGCGGAGTGGCGGGTTCGACGCCAGGTGGCGCGGGACGCCCGCCACAGGGGCAGCGGGCGGGTCGGTCACGCGCAGGGCCCGAGCCGGGCCGGCGTTAGGTTGGGATCCATGCGTGGCGCCTTCCGGAGGGTCCGTCGCCTGGGCCTGCTCGCGGCCCTGGTGCTCCCGGGGTGGGGCGCGGCCCCTGTCGTCGGGCAGACCCCGGCGACCCGGGTGGTCATGCTGGGGACCGGCACCCCGAACCCCGATCCCGAACGCTCGGGCCCGGCCGTGGCGGTCGTGGTGAACGGGACCGCCTACCTGGTCGACGCGGGGCCCGGCGTGATGCGCCGGGCCGCGCAGGCGGCGGCCCGGCACGGGATCCCCGGGCTGGAGGCGAAGCGCATCGGCACGGTCTTCCTGACCCACCTGCACTCCGACCACACCGCCGGTCTGCCCGACGTGATCCACACGGGGTGGGTGCTCGAGCGGGAGGAACCGCTCCGGGTCTTCGGTCCCGCGGGCACGCGCCGGATGACCGACCACCTGACCGCGGCGTGGGCGGTGGACATCGAGGAGCGCACCGCGGGGGTGCTGCCCATCCCGCGCGAGGGATGGCGGGTGGAGGCGGCCGACATCGTTCCGGGGGAGGTCTACCGGGACAGCAACGTGGTGGTGCGCGCGATGGCCGTCCCCCACGGCGGGCTGGGACAGGCGCTGGCCTACCGCTTCGAGACCCCCGACCGCCGGATCGTGATCTCGGGCGATACGCGACCCAGCGAGGCGGTGGTCGAGGCCTGCGACGGATGTGACCTGCTGATCCACGAGGTCTATTCCGCCGAACGGTTTGCCACCCGGTCCGCGGCGTGGCAGCGCTATCATGCCAGCGCCCACGTCTCCACCACGGAACTGGCGGCCATCGCCGCCCGGGCCCGGCCCCGGCTGCTGGTGCTCTATCACCAGCTCTTCTGGGGCACCGACGACGCCGGGCTCGTGGCCGAGCTCCGCGCGGCCGGATACACCGGAGCGGTCGTGTCCGCGCGGGACCTGGATGTCTGGTGACTCCGCGCTGCCGGACCGGTTCCGGCTCTGGTTCCGGTACGAGACCGACGCCCACGGACTGACCCTCGAGTCGCTCGAGACCGTCCCGCTCGACCGGCGGGACGATGGGCGGTACCAGCGGGCGCTCGACCTGTTCGGCCACCTCCAGGCCGCGCGCCGGCTGTGGCTCTGCCGGATGGGGCACGCCCCGACGCCGCCACCGCCGCTCTTCCCGTCCGGGGCCTCGCTCGAGGGGCTGCGGCGGGAGGCGGCCGAGGTGCACGCCGCCTGGCAGGCGGTGCTGGAGACGCTCACGCCCGCGGAACTGGCGCGGCGGTTCGAGTACGCCAGCCTCGAGGGCCCCGCGTTCAGCAGCACCGTCGAGGAGATCCTCACCCAGCTGGCCGGCCATTCCTGGTACCACCGCGGCCAGATCGCCGCACTGGTCCGGGAGGCGGGCGGCATCCCGGCCGAGACCGACTTCGTGTTCTGGAGCCGCCGGCCGGTGCGCGGATGACCGGATCGGCCGACGAGGCGCTGCCGCCGTTCGACGTCCGCCCGGTGACGCTGGAGGGACAGGCGGCCCGGCTGGAGCCGCTGACCCCCGGTCACGCCGGGCGTCTCGCCGCCGCGGGGGCGGACCCGCGCATCTGGGAATTCACGACCGGCGGGCCCCTGGCCACCGACGAGGCGGCATCCCGGTACATCGCCGCGGCGCTGGACGGTGCCGTCCCGTTCGCCATCGTGGACCGGGCCTCGGGACAGGTGGTCGGGTCCACGCGCTACTTCGACATCCGCCCGCGGGACCGGGGCCTGGAGATCGGCTACACCTGGCTGGGCCTCCCGTTCCAGCGCACGGCGATCAACACCGAGTGCAAGTCCCTGCTGCTGCACCACGCCTTCGAAACGCTCGGTGCCGAGCGCGTGCAGCTCAAGACCGACCGGCGGAACCTCCGGTCGCAGGCGGCCATCGAGCGCATCGGCGGGGTACGGGAAGGGGTACTGCGCCGGCACATGGTCCTGCCCGACGGCTCCTGGCGGGACACCGTGATGTAT
This sequence comes from Gemmatimonadales bacterium, assembly GCA_041612035.1. GTDB lineage: Bacteria > Gemmatimonadota > Gemmatimonadetes > Gemmatimonadales > GWC2-71-9 > SZUA-320. The sequence goes on along the minus strand of JBFILX010000107.1, from coordinate 2,400 downwards.
TCGATCGTCCGGCCCGAGTGGCCGGCCGTGAAGCGCCGGCTCGAGGCGCTGCGACGGCGCTGACCCGGCGCGCCCGCCCTATCTTCCGCGCATGTCCGGCCCCCTGCCCCCGATGGCGGAGCGCCGCCCGCGGGCGGTCACCTTCCACGGCGAGACCTTCGAAGACCCCTATGCCTGGCTGCGGGAGCGGGACGATCCCGCCGTGCGGGCGTACCTGGAAGCGGAGAACGCCTACGCCGGCCAGATCCTGGCCGGGACCGCCGCCCTGCAGGAGACGCTCTACCGGGAGATGCTCGGCCGGATCAAGCAGACCGATCTGAGCGTCCCGTACCGCTGGCACGACCACTGGTACTTCTCCCGCACCGAGGAAGGAAAGCAGTACCCGATCCACTGCCGGAAGCATCGCACCCTGGATGCCGAGGAAGAGGTCCTGCTCGACCTCAACGCCCTCGCGGAGGGCCGCAGCTTCATGGCGCTCGGCGCCTTCGAGGTCTCGGATGACGGCACCCTGCTGGCCTTCTCGACCGACGAGACCGGCTACCGCGAGTACCGGCTCCAGGTGAAGGACCTCCGCTCCGGCCAGCTCCTCCCGCTGGCCGTCGAGCGGGCCGGCACGGTGGCCTGGCAGGCCGACGGACGGACCCTCTGGTACACCGTGGAGGACGACGCCAAGCGGCCCTGGCGCCTGTACCGGCACCGGCTGGGCACCACGGAGCACGAGCTGGTGCTGCAGGAGCACGACGAGGCCTTCCGGGTGGGGATCGACCGGACCCGGAGCGGGGAGTGGCTGGTGCAGATCGCCGGGAGCCACACCACCAGCGAGGTGCGGGTGCTCCCCGCGACCGGGGAGGGCAACTGGCGCCTGGTGGCGCCCCGCCGTCCGGAGGTGGAGTACGACCTCGCCCACCAGGGGGAGCGGTTCGTCATCCGGGTGAACGACACCTCGAGGAACTTCCGCCTCGTGGCCGCCCCGGTGGAGGACCCCGGGCCCGATCGGTGGGAGGAGGTGGTGCCGGGCCGGGACGACGTGATGCTCGAGGCGGTGGACGCGTTCGGGGGACACCTGGTGCTGAGCGAGCGGGCCGACGGGCTGCCCCGGCTGCGGATCCTGCCCCGGGACGGCGGCGACCGGCTGATCCCGTTTCCCGACCCGGTATGCGAGGCGTACCTCGGACCCAACTTCGTGTACGACACGACGCTGGTGCGCTTCCACTACCAGTCGCTGACGACGCCCACCTCGGTCTTCGACTTCGACCTGCGGACCGGGAGCACCACGCTGCTCAAGCAGGTCGAGGTGCTGGGCGGCTACGACCCGGCCGCCTATGAAACGGCCCGGCTTCACGCCCCGGCGGGTGACGGCACCCTGATCCCGGTGTCGCTCGTGTGGCGGCGGGGCCGGTCGCGCGACGGTACAGGCCCCCTCCTGCTCGAGGGCTACGGCGCCTACGGGATCCCCTACCCGATCGGCTTCTCGTCCAACCGGGTCTCCCTGCTCGACCGCGGGGTGGCGGTGGCCATCGCCCACGTCCGGGGCGGGGGCGACCTGGGCAAGCCCTGGCACGATGCCGGCCGCATGGGACAGAAGATGAACACCTTCACCGATTTCATCGCGGTGGCCGAATACCTGGTGGCCCAGCGGTGGACCGCGCCGGCCCGGCTGGTGGCCGAAGGGGGGAGCGCCGGCGGGCTGCTCATGGGGGCCGTGGCGAACCTGCGGCCCGACCTGTTCCGGGCCGTGGTCAGTCAGGTGCCCTTCGTGGACGTGCTGAACACCATGGCCGACGCGAGCCTGCCGCTCACGGTCGGGGAGTTCGAGGAGTGGGGCAACCCGGCGGTCCCCGAGCAGTACCGCTGGATCCGCGCGTACTGCCCCTACCGCAATCTCCGACGGGGCTCGTACCCGGCGATGCTGGTCCGCACCGCCTTCAACGACAGCCAGGTGATGTACTGGGAGCCGGCCAAGTACGTGGCCCGGCTGCGGACCCTGAAGGAGGACGATGCCCCCCTGCTCCTGGTGACGAACCTCGGGGCCGGACACGGCGGGGCCTCGGGGCGGTACGACCGGCTGCGCGAGATCGCGCTCGACTACGCCTTCGTCCTGGCGATGACCGGCGTCGCAGAGCCCGCCTAGGACGGGCCGGCGGCCTCCTGCTTCTTGCGCCAGTAGCGGGCCAGCCCCACCCAGTTGCCGGCCAGTACCTCGCGCCGCAGGAAGGGCTGCGCGGCCGGGGGCAGCAGCGCCCGCATCCCGGGGTACACCTCCTCGGCGAAGGCGTCCGCGCGGTGCTCGTCGGTGCCAGGGAGGTCGAGTGAGGCCCGCACCCGTTCGCTCCAGTCCGACAGCCGGCCGGCGTGCTCCGCGATGTACGCCGGGGGGTCCTCCACCGGGCCGAAGTGGGT
>JBFILX010000106.1:0-7586 GCA_041612035.1 Gemmatimonadales bacterium | reverse complement strand
CCGGCGGTCGTAGTCGATGTCCACCAGGCGCGGGTAGCCGTAGCGCGCGTCGTACCGGACGTCGAGCCGGTCGGCCCGCCGCGCGATCGCGTCCTCCACCAGCCCGAACAGGTCCTCGACCACCGGCAGGTGGCCCCAGGCCGCCGGCGGGATGAGCTCGCCGGTACTCTTGATCCAGGCCGCCTCGATCCGGCGATCCTCCACGATGATGACCACCGTCCGGCCCACCGCGGGAAGCCCGCAGAAGCAGCTCTGTACCACCTCGTACTGGTAGTCGATGGGGCCGGTTCGGTCCCACCGGGCCCAGTGCTCCCGCAGCTGGTCCGGCTCGCCCGGGCCGAACAGGTCGCCGCACCCGGCCGTCAGGGCCAGCGCGGCGAGCAGCAGCGGAAGGGCGCGTCCAGTCCTCATCGGGTCCCCCGGAAGGTCACGGTCACCCCTGTAGCAGGGACCGTACCGGCACGACGGAGGTCGTCAACCCGTTGTTTCATCGGGAGTTGCGGGTAGGCGCGGGCCCCGGGTGTGTCGATCCGTGCCCCCGGAAGCGGACACCCCGCCGGAACGTGGGTCACCGCGGGGCCCATCCCCCGGCCTCCCGCGGGGGTCGGGTGGCTAGGCCGGGGTGGTGTGCCGGGTCCTGATCAGGGACGCGACCACGCCCCCAGTCAGGATGGTCAGGACCGCGCCCAGCAGGACGAAGTTGAAGCTGGTCCCGAGGATGGCCTTGAGCCAGGAGGCCGCCAGCATCTTGACCCCGACCAGGATGAGCACCAGGGCGAGGGCCACCTTCAGGTAACGGAAGCGGTCGAGCATCCCGGCCAGGGCGAAGTAGAGCGAGCGCAGCCCGAGGATGGCGAACACGTTGCTGGTGAACACCAGGAACGGGTCGGCCGTGATGGCGAAGATGGCGGGGATCGAGTCCACGGCGAAGATGAGGTCGGTGGTCTCGACCATGATCAGCGCCAGCGCGAGCGGGGTGATCATCAGGGTCCCCGGGGCGGCCCGGGCCACCACCGGATCCTCGACCTGGGCCTCGCCGGGGACGGCGGCCTCGGCGGCGGCCGCGGTCCCCGCGCGGACCACGAAGTGCTGACCGTGATACCGGGACGTCATGGGCAGCCAGCGGACCGCGAACCGGACGACGGGGTTCCGCTCCGGGTCGACGTGATGCCCCTGCAGGAACAGCATCTTGAGGCCGGTGATCACCAGGAAGACCCCGAACACGTACAGGATCCAGTGGAACTGGGCGATCAGCACGGCGCCGGCGCCGATCATGGCGCCCCGCATCACCAGGGCCCCCAGGATACCCCAGAACAGCACGCGGTGCTGGTAGATGGCGGGAACTGCGAAGAACGAGAAGAGCATCGCGATGACGAAAATGTTGTCGACGCTCAGCGACTTCTCGACGACGTAGCCGGTGACGTACTTGATGGCGGCGCTGCGGCCGGTGTTGACCAGCCCGTCGACGGCGTCCGGCGTCAGGCCCAGGCCGAACCAGTGGCGGTCGTAGCCGTAGTAGACCAGGATCGTGAACGCGAGCCCCTGGGCGATCCAGACGGCGGACCAGCCGAGCGCCTCGCGCATGGATACCGCGTGGGCCTTGCGGTGGAAGACCCCGAGGTCCAGCGCGAGCATGAGCAGGACGTACGCGAGGAACCCGGACCAGAGCCAGATCACGGGGGCCCGCCGGGGTCACCTGTGACGTCCGGCCGCCCCCGGGGGGGACGGCCGGACGGACGAGAATGGGAAACGGGGTCCGGGCTCAGCGGCCGGACGCTATCGCCTCGAGCCGGGCGATCCGCTCCTCGATGGGCGGGTGGGTGGAGAACAGCCGGCTGATCCCGCCGCCATGGGCCGCGAGCGGGTTCACCTGGGCCAGCGGGGCCGCCGCCGGGATCACGTCCATCGGGATCTGGCGGGACATCGTGTCCAGCCGGCGGAGCGCGTTCGACAGCGGCCGCGCGCGGCCGAGGATCTCCGCCGCCACCCGGTCGGCCTCGAACTCCCGCTGGCGGCTGACCGCGTACTGGATGATCATGGCCGCGACCGGGCCCAGCAGCATCACCGCGATCGCCGCGATCGGGTGCCCGCCCTCGCGCCGCCCGCCGAACAGCAGCAGGTAGGGCAGGTAGCCGATGGCCCCGGCGATGCCCGCGGCCACGGTGGAGATGAGCATGTCCCGGTTCTTGATGTGGGCCAGCTCGTGGGCGATGACCCCCTCCAGCTCCTCCGCCGGCATGCTCCGCAGCAGGCCGGTGGTGACCGCCACCACGGCCTTGGCCGGGCTCCGGCCCGTGGCGAAGGCGTTGGGCTGGGCCTGGTCGGCGATCGCCACCACCGGCATGGGCAGGCCGGCCCGCTGGCGCAGCCGGTCCACCATCCGGTACAGCTCGGGGGCGTCCTGCGCCTCGACCACCCGGGCCCGGTACATCCGGAGCACCATGCGGTCCGAGAAGAAGAACATGATGAAGTTCATGGCCGATCCGATCACCAGCGCCATCACCAGCCCCTGGCTGCCGCCGAGGGCCTGGCCCGCGATCAGGAACAGGGCCATGAGCCCCGCCATCAGGATGAACGTCTTCATGTTGTTCATGCGCGCATCTCCCTGAAACGAAAAACGAGACCTCGCCATCGCCTCCCGGCGACCGGCGAAGGTCTCGCTCTGAGTCCGGGCCCCCAGTGGGCCGGCTCCCGGCGGAACCGTGCCGCCCGCAGGCGGCAGTCCTGACGATTCCGTCACCCGCCGCACGGCGGGCGAGCTACTCCCCTTCCGGCTTCAAAGCTAATGGGGTTGTCGGGCGGCGCAACGCCGGGGGGCGACCCGGGTATGTTCAGACGGCCCCACGACCGGAGAACCCTGCATGTCCTCACCGCCCCTGCGCATCCTCGGCATCTGCGGCAGTCTGCGGGACAAATCCCGCAACCGCCAGCTGCTCGCGGCCGCCATCGAACTCGCCCCCCCGGCGCTCGAGTTCTCGCTGGCCGAGATCGGGACCATCCCCCTCTACAACGGCGACGTCGAGGCCGGGGGATTCCCGGCGCCGGTCACCGCCTTCCGCAACGCCATCGAGGCGGCCGACGGCCTGCTCATCGCCACCCCCGAGTACAACCACAGCATCCCCGGCGTCCTGAAGAACGCGCTGGACTGGGCTTCGCGCGGCAGGCAGCTGATCACCAAGGGAAAGCCCGTCGGGGTGATCGGCGCCTCCAACGGGCCGATCGGAACGGCACGGTGCCAGGCCCACCTCCGCCTGGTGCTCTACACGCTCCGCACCCTGGTCATGCCGCACGGCGAGGTCCTGGTGGGGATGTGCAACGACCGCTTCGACGACCAGGGGCGGCTCACCGACGAGAAGAGCCGGGAGATCCTGGCCGGCTACCTCGAGGCCTTCGCCGAGTGGGCGGCCTGGGTCCGGAGCCGGCCGGCCTGACGAAACCGGGGCGCCCCTCCCACCGTATCTGAGGCGCCCAAGGAGACCGCCATGACCCCGACCGAACGAGACGTCCTGATCCGCACCTGCGTCGCCGCCGCCTGTGCCGACGGCCATCTGGGCCAGGACGAGCGTCATCGCATCGCCCGGCTGGCGGAGGAGATCAGCCCGCGCGATCATCCGCCGGCCGACCCGGGCGTGCTGGCCCAGCCGGTGACCCCGGAAGAGCTCGCGGCGGCGGTGACCGACCCCGCCACCCGGCGCACCGCCTACCAGCTCGCCGCCGTGGTCTGCCTGGCCGACGGCGTGCTCACCGAGCCGGAACGGCGTCACCTGGCGGCCCTGCGGGCCGCGCTCGGCCTGTCGGAGGCGGCGGCCCGGGGGCTGGAGGCGGAAGCCGAGCGCTACGTGGACCCCGGCCTCCCGCCGGTATCGGCGGCCGGACCGGCCGCCGGCGCGCCCGGCGACGCCGACCGGCGCATCCTGCGCTACGCCATCCTGGCGGGCGCCGCCGAGCTGCTGCCGCAGGCCGCGGCCACGATGGTCGTGCTGCCGCTGCAGCTGAAGCTGGTGTACGACATCGGGGCCCGGCACGGCGTCACCCAGGACGCCAGGCAGATCCGCGAGCTCGCCGCGGTGGTCGGGATCGGGGCCACCACCCAGGTGGTGGAGTCGCTGGCGCGGCGGGTCCTGGGCGGGGCGGCCCGCGGCGTGGGCGGGCGGGTGCTGGGCGGTCTCCTGGGCGGCGCGGCGGGCGCCGCGGCCGGCGGGCTCTTCTCCTTCAGCACCACCTACGCCCTCGGCCACGCCGCCGAGGATTACTACGCCAGGGGACGGCGGCTCACCGAGGCCGACCTGCGCGGACTGTTCGACCGGTTCCGGGAGGACGCGAAGACGATCTTCCCGAAGGTGGAGTCGGAGATCCGCGAGCAGGCCGACAGGCTGGACCCGCAGAGCCTGCTGGCGACGGTCCGGGACCTGGCCTAGCGGCTCAGAAGGGGGGCTCGGCGACGTGCGCCGGGTCGTCGAGCCGGATCGCGTTGAGCACCGTGCCCGCCGGCCACTCCCGCTCCCCCTCCGGGCCGATGAGCAGCGCGTTCGCACGGACCATCGAGGTGAGGATGCCCGAGCCCTGGGGACCGGTGAGCCGCGCCGCCAGGCCCTCGGGTCCCTCTTCCACGATCGCCCGCAGGAAATGCTGCAGCCGGGCGTTCACCCGCACCGGTTCGGCGAGCCGGACCGGGACGGCGCGCCGGAAGGGGAAGGCGTGTCCCGCCATGCGGCGGATGGCGGGGCGGACGAACAGTTCGAAGGTCACCATCGTGCTCACCGGGTTGCCGGGCAGCCCGATCCAGGGGACCCCGTGCAGCCGGCCGAAGCCCACCGGGGCGCCGGGCCGCATCCGGAGCCGCCAGAACCGGATCTCGCCCCCCATCGCCACGAGGGTCCCCCGCAGGTGGTCGTGCTCCCCCACGCTGATCCCGGCGGTCGTCACCAGCAGGTCGCAGTCGGCGGCCCGCGCCAGGTGCTCGCGGAGGCTCTCTGGGGTGTCCCGCGCAATCCCCAGGTTGACCGGGACCCCGCCGGCCAGACGGACCAGGGCCACCAGCGTGTGGGTGTTGGAACTCCCGATCTTGCGGCCGCTGCGGATCTCGTCCGGCCGGTCCACGTCCACGATCTCGTCCCCGCTCCCCAGGATCGCCACCCGCGGGCGCCGGTAGACCACCGGGTTCGCCTCGCCCACCGAGGCCAGGATCCCGAGCCGGGCCGGGTCGAGCGCCTCGCCCGCCGTCAGGACGGTGGCGCCGCGGCGGAGGTCCTCCCCGGCCTGACGGATGTTGTGGCCGGCGTCCCGGTCGGCCGTGATGCGGACCCGCTCGCGGCCCTGGTCGGTGTCCTCCTGCCGGATGACCGAGTCGGCGCCCGGCGGGAGCGGCGCCCCGGTGAAGATCCGGGCGCACTCGCCCGGCCCGATGGCGGCGACGGGCCGGGCCCCCGCCGGGAGCTCGGCCACCACCCGCAGCACGACGGGCGTCTCGGGGGTCGCGCCGCGCACGTCCGCCGCGCGGGCGGCGTACCCGTCCATGGCGGCGTTGGTGTGGGGCGGGATGTCGACCGGACTCACGACGTCCTCGGCCAGGACGCAGCCCAGGGCGTCGTCGAGCGGCCGCCGGAGCGGCGGCTGGACCGGGGCCTCGGCGAGGATGGCGAGCGCCGCGTCCCGGGGGGCGAGCGGGTCTATGGCGCGATCACCCGGGCCCGTTCCCAGACCAGCGCGCTCAGGAGCGGCAGCCACATCGTGTCCTGGAACCGGAGGACGCGGCAGGGCACGTCGAGACCGGCGTCGTCGGTGACGATGGCCACCCAGTCGGCGGTGTTCGGCTGGAAGGACTCGAACAGGGTGGGCAGGTCAGGCTGCCGCCGGTACACCTCGACCTTGGGCAGCGACTCGCGCTTGAACCCCTCCACCAGCACCAGGTCGAGGCCCTGCATATAGCGGCGGGCCAGGGTCTCGGGATCGCCCCGGTCCTCCTCCCGTTCGAACAGGACCCGGAGGTCGGGCGAGACGATCATCGTCCGCTCGGCGCACCCCTCGTAGTAATGGCGGTAGGTGTCCTTCCCTTCGCGGTCCACGATCGCCGGGTGCGAGGCGTGCTTGAGGGTGCCCACCTGCTTGCCCTGGCGCTTGAACTCGCGGGCCAGGGCCACCAGGAGGGTGGTCTTGCCGGAGTTCTTGTGGCCCACGATCGAGAGGATCCGCATGCTCACGCCAGTTGCTGCGCGCGGACCAGGTCCGCCGCGGTGTTCACGTTGAAGAAGAGTCGTGCCGGATCGCCGCAGGCGGCCACCTCGGCGTCACTCAGGATACCCACCCGCACCGAGCCGTGGAAGCCGATGGCCCGGAGATCGCCCGCGGCGACCGCCTGCTCGATGGCGGGCCCGGTGGCGGGACCGTAGGCGGCGCAGAGCGGCTCGACCCCCCGCCGCCCCCCGCTGATCGGGAGACAGGCGTCGACCCCGTCGAGGCCGCGGGCCAGGGCGCGCACCAGGGTCGGGGTGACGAAGGGCATGTCCCAGGCGACGCAGACCACCGGCGCGGGCGCGCGCGTCACGGCGGTGAGGATGCCGCCCAGGGCACCGAGCCCGGGCCGGAGGTCGGGGACCACCTCGAGGTCGGGGCGCCAGCCCGTCGCGTCGGGTGCGTTGGCGACCAGCAGGGGAGCGGCCCCCAGGGCCTCCGCCAGGATGTCGGCCAGCCGGTCGAGGATGCGCCGGCCTCCCACCACCTCGAGCCCCTTCGGGCGCCCCGCGAACCGGCTCGCCGCCCCGCCCGCCAGGATGGCCCCGCGGACGCCCGGGCTCACGGGTCGCCGGCGGGCGCGCCGCCCGTCCGTGTCTCGCCCGCCACCCAGACCTGGGGCGTCCCGCTGACGGCGCGTCCCACCAGGACCATGCCGGTCCGGGCCCCGATCTCGACCGCGAGCGTGGACGGGACCGAGGGCGTGGCCACCCAGACGATGCCGCTCCGCGCCGCCTTGAACGCCAGTTCCGCCGAGATGCGGCCCGTGACCATCAGGCCCAGTCCCGCCACCGGCCGGCGGGCCAGGGTGGCCATGCCGATCACCTTGTCCACCGCGTTGTGCCGCCCGATGTCCTCGGCGTGCGCGAGGAGCGCCACGCCGTCGGTGAGCGCGGCCCCGTGGATGCCTCCCGTGTCGCGGTAGCGTTCGGCGCGACCGAACATCGCCTTGAAGAGGGCCCGCATTACCTCGGTCCCGGGCGCCTCGCCGCGCAGCGGCTGCCGGGGCTGGGTGCCCGGGTCCGCCAGGAAGGTGGAGACCGCCCCGCAGCCCGAGGCCAGGACCGGTCGGCGCCGCTCGGCGCGCACCGCGTCCACGCGCGCCTCGGGGACCGTGGCCCAGAATCCCAGATCGGTGGCGCAGGGGCGCAGGTGGACCTCGTCCACGGTCTCGACATAGCCCTCGCCCACCAGCCAGCCGATCGCCAGCTCCTCCAGCTGGTCCGGCGTGCACCTCCAGGTCACCAGCGGGCTGCCGTTGACCTCGAGCCAGACCGGCACCTCCTCCCCCGCGGCGTCCGAGGCCATCCGCCCGCCGCGCTTGGCGGGCCGGTTCAGCTCAGGTCGGTCCGGTG
>JBFILX010000105.1:0-7640 GCA_041612035.1 Gemmatimonadales bacterium | reverse complement strand
GCTTCATCGCCTTGACCTGGGCGTTGCCGCCCACCCGGCTCACGCTGATGCCGGCGTCCACCGCGGGGCGGACGTTGGCGAAGAACAGGTCGGTGGTGAGGTAGATCTGGCCGTCGGTGATCGAGATGACGTTGGTCGGGATGTAGGCCGACACGTCGCCCGCCTGGGTCTCGATCACGGGGAGCGCGGTGAGCGAGCCGCCCGGTTTCTTGATCCGGGGGTCGAGGTTCACCACGTCCGGATCCTCCGACAGCTTGGCCGCCCGCTCGAGCAGGCGGCTGTGCAGGTAGAAGATGTCGCCCGGGAACGCCTCGCGGCCCGGGGGCCGCCGGAGGATCAGCGACATCTGGCGGTAGGCCGCGGCCTGCTTGGTCAGGTCGTCGTACACGCAGAGGGTGTCCTTCCCCTCGGTGTACATGAAGTGCTCCGCAATCGCGGCGCCGGTGTAGGGCGCGATGAACTGCAGGGGGGCCGGCTCCGAGGCGGACGCGGCCACCACGATGGTGTACTCCATCGCGCCGGCCTCCTTGAGCCGCTCCACCACGGTCGCCACGGTGGAGAGCTTCTGGCCGATCGCGACGTACACGCAGATCACGCCCTGGCCCTTCTGGTTGATGATCGTGTCGATCGCGATCGCGGTCTTCCCGGTGCCCCGGTCGCCGATGATGAGCTCGCGCTGGCCCCGCCCGATCGGGGTCATGGCGTCGATCGCCTTGATCCCGGTCTGCAGGGGCACCTTCACCGGCTGCCGCACCACGATGCCCGGGGCGATCATCTCGACCGACCGGCGGCCGCTGTACTGGATGGCACCCCGGCCGTCCACCGGCTCGCCAAGGGCGTTCACCACCCGGCCCAGCATCGCCTCGCCCACCCCCACGTCCAGCACCCGGCCGGTGCAGCGGACCTCGTCGCCCTCCTTGAGCTTGAGGTAGTCGCCCATGATGGCGGCGCCCACGTTGTCCTGCTCCAGGTTGAGCACCAGGCCGGTCACCACCTCGCCCGTCTCCTGGGAGGTGAACTCCAGCATCTCCCCGGCGATCGCCGCCCGCAGCCCGTACACCCGGGCCACCCCGTCCCGCACTTCGAGGACGGTGCCCACCTCGGCCACGTCCACCGCGCCCAGGTTGGCGGCCTCGATCTCCCTGAGCAGGACGTCCTTGAGCTCGCCGGGACGAAGGATCGAATCGGTTGCCATGTCGTTCCGCAGTGCCTGAAGGAATGGAGGAAGCGAGGTTCGGGTATAGCTTGTGAAAATTATCACAATGCCCGGGGCCGAGCAAGCGCGCCCAGCCCCCCGTGCAACCTAGCGGGACCGGGAGCGGGTGCCGGTCCGGAGGAAGGCGGCCAGCACGCCGCGCGGCCCGAGCGCGCCCAGGCGGGACGCCGGCGAACCGCTGATCCGGCGGGCCATGGCCCCCAGGTGGCTGGGCGAGGCGAAGCCCAGGAGCGCGGTCACCGCCCGCGGATCGTAGCCGGGGCTGGCGAGCAGCTGGGCGGCGGTCGCCACGCGGAGCAGGTCGATCACCCGCTTGAGGTTGGGCGCGCCGCCCGCGCCGAACTGGCGCGACAGGTGTTCCCGGCTCATCCCCAGGCGGGCCGCCGCCTCGGCGGTGGAGACGGGAGGACCCGCCACCCCCACCAGCCACTGCCAGGTGTCCAGCTGCACCCGGTCACCCAGGCGGAGGAGCCGCGGGGCGTCGGCCAGGGCCCGCTCCCGTTCCCGGCTGAGGGCGTGGCGACGGACCAGGTCGCCCACCACCGCGTCGTCCACCCCCTCCACCGCGACCGCCGCGACGGGCCCCTCCAGGAGCGCGTGCAGCGCGGCGCACTCGGCGGGACGGACGGCGCCGTAGGCCAGCACCGGGATCGAGGGATAGCGCTCGCGCAGGGCCACGAGGTCGATGGCCCGGGTGGCCCGCACGCCGATCACCACCGCATCGAGCAGGCGGGTCGTGTAGGCCCGGAGGAGGCCCCCGGGCGAGCGGCAGGCCACCACCCGGGCGGGGCCGGGGGCGAGGGCGCGGCGGAGGGTGGCGAGCGGGGCGCGGGCGTCGAGCAGCGCGGCGACCGCGGGCATGGCTCAGCGGGACTCGATCGGGCGGGGCGCCTCGCGGGGCCGGCCGGCCCCAACGGCGTACAGGGTGGCGGCCATCTCGCCGGCCCGGCGGAGCACGCCGCGGGCGTTGTCGTAGCTCAGGTCGGCCATCGCCTCGTCGAGCGTGCACCAGCGGGCGGCCGTGATCCCCTCGCTCAGCTGGGGGGCCGGCTCCCCGTCGGGCGACTCGAAGAGAAAGAAGTGGCAGTACTTGTGGATCACCTTCCCGCCGCGGGCCCGGAACCGCCAGTCGATGATCCGGATGGGGCCGTGCAGCACCAGGTCGGTGAGCCCGGCCTCCTCGGCGGTCTCCCGCAGCGCCGCGACCGCGGGGGTCTCCCCGTCCTCCAGGTGGCCCTTGGGGAGGCCCCACTTGTCGTACGAGTCGCGGATCAGGAGGAACCGCAGGGTCCGGTCGTCGCCGCGCCGGAACACGACGCCCCCCGCGCTCACCTCGCGCACCACCTGCTTCGGCTTCGACATCAGAAGACCGAGAACCGGAAGTACTTCCGCGGGTTGAGCCGGATGTCGGCCAGGAGGGCCCGGAGCTCCGCGACGGTCCGGGTGGTCTCGAGGTAGAGGGTGGAGTCGGCGGAGAGCATGCCCAGGGTGCCCCGGCCCGCCTCGACCCGCCGGAGCACGGTGTCGAGCGTGGCGATGACCCGGACCATCGTCTCCCGGTTGTCGCGAGCGACCGCGGAGAGGGTGCGCAGGTCGGCGGTGATGCTGTCGAGGTTCACGGTGACCCGCTCGCCCGCGCCCATCATCCGGTCGAGCCGGCCGTCGCGGGTGGCCTCCTCGATCCGGCCGAAGGTGGTGTTCACCTTCTCCGAGGCGGCCGCGGCGCTGGTCGAGAGCCGGCTGGCCTCGCCGGTGATGCGGGAGAGGGTGCTGGTCTCGTCGGCGGAGAACTGGTTCAGCCGCTCGGCCATGTCGCGCAGACTGCTCACCGAGGCCCGGAGGTCGGCGATCACGGTGGAGTCCACCGCGCCCCCCACCCGTTCGGTGAGGAACCCCACGTTGGAGGCGATGCGGGCGGCCTGGGCCGTGAGCTCGCCGATGTCGGGAAGGTCGGCGCCGGGGAGGATGCCACCGCCCTGCCGGGCGGCCTCGTCGAGCTGGCTGGTGACCTGCGGGTCGGTGACCTCCCGCCGCCCGACGATCGCCGCCTGCCATTCGCCGAAGAGGCTGGCGGAGACCGCGATCACCACCGGGTCGTCGGGGAGGTCCACGGCGCGGGCCACCCGCAGGTCGGCCTCCACCCAGGCGTTGTCGGCCAGGCGGAGGGCCTCGACCCGGCCGATCCGGACCCCGCGCAGCATCACGGGGGCGCCGGGCTGCAGTCCGCCCACCGACCGGAAGCGGGCGGTCGCGACCACCTCGCGCCGACCCACGTCGCTGTCGCTCAGGAAGATGGCGCCCAGCACCACGGCCGCGATGGCGCCCACGACGCTGAGCCCGACCAGGAACTCGTTCCGCCGCTTCATGCGCTCCCGCTCTCCGCCGGGGCGGCGAACGCCTCCGCCCGGCCCTCGATGAACGCCCGGACCACGGGATCCGCGGAGCCGCGGATCTCCTCGACCGTCCCGACCTGCCGGACCCGCCCCTCGTACAGCATGGCGATCCGGTCGGCGATGCCGAACACGCTGGTCATGTCGTGCGAGACCACGACGCTGGTGGCGCCGAGCTCGCTCCGGACCCGCCGCATCAGGGCGTCCATCGAGGCCGTGGTCACCGGGTCGAGCCCGGTGGTGGGCTCGTCGAACAGAATGTAGTCGGGCCGGAGCGCGATCGCCCGGGCGATCCCGACCCGTTTCCGCATGCCGCCGGAGAGTTCCGCCGGATACCGCTCGTCGGTCCCCTCGAGGTCCACCACCCGGAGGCTTTCGCCCACCCGGCGGGCGATCTCCCCCTCGTCCAGCCGCCGCCGCACCAGGCCCAGCCGGATGTTCTCCGCCACGGTGAGCGAGTCGAGCAGGGCGGCGAACTGGAAGACGTACCCCACCCGGCCCCGCAGCCGCTCCAGCCCCCCCGGGTCGAGCTCGTGGACCGCCTCGCCCTCGAACAGCACCCGGCCGGCGTCGGGGGCCAGCAGCCCGACGATGTGCTTGAGCAGGACGCTCTTGCCCGACCCGGAGAAGCCGATCACCGCGGTGGTCCGGCCGGCCGGGATCTCCAGGTCGAGCCCGTCCAGCACCACGTTGCGGCCGAACCGCTTGTGGACCCCTTCGAACCGGATCATCAGAGCAGCACCACGGCCCAGAAGGCGTCGAGCACCAGGATGGCCATGCAGCCGTAGACCACGGCGCGGGTGGTGGCCCGCCCGACCCCCTGGGCCCCGCCCCGGGTCTCCAGCCCGGCCACCGCCCCCAGCAGGGTCACCGCGGTGCCGAAGCTGGCCGCCTTCACCAGGCCGTACCAGACGTCCTTGTGGCGGTAGAAGAGCTTGGCCCCCTTGGCGAACTCGATGCTGGTGACGTCGAGGGTGTTCACCGCGGTGAGCCAGCCCGAGAGCACGCCGAGCCCCATGGCCAGCGCGGTCACCACGGGAAACATGAGGGTCGCGGCCACGACCCGGGGGACCACCAGGTAGGCGCGGGGGTTGTACCCCAGGGTCTCCAGGGCGTCCACCTGCTCGGTGACCCGCATGCTGCCCAGCTCGGCGGCCACGTTGGCCCCCACCCGCCCGGCCAGGGCCATGCCGGTGAGCACCGGCCCCAGTTCCATCATGATCGCCTTGGCCACCAGGGTGCCCACGAAGTAGGTGGGGACCGCCCCGGTGAAGATGTAGTTGGCGAGGAGAGCGAGGACGATCCCGGTGAACAGGGCCAGGAAGAGGGCGATGGGGATCGAGTCGGCGCCCAGCCGCCGCATGTGGAGGAAGAGGTGCGGCCCCCAGGTGCGGACGTCGGCCAGCGCCCTGGCGGTCTCGACCGTGGCATGTCCGACCCGGTCGAAGGCGCCATGGACGGCAGTTCCGAGCAGGCGCCCGACGGCCATGGCGATGGTCAGGCGGCGAAGGAGGCGAGGGCGCGCCCCGTCTCGCCCTCGCGCAGGCGCCGGAGCGCACGGTCGCGCAGCTGGCGGACCCGTTCCCGGGTGATCCCCAGCATCCCCCCGATCTCCTCCAGGGTGTGCTCCCGGAGGCCGGCCAGCCCGAAGTAGAGCCGGAGCACCCGGGCGTCCCGGGGCGGCAGGGTGCGAAGGGCGGCCTCGATCTCGTCGGCCAGGAAGGTCTCGAAGATCGCCGCCTCGGGATCGGCGGCGTCGTCCGCGCTGAAGCGGTCCACCAGGGCGCGGGCCCCGCCGGGGTCGAGCGGGGCGTCCAGCCGCACCTCCGGGGCGTTGAGGGCCGACAGCGCCTGCACCACCTCCATCGACAGGTCGACCGCGGCCGCGATCTCCTCGGGGGCGGGCTCGCGGCCCAGCTCCTGGCGCAGGGCCTCGGTGGCCTTCGCCACCCGGGAGAGGTCGGCGGTGCGGTTGAGGGGGACCCGGACGGGGCGGCCGTGGCGGGCGATCGAGGCCATGATCGACTGGCGGATCCACCACACCGCGTAGGAGATGAACTTGACCCCGTGGTCGGGGTCGAACTTCCGGGCGGCGATCATCAGGCCCAGGTTGCCGTCGCCGATCAGGTCCACCAGGGGGAGGCCCCGGTTCTGGTACTTCTTGGCGACCGAGACGACGAACCGCAGGTTCCGGGTCACCAGCTCCCCGATCGCGTCCTCGTCACCGGCCTGCGCCCGCCGCGCGACCTCGACCTCCTCCGCCGGTTTGAGGAGGGGCGCGCGGGCGACCTCCCGCAGGTACTGGTCGAGGATGTCGCGCTCGGCGTCGCCGGCCAGCCGGCCGTGGGGGAGGGTGGTCGCCATGTACAAAATCTTACAGGGCGGGGGAGTTGCGACCAGTCACGGATTTTGCTTGACACTCCCGGGGGACGAGGACTAGCTTGCCCTCCTGCGCCAGGCCGCCCTGCGGCGGGCGGACACCGTGGGGGCGTAGCTCAGTTGGGAGAGCGCGTGAATGGCATTCACGAGGTCAGGGGTTCGATTCCCCTCGCCTCCACTCGGCGGCACGGCGGGCCGGACGCCGTTGCGTCGCGCGCGGCGGGCCGCTAGGTTGGTCATCCGCCGCACGCGGGAATAGCTCAGTTGGTAGAGCACAACCTTGCCAAGGTTGGGGTCGCGGGTTCGAGTCCCGTTTCCCGCTCTGACTCGGCTGGCGGATGGGGACGACGGGGTGGCTGGGGCGGCGGTCGGACGAAGGCACATACGGCGCGGGGTGGAGCAGTCTGGTAGCTCGCCGGGCTCATAACCCGGAGGTCGTGGGTTCAAATCCCACCCCCGCTACTTCGGGACAGGCGGACAGGCCACGAGCCGGTCCGCCTGTCCCGCTCCGGGGCGGTTAGCTCAGTTGGTTAGAGCGCCACGTTGACATCGTGGAGGTCACAAGTTCGAATCTTGTACCGCCCATGCCGGCTTCCCGCTGCATGGACCCCCCGGGCCGCCACCGCGCGGCCCGTTCGCGTTTCGGGCCCAACGGATCCCCCCCGTCCCGCGTATGTGGCGGTGATACCACGACCGACCCGGCAGCGACGGCCTGAGACCCCGTGATCGCGACCCTCCTCGCCCTCACCCAGATCGCCGCGGCGGCGGACTCCATCCCCGGAACCGGGGGCACGGTCCCGCACGCCGCGCCAACCCTGCCCACCATCGTGGCGGCCGCCCGGAGCGGCCGCATCGCGGTGGACGGCCGGCTCGACGAGCCGGCCTGGTCGGAGGCCATCCCCCACACCGGGTTCATCCAGGGCGAGCCGGTCGAGGGGGCCGCGCCCGAAGAGCGGACCGTGGTGCGGGTGCTGTTCGACCAGGACGCGATCTACATCGGGGCCCGCCTGTACGAGCGGGACGCCGCCCGGGTCAGCCGGCAGCTGGCGCGCCGGGACGAGCAGGGGCCCTTCGACTTCTTCGACGTCTCGCTGAGCCCCAACCGGGACGGCCTCACCGGTTACCGGTTCCGGGTGTCCGCGGCGGGCGTGCAGTCGGACGCCTACCTGTTCGACGACACCCGGGACGACCCGGCCTGGGACGCCGTCTGGCAGTCGGCCGTGACGGTGGACGAGGAGGGGTGGACGGCCGAGATCCGGATCCCGCTGTCCCAGCTGCGGTTCCAGCCCTCCCGGCTGCCCCAGACCTGGCGGATCAACTTCACCCGGCGCCGGATCGACGCCAACGAGCGCACCTATTTCGCGCTCGAATCGCGGCGCCGGTCGGGCCGGGTGAGCGTGTTCGGGGCGGTCGAGGGGCTGGTGCTTCCCTCCAGTCGGGCCGCCATGGAGTTCCGGCCCTACGTGGTGGCCATGGGCCGGTCGGCGCCGGCCGACGAGGGGAACCCCTTCTTCTCGGGCCGGAGCACCGGGGGGAACGCGGGGGGCGAGTTCCGGATGGGGCTGGGCGGGTCGTTCATGCTCAACACCACGTTCAACCCGGACTTCGGCCAGGTGGAGGTGGACCCCGCGGTCATCAACCTCACCGCCAACGAG
>JBFILX010000104.1:0-7670 GCA_041612035.1 Gemmatimonadales bacterium | reverse complement strand
TCGGCGCAGACCACGTCGTTGCCGGTCTCGGCCAGGCAGGCGGCCGTGACCAGGCCCACGTAGCCCCCGCCCAGCACGGTTACCCGCATCTACGCCAGTCCCGCCAGCACGTGCCGCGTGTCGACCACCCGCTGGGCCCGGTCCCGCACCATGGGCCAGTCGATCACCGCATGGTCGGTCACGATCACCACGCAGTCGGCCGCCGCGACCGCTTCGGGCGTCAGGGGGACGGAGGCCCGCGCGTGCCCGTCCTCGACGAACGACGCCACGTACGGGTCGTGATACGACACCTCGGCGCCCTGCGCCTCCAGCAGCCGGATGATGTCGAGCGCGGGCGACTCCCGCAGGTCCGAGATGTCCCGCTTGTAGGCCACCCCGACCACCAGCACCCTGGCGCCGTGCACCGCCCGCCTGGCCCGGTTCAGCACCTCGCCGACCTTGCGGACCCAGAACAGCGGCATCTCGGTGTTGACCTCGCCCGCCAGGTCGATGAACCGGGTCTTGTAGTTGAGCCCGCGCATCTTCCAGGCGAGGTAGTGCGGGTCGATCGGGATGCAGTGACCGCCCAGCCCGGGGCCCGGGAGGAACTTCATGAACCCGAACGGCTTCGTGGCGGCGGCCTCGATCACCTCCCAGACG
The DNA here is from genome assembly GCA_041612035.1 of Gemmatimonadales bacterium. GTDB lineage: Bacteria > Gemmatimonadota > Gemmatimonadetes > Gemmatimonadales > GWC2-71-9 > SZUA-320. Next base: position 7,031 of record JBFILX010000104.1, on the reverse strand, counting down.
TCCACCCCCAGCTTGTCGCAGACGATGGCCATCTCGTTCACCAGCCCGATGTTCACGCTGCGGAAGGTGTTCTCCAGCAGCTTGACCAGCTCGGCGGTCTCGGTCGAACCGACCGCCACCACCGTGTCGATCGCCGGCTGGTAGAGCGCCTGCACCACCCGGGTGCAGTCGGGGGTGATCCCGCCCACCACCTTCGGGGTGTTGCGGGTGGTCCAGACGGTGTTGCCGGGGTCCACCCGCTCGGGGCTGAACGCCAGGAAGAAGTCCCGGCCCACCTGGAGCCCGGTCTCTTCCAGCGCCGGCTGCATGATCTCGCGGGTGGTGCCCGGGTAGGTGGTGCTCTCCAGCACGATGGCCTGGCCCGGCCGCAGGGTCCGCTTCACGTCCTCGGTGGCGGCCACGATGTAGCTCACGTCCGGGTCCTTGAACTTCGAGAGCGGCGTCGGCACGCAGATCGAGATCGCGTCGGCTTCGGCCAGCCGGCCCGGGTCGGTGGTCGCCTCGAACCGCCCCGCCCGAAGCACCTCCTGCAGCTCCGCGTCGGGCACGTCCCGGATGTGGGAACGGCCCTCGCCCAGCCCGCGCACCACCTCGGGGGCCACGTCGTAGCCCAGCACCCGGTAGCCGGCCTTCCCCAGCTCCATGGCGAGCGGCAGGCCCACGTAGCCGAGCCCGATGACCCCGAACCGGATCTCCCGGGCCCGGGCCTTGGCGATGAGGGCGTCGGCGTGCGAACGGGACGTGGCGTCAGGCATAGAAGTCCCTGATGCTGGTGATGACCCAGTCCTGCTGGGCCGCGCTGAGTTCGGGGTAGATGGGCAGGGCCAGGGCCTCGCGGGTCGCGGTCTCGGTATGCGGCAGGCTGCCGGGCCGGTAGCCGAGGTCGGCGAAGCAGGGCTGCAGGTGCAGGCCCAGCGGATAGTAGACCGCGGTCCCGACCTCCCGCGCGCGCAGGTGCTCCTGCAGGGCGTCGCGCCGCTCGGCGCGGATCACGTACTGGTGGAAGATGTGCTCGTTGGCCGGGTCGGTCGCCGGCACCGTCACCCCTGCCACCCCCGCCAGCCCCTCGGCGTAGCGGGCCGCGTTCCGGCGGCGGGCCGCCGACCAGTCCGCCAGGAAGGGGAGCTTGGCGAGCAGCACCGCGGCCTGCAGGGTGTCGAGCCGGCTGTTGGTGCCCACCTCGTCGTGGTGGTACTGCCGCGCCCCGCCGTGCAGCCGGAGCCGCGCCAGCCGGTCGGCCACCGCCTCGTCCTGCGTCACCATCATCCCGCCGTCGCCCCACGCCCCCAGGTTCTTGCTGGGGAAGAAGGAGAGGGTCCCCACCCACCCCTGCTCCCCCGCCGTGCGGCGGGCGCCGTGCCCCTCACGGCTGGCCCCGATGGCCTGGGCCGCGTCCTCGATGAGCGGGATGCCCCGGGCCTCCGCCAGGGGCAGCAGCCGCTCCATCGCCGCCATCTGGCCGAACAGGTGCACGGCCACGATGGCCCGGGTCCTGGGGGTGATCGCCGCCTCGACGGCGGCGGGATCCAGGTTGAAGGTGATCGGATCGATGTCCACGAACACCGGGCGGCCGCCGGCGTTGACCGCGGCCCCCGCGGTGGCGAAGAAGGTGAAGGCCGGGGTGATGATCTCGTCGCCGGGCCGGAGGTCGAGCGCCCGGTACGGGAGGAGGAGGGCGTCGGTGCCCGAGGCGCACCCCACCGCGCGCCGGGTGCGGCAGAGGGCCGCCACCGCCTCCTCCAGGGCCGCTACCTCGGGCCCCATGATGAACTGCTGGCCCTCGATCACCCGTTCGACCACCGGCATCACCGTGTCGCGGATGGCCCGGTACTGGGCGGTGAGGTCGAGCAACGGCACCTTCACGGACGGTCTCCCGGGGGCTCGGGACGGGGCAACGTGACTCGCCCGCGCCGGGACCGGCCTCGGTCCGGGGGCGCGGGCGAGTTCCACAACCTGTTTGGCCGCAAAAACTTAGCCGCCAGGGCCGGAGGGGTCAACGGGCACCAGCCGGTCCTCGGACTCCCGGTACGCCGCCCCGCATTCCGGGCAGGTGCCCTGCCCGCCCGCGAGCCGGAGGCGGGCCCCGCAGCGGCAGACCCAGCCCACCCGCCGGGCCGGCACCCCGACCATGAGCGCGTGGGCCGGGACGTCCGTGGTCACCACCGCTCCCGCCCCCACGAAGGCGTATTCCCCCAGGGTGTGCCCGCAGACCACGGTGGCGTTGGCCCCGATGGTGGCTCCCCGCTTCACCAGGGTCGGCTCGTAGGCGTGCTTGCGCGGGACGTGGCTGCGCGGCGTGCTCACGTTGGTGAAGACGCAGCTCGGCCCGCAGAACACGTCGTCCTCCAGCACCACCCCTTCGTAGATGGAGACGTTGTTCTGGATCTTGACGTTGTTGCCGATCCGGGTGCCCGGCATCACCACCACGTTCTGGCCCAGGACGCAGTCGGCCCCGATGACCGCCCCCGGCATCACGTGGCAGCAGTGCCAGATCCGGGTGCCGGGGCCCACCACCGCGCCCTCGTCCACCCAGGCCGACTCGTGCGCGAAGTAGTCGCTCATGGCGTCGCCTCCCAGCGCAGGTCACCGGCGGGCCCGATGACCCGCACCTCGGGCACCAGGCCGATCCCGAACCGGGCGCGCACCCGCACCCGCACCTCGTCCAGGAGTCGCTGGACGTCGGCCGCCGTGCCGCCCCCGGTGTTGACGAAGTAGTTCGCGTGCCTGGGCGACACCTCCACCGCCCCGACCCGGAACCCCTTGAGACCGCAGGCCTCGATGAGCTGCCCCGCGGTGCGGAGGGTGTCCCCGGGCGGCCCGTCGGGCCACTCGGGGTTGGTGAAGACGCTGCCGCAGCAGGGCTGGTTGAACGGGGTCCCCTGCTCCCGCCAGGCGAACAGCCGCTTCATCTCGAGCACCAGGGCCTCCGGGTCTCCGGCGACCAGCTCCACCTCGGTCTCCACCACGATCCGGTCGCCCAGGCCGCTCCGCCGGTAGGCGAACGGGATCTCCCGCGCGGTCAGCACGGTGTCGTCCCCGCGCCGGTCCAGCACGGTGACCGAGCGCACCACGTCGGCCCACTCGCCCCCGTGGCAGCCGGCGTTCATGTACACGCCGCCTCCCACCGTGCCCGGCACCCCCACCATCACCTGCAGCCCGGCCCAGCCCGCGGCGGCGGTGCGCCGCGCCACCAGGGGCGCCGGCAGCCCGGCGCCCAGCCGCCAGCGCGCCCCGTCCTCGACCACCGTGTCCAGCCCCTTGCCGAGCCGGATCGCCAGGGCGTCGAGCCCCTCGTCCGGCAGCAGCACGTTGGAACCCAGCCCCAGGGGGAAGACGGGCACCCCCGCCTCGGCGGCCGTCCGGAGCCCGGCGGCCAGGTCCTCCGGGTCGGCCGGCCCGAACACCGTCGCGGGCCCGCCGATCCGGTAGGTGGTGAACCGGGCCAGCGGCTCGGCCTCGGCCACCCGGCCCCGCACCGCCCCCCGCAGCCGGGCGACGAAGCCGGAGTCCCGGGCGGAGTTCACGACGGGTCGGTGGCGAAGGCGCGCGCCAGCTCGTGCCACTCCTGCAGGGGACAGACGTCGCCCACCCGGCTCTTGAGCGCGATGATGGCGTCGCACGCGGCCGAGGCGGCCGACATCGTCGTGGTGTAGGGCACCCCGTGCTGCAGCGCCGCCCGGCGCATGGTGTAGTCGTCCTGCTGGGTGAGCTTGCCGAGCGGGGTGTTGATCAGCAGCTGCACGGCCCCCGACACGATCAGGTCCACCGCGTTGGGCCGGCCCTCGTACACCTTGAGCACGCGGTCGGCCGGGACGCCGCGGGCCCGCAGGAACCGGGCGGTCCCGTCGGTCGCGAGCAGCCGGAAGCCCAGTTCGTGGAACCGGCGGGCGATGGGCAGCACGGTGGACTTGTCGTGGTCGTTGACGGTCACGAACACCGTGCCGCTCAGGGGGAGAGCGCCGCCCGCGCTGTCCTGGGCCTTGGCGAAGGCCATCCCGAACGAGTCGGCGATCCCCATCACCTCGCCGGTCGACCGCATCTCGGGGCCCAGCAGCAGGTCCACCCCGGGCAGCTTGCTGAACGGGAAGACCGCCTCCTTCACCGCGGTGTAGGGGTGCACCACGTCGTCCTCCAGCCCCAGCTCCTCCAGGGTGCGGCCCACCATGACCGCCGCCGCGAGCTTGGCCAGCGGCACCCCGGTGGTCTTGGAGACGAAGGGAACCGTGCGCGAGGCCCGGGGGTTCACCTCCAGCACGTACACCACCCCGTCCTTCACCGCGTACTGGACGTTGAGGAGCCCCACCACCCCGAGCCGCTCGGCGAAGGCCCGGGTCATCGCCCGCATCGCCTCCACCTGCTGTTCGGTGATCAGGTAGGGCGGCATCACACAGGCCGAGTCGCCGGAGTGGATCCCGGCGTCCTCGATGTGCTGCATCACCCCGCCCACCACGCACCGGGTCCCGTCGGCGATGGCGTCCACGTCGGCCTCGAAGGCGTCTTCCAGGAACTGGTCGATCAGCACCGGGTGGCCGGGGGCCACCCGCTCCGCCTGGCCGAAGAACTGGCGCAGCTGCTCCACGTCGTACACGATCTGCATCGCCCGCCCGCCCAGCACGTACGACGGGCGGATCAGCACCGGGTACCCCACCCGGGCCGCCACCCCCTCGGCCTCGTCCAGCGACATCGCGGTGCCGGCGGCCGGCTGGGTCACCCCCAGTTCCCGGGTGATCGCCTCGAACCGCCCCCGGTCCTCGGCCAGGTCGATCGCCTCGGGGGAGGTGCCCAGGATCGGCACCCCCGCCGCCTCCAGCCCCCGGGCCAGCCGGAGCGGGGTCTGCCCGCCCAGCTGGACCACCACGCCCATCGGCCGCTCGGCGTGCACCACCTCCAGCACGTCCTCCAGGGTGAGCGGTTCGAAGTACAGGGTGTCGGCGGTGTCGAAATCGGTGGAGACGGTCTCCGGGTTGGAGTTCACCATCACCGTCCGGTAGCCCAGCTCACGGAAGGCCAGCACGGCGCGGACGCAGCAGTAGTCGAACTCCACCCCCTGCCCGATCCGGTTGGGGCCGCTGCCCAGGATGATGACCGTGGGAACGTCGCTGACCGGGGCCTCGCTCTCCTCGTCGTAGCTGGAGTACAGGTACGGGGTGGCCGAGGGGAACTCGCCGGCGCAGGTGTCCACCACCTTGTAGGCGGGCCGCACGCCGAGGGCCCAGCGGCGCTCCCGCATGGCGGATTCGGTGGTGCCGGCCAGGTCGGCCAGCTGGCGGTCGGAAAAGCCCATCCGCTTCATCCGCCGGAGCAGCCCCGCCCGGGCCGGGTCGTCGGCCGCGCGGGGCCAGGCCGCCGCGAACTCGCGCTCCGCCTCGACCAGCTCGGCCATCTGGCCCACGAACCAGGGGTCGATCAGGGTCCGCTCGGCGATCTCCTGCTCCGCGATCCCGGCCAGGAGGGCCCTCTTGATCTGGAAGCAGCGCTCGGGGGTCGGGGTGCCCAGCGCCCCGCGCACCGCCTCGAGGCTGTCGTCCAGCACCCGGTCGTCCGCCGGGGTGGCCCCGACCACCCACCCGGCCCGGTCCACCTCCAGCCCGCGGAACCCCTTCTGGAACGCCTCCTTGAAGGTGCGGCCGATGGCCATCACCTCGCCCACCGACTTCATCTGGGTGGTGAGCCGGAAGTCGGCGGTGGGGAACTTCTCGAAGGCGAAGCGGGGGATCTTCACCACCACGTAGTCGAGCACCGGCTCGAACGAGGCGGGGGTGGTCCGGGTGATGTCGTTGGGCAGTTCGTCCAGCCGGTAGCCCACGGCCACCTTGGTGCCGATCCGGGCGATCGGGAACCCGGTCGCCTTCGAGGCGAGGGCCGAGGAGCGGGAGACCCGGGGGTTCATCTCGATCACCAGCTGCTCGCCGGTCCGGGGATCCACCGCGAACTGGATGTTGCACCCCCCCGCCTCCACCCCCACCTCGCGGATGATCCGGCAGGCCGCGTCCCGCATGGCCTGGTATTCCCGGTCGGTCAGGGTCATGGCCGGGGCCACGGTGATCGAGTCGCCGGTGTGCACCCCCATCGGGTCGAGGTTCTCGATGGAGCAGACGATGACGACGTTGTCGGCGCCGTCCCGCATCACCTCCAGCTCGAACTCCTTCCACCCGATGATGCTCCGTTCCACCAGCACCGAGCCCACCGGCGAGGCCTCCAGCCCCCGCCGCAGCATCTGCTCGTACTCCTCCCGGTTGTAGGCGATGCCCCCCCCGGTGCCGCCCAGGGTGTACGAGGGCCGGAGGATCGCCGGGTAGCCCGAGACCTCGACCGCCTCCAGCCCCTCCTCCACCGAGTGGACGGTGCGGCCCTGGGGCGTGGCGAGGCCGATCCGCTCCATGGCCCGGCCGAACTCCTCGCGGTCCTCCGCCACCCGGATGGCCCGCTCGTTGGCGCCGATCAGCTCCACCCCGTAGCGCTCGAGCACCCCCGACCGCACCAGCGCCATCGCCACGTTCAGGGCGGTCTGGCCCCCCATGGTGGGGAGCAGGGCGTCGGGCCGCTCCCGGGCGATGATCTTCTCGACCCACTCCGGCGTGACCGGCTCGATGTAGGTCCGGTCGGCCAGCTCGGGGTCGGTCATGATGGTGGCCGGGTTGGAGTTCACCAGGATGACCCGGTACCCCTCCTCCTTCAGCGCCCGCACCGCCTGGGTGCCCGAGTAGTCGAACTCGGCCCCCTGCCCGATGACGATCGGGCCGGAGCCGATGAGCATGATCGAATGCAGGTCAGTCCGTTTGGGCATCGAGCACGTCGCGGAGGGTCTCGTCCAGGGAGCGGCGCGGGCGCCAGCCCGTCGCCGCGCGGAGCCGGCCGGGGTCGCCGACAAGATGGGGGATCTCGACCGCCCGCGCGAGCGCCTGGTCCCGCTCCGGGAGGAGCCGGACGCCCAGCAGCGCGGTCATCCGGTCGAACAGGTCCTCGAGCGCCACCCCGGTGCCGCTCGCCACGTTGTAGATCTCGCCCGGGGTGCCGGCGGTCAGGAGGCC
>JBFILX010000103.1:0-7707 GCA_041612035.1 Gemmatimonadales bacterium | reverse complement strand
GCCCGACCCAGCCGGTCGAGCCGGCGGAGCATCGGCACCGCCGCGCAGGCGAGCCCGTAGGTGGAGAGCCGCGACACCGCCGACAGGCTCAGGTTCTGGATCAGGCTCCCCTGCACCGCCAGGAACCAGACCAGGAACGCGTAGACCAGGATGGAGACCGTGGGCGTGCGGAAGGTCTGGTGGATCGCCCCGAAGATCCGGGGCAGGTCACCCCGCTCCGCCATGGCGTAGGTCAGCCGCGGCACGTTGAGCATCGCGCCGGCCAGATACCCGTACACCGAGATCAGCGCCGCCAGCGCCATGAACGCCGCCCCGGCCCGGCCGAACAGCACCCGGGCCGCCTCCGCGAGGGGCCGTGCAGAGGCCGCCGGGTCCGCCAGCGTCACCAGCACCGTCACCTGCACCAGGAGATAGAGCACGGTGACCACGGCCAGCCCCACGAACAGGGCGAAGGGGGCGTCGCGGCGAGGGTCGCGGGCCTCGCCCAGGGGGATCAGGGCGGCCTCGAACCCGCCGTAGGCGAAGATGAGGAGCAGGATCACCTGCAGCCACCCGGTCGGGGTGCCCGCCTCGGCCGGGGCCGGAGTGGCGAAGCTCCCGTGCGAGAGCCCCCACCAGACCCCGAACCCGATGAAGACCAGCAGGGGGAGGATCTTGGCCACCGCGAAGGCGTTGCTCAGCCGGGTCCCGCCCGACACCCCGCGGTAGTTCACCACCGCCAGCACCCCCAGCAGGACCGTCGCGACCGCCGCGCCGCCGGCCCGGCCCGCAGCGGGCCCCCAGAACTCGGCGAAGTAGGCCGTGAAGACGTTCACGTTGGTGGCCGCGGCGGTGAGCCGGACCAGGTAGGCCATCCACCCCATCTGCAGCCCGATGAGGCGCCCGAACGCGGCCTGGGCGTAGAGGTAGGGACCGCCCGCGTCCAGGAACCGGGAGGCGACCTCCGCGAAGCAGGCCATGATCACCCCGATGATCAGGGCCGCCCCGATCCAGGCCACGAGCGACATGGCCCCGAGGCGGTCGGCCACGGTGCCGGGCAGGGCGAAGATCCCGCTGCCCAGGATCCCGTTGAGCACGAGAGCCGCCAGGCTCCAGCGACCGATGCTGCGGACCAGCGTGGCGCCGGACGGATGGGTCATCGGGGAACGGAGGGGTGGAGGAGCCTCCAATGTACGGCCCCCTCCCCGGGTGACCAACCGGCGGCCGTGCTTGTGCCCGGTTCCGAAGCCGAGGCAGATTCGACCAGACCGCCGCCCCGGCAGGAGCGCCCGCATGCCCGCCCGTGACTATCCCCGCATCCACGTCCCGCCGCCCGGCCCCAGGGCCCAGGCGATCATCGCGCGGGACCAGGCCTGGACCTCGAGCTGCTACATCAAGGCCTATCCCCTGGTGGTCGCGGGGGGAGAGGGGGTGATGGTCGAGGACGTGGACGGCAACCGCTTCCTCGATTTCATGGCCGGCATCGCCGTCTGCTCCACGGGCTACGGTCACCCGGTGGTGGTCAACGCGGTCAAGGAGGCGGCCGACCGGTTCCTCCATATCTGCGGGTCCGACTTCTACTACGACGGGATGGCGCAGCTCTGCGAGCGGCTGGCCCGGGTCGCGCCGGGCCCGAGCCCCAAACGGGTCTTCCTCTCCAATTCGGGCACCGAGGCGGTCGAGGGCGCCATCAAGCTGGCCCGTCACGCCACCGGCCGGCGGGCCCTGGTGGCGTTCAAGGGGGCCTTCCACGGCCGCAGCATGGGGGCGCTCAGCCTGACCGCCAGCAAGGCCCGGCAGCGGGAGGGCTTCGGTCCGTTCCTCCCGGACGTGCACCACGTCGCCTACGCCTCGTGCTACCGGTGCGAGTTCGGCAAGACCTTCCCGGCCTGCGAACTCCACTGTGCCACGCAGATCGAGCACGACCTCTTCGCGCGGCGGCTGGCGCCCACCGACGTGGCGGCCATCTTCGTCGAGCCGGTGCTGGGCGAGGGCGGCTACCTGGTGCCGCCCCCGGGCTGGCTCCGGGCGCTGCGCGCGCTGTGCGACCGGCACGGGATCCTGCTGGTGGCCGACGAGGTGCAGAGCGGCATCGGCCGCACGGGCCGGATGTTCGCCTGCGAGCACGAGGGGGTGGAGCCCGACATCCTGCTGGCGGCCAAGGGCCTGGGCAGCGGGATGCCGATCGGGGCCATCATCGCCACCGAGCGGGTCACCACCTGGAAGACGGGCGCCCACGGCTCGACCTTCGGGGGCAACCCGGTCTGCTGCGCCGCCGCGCTTGCCACGCTCGACCTGGTGGAGGACGGCCTCATGGCCAACGCCGCGGTCATGGGCGAACGGCTGCTCGCCGGGGTCCGGACCCTGGCCGACCGGCACCCGGCGATCGGGGACGTGCGGGGCCTGGGCCTCATGGTGGGGCTCGAGTTCGTGCGCGACCGGGCCACCCGGGAGCCCCACGGCGACCTGGTGGACCGGCTGGTGCGCCTCGCCTTCGAGCGGGGGCTGCTGCTGCTGGGCTGCGGCCCCAGCAGCCTGCGGCTCGCCCCGCCCCTGGTGGTCACCGCCGCCGACGTGGACCTCTGCCTGCAGATGCTGGACGACCTGCTCACCGAACTGCGGGCGTAGCATGTCCGACCCTCGCGCGGCCCTCGAGGCCCGCCTGGCCCCGCACTATACCGTCGAGCGCGAAGTCGGGCGGGGCGGGATGGCCACGGTGTACCGCGCGGTGGACCGGCGGCACGACCGCCTGGTGGCCCTCAAGGTCCTGCACCCCGAGCTGGCGCTCTCGGTCAACGCCGAGCGGTTCCGCCAGGAGATCCGGCTGGCGGGCCGGCTGCAGCACCCGAACATCCTCGCGGTGTACGACTCGGGGGAGCGGGACGGGCTCTTCTGGTTCAGCATGCCGTTCGTGGACGGCGAGTCGCTGCGCGACCGGATCGCCCGGGAGGGCCCGCTCCCCGTCGACGAGGCCCTCCGCATCGCGCGGGAGGTCGCCGACGCCCTGGGCTACGCCCACCGGCACGGGGTGATCCACCGCGACGTCAAGCCCGAGAACATCATGCTGTCCTCGGGACACGCCCTGCTCGGCGACTTCGGCGTCGCCCGCGCCATCGAGCGCGCCGGCGCGGCCCGCATCACCCCGCCGCGGCCGCCGGGCGCCGGTCCCGCTCCCGGACCGCCGGAGCGGATGACCGCCACCGGAACGATCGTGGGCACCCTGGTCTACATGAGCCCCGAACAGGTCGAAGGCGAGGCGGAGCTCGACGGCCGGGCCGACCTGTACGCCCTCGGCTGCGTCCTGTACGAGATGCTCTCCGGCGATCCGCCGTTCACCGGGTCCACGCCCCAGGCGGTGATGGCCCGCGCGCTGCGCGACACCCCGCCGCCCATCCGCACCCGCCGGCCCGAAGTCCCCGCCGCGCTCCAGGCGGTGATCGAACGGGTGGTCGCCAAGCAGCCCGACCAGCGGTTTCCCGACGCCGAGGCGTTCATGGCGGCCCTCGACGGGGTCCGCGCCGGACCCGCGCCCGAGCCCCCGACGGCGTCCCGCCCCGCCGGACGGCGCCGGCGGTGGGGGCTGGCGGCGATCGGCCTCGTCCTCCTGGGCCTGGTCACCTGGGGCCTCCGCGATCGCGCGTCGGGCCCGGAGGAGCCGCCGCTCATCGCCGTCCTGCCGTTCCGGAACCTGGGCGAGCCGGCCGACGTTTTCTTCGCCGACGGGGTCACCGACGACGTGCGCGGAAAGCTGGCCTCCCTGGCCGGACTGCAGGTGATCGCGGGCGCGAGCACCAGCCAGTACCGCGCCTCGCCACCCGACCTTCGCGCCGTGGCCCGCGACCTCGGCGTCGAGTACGTCCTGCTCGGCGCCGTGCAGTGGCCGGCCGCCCGGGACGGCGGCCGGACGGTGGTGCGGGTGAGCCCGGAACTGGTCCGGGTGAGCCGGGACGGCCCGCCGGTCACCGTCTGGCGGGAGCCGTTCCAGGCGGAGGTGACCGACGTCTTCCGGGTCCAGGGCCAGATTGCCGGCGAGGTCGCCCGCCGGCTGAACGTGGTGCTCACCGCATCCGACCAGCAGCTGCTCGAGCGCCCGCCCACCCTGAACCTCGCGGCGTACGAGGCCTACCGCCGGGCCGAGGACGTCCGGGCGCTGGTGACCGGCACCGCCACCGACCTGCGGCAGGCCATCCAGTACTACGAGCAGGCGGTGGCACTCGACTCCACCTTCGCCCTCGCCTGGGCCCGGTTGGGCCGGGCCCGGGCCCTGCTCTACGTCAACGCCATCTCCGACACCGCGCTGGCGCGGGCCAGCCTGGCGGCAGCGGAACGGGCCGCCGCGCTGGCCCCGGACCGGCCCGAGCCCTACGTGGCCCTGGGCTACCACCGGACCTTCATCGCCAACGAGCCCGAGGCGGCGGTGGAGGTGCTCACCGCGGGCCTCGGCGTCGCGCCCAACGATCCCGACATCCTGGCCTGGCTGGGCGCGGCGGAGATGACCCTCGGGCGCTGGGACACCGCCCTGCGTCACCTGACGGCCGCCACCCGGCTGGACCCGCGCTCGATCGGCGCGGCCCGCCGCCTGGCCCAGTGCCATCTCTGGCTGCGCCGGTATCCCGAGGCGCTCGAGGCCAGCGAACGCGCCATCCGGCTCGCGCCCCTGGCGATGGGGCTGCACCAGATCCGGGCCATGGTGTACCTGGCCCGCGGCGACCTGGCCGGCGCGCGGCGGGTCCTTCGGGACGTCCCGCCCGAGGTGGAGCCCACCGCCCGGGCGGCCTACATGGCCAACTACTGGGACCTGTTCTGGGCCCTGGACGACGACGATCGCGACCTGCTCCTTCGCCTGTCGCCCAGCGCGTTCGGCGAGGACCGGGCCTGGTGGGCGATCATCCTGGCGGAGACCTATGCCCTGCGGGGTGACCGGCTCCGCCAGGCGGCCTTCGCCGACACCGCCCGCCAGGAGTTCGAGCGGCGCACCCTGGCCAACCCGACCGACGCGCAGAACCTGGCCTTCCTGGGGCTCGCCCTGGGCTACCTGGGCCGGCGCGACAGTGCGCTGGCCACCGGCGAGCGGGCCACCGCGATGCTCCCGTCAGACCGGTTCGGGTTCATCGGGCCGTACTATCTCCACCTCCTGGCCCGCACGGCGGTCCTGGTCGGCGCGCACGACCAGGCCGTGCGGCACCTGGAGACCCTGCTGGGCCAGCCATACTTCCTCTCCAGGGACTGGCTGCGGATCGACCCGACCCTCGACCCGCTGCGCCAGCATCCCGGGTTCCGTCGCCTGGTGTCGCCATGAGCATCGCCTCCCGGTGGCTGCTTGCCGCCGTCGCCCTGACCGCCGGCACCACGTGGCCGCTTGCCGCGCAGCAGCGCGAACCGGTGCTGCGCCAGGTCCAGGTGCCCCACCCGTACTACTGGCGCGAGATGTACGTCCCCCAGGTGACGTCCGGGCCGTCATCGGCCAGCTGGTCGCCGGACGGGCGCGAACTGGTCTACGCCATGCAGGGCACCCTCTGGCGGCAGCGACCGGGCGACACCGTGGCCCGGCAGCTCACCCGGGCCGAGGGGTATGACCATCAGCCCGACTGGTCCCGCCGGGGGCGGTGGATCGTGTACGCGAGCTACCGGGAGGACGCGGTCCAGCTGCGCCTGCTCGACCTCACGACCGGAACCACGCGGCCGCTGGTCGCCGACGGCCAGGTGCACGTGGACCCGCGGTTCTCGCCGGACGGCACCCGGCTGGCCTGGGTCTCGACCGGCCACGCCGGTCGGTGGCACGTCTTCGTGGCGCCGTTCGACCACGCCACCGGCACGCTGGGACCCGCCGAGCGGATCACCGAGGACCGCGACAGCGGGCTCCCCCGCTACTACTACAGCCCCTGGGACCACTACCTGTCGCCCACCTGGGGCCCCGACGGCCGCGAGCTGATCCTGGTCTCCAACCGCGGGCGCATCTGGGGGACGGGAGGGTTCTGGCGGATGGCCGCGCGCGCCGGCGCGCCGATGCGCGAACTGTGGTACGAGGAGACCACCTGGAAGGCGCGTCCCGACTGGGCGCCGGACGGGCGGCGGGTGGTGTACGCCGGCTACCACGGCCGCCAGTGGCACCAGCTCTGGCTCATGACCGCCGACGGCGGCGACCCCTTCCAGCTCACCTACGGCGACTTCGACGCCACCGCCCCCCGCTGGTCGCCCGACGGCACCCGCATCGCCTACGTCAGCAACCAGGACGGCAACGTTGCGCTCCAGGTGGTGGAGATCCCCGGGGGCCGGATCACCCGGGTGGATCCGCGCCATCGCGAGTATGCCGGACCGGTGGGGCGACTGACGGTCCGGGTGCGGACCGGCGGGGGCGGGGGCGATCCCGTCAGCAGCCGGGTGACCGTGCGCGACACCGCCGACCGGAGCTGGGCCCCCGACGACGCCTGGCGTCACGCCGACGAGGCGTTCGTCCGGGGCGAACGCGGGTTCGAGGTCGGCTACTTCCACGCGGACGGCGAGGCCCGGCTCACGCTGCCACCGGGGCGCTACACCGTCGAGGCATGGAAGGGGCCCGAGTGGTCGGCCGCCCGGGTGGTGGTGGAAGTCCCGGCGCGGGGAAGCGCCGCCGCCGACCTGGTGCTCGACCGCATCATGGACCTGCCGTCGCTGGGGTGGTGGGGCGCTGACCTGCACGTGCACATGAACTACGGAGGCGCCTACCGGAACACCCCCGCGCGCCTCGTGTTCCAGGCGGGGGCGGAGGGACTGCACCTGGTGGAGAACCTGGTCGTGAACAAGGAGCAGCGGATCCCCGACATCGAGGCCTTCCGTCCGGGGATCGACCCCGCCTCGACCGACGAGGTCCTCCTGGCCCACGGCGAGGAGTTCCACACCAGCTTCTGGGGCCACACGGCGCTGCTGGGCCTGGAGCGGTACTTCCTGCTGCCCAACTACGCCGGGTACGTCAACACCGCGGCCGCGAGCCTGGTGCCCACCAACACCGGGATGTTCCGGGAGGGCCGCGGGCAGGGGGCGGTCACGGGGTACGTCCATCCGTTCGACACCGGGCCCGACCCGTTCGACCGGACGGCCGCGCTCCGGCACGCCCTGCCGGTGGACGCCGCGCTGGGCACCCTCGACTACCTGGAGGTGATGGGGTACAGCGACCACCATGCCACGGCCGCGGTGTGGTACCGGTTGCTCAACACCGGGTTCCGGATCGCGGCGGGCGCCGGCACGGACGCCTTCCCCAACTTCGCGTCGCTGCGGGGACCGCCCGGGCTGGTGCGGGTCTATGCCCGGGCGGGGGAGCGGCTCGAGCATCGCCGGTTCCTCGACGCCCTGCGCGCGGGCCGGACCATGGTCACCAACGGGCCGCTGGTGATGCTACGGGTCCGGCGCCCCGGCGAGGCCGCCTGGCACGAGCCCGGCGACGAGCTGGCGCTCCCGGCCGGGCGCCACCGGCTGGAGGTGCACGTTTCGCTCCGGTCGAACACCCCGGTGGACCGGCTGGAACTCATCGGCAACGGCCGGACCCTGGCCTCCATCCCGCCGGCCGGCGAGCGCACCACACGCGACACGGTGATCCGGGTGACGATGGACCGCAGCGGCTGGCTGCTGGTGCGCGCCGCCGGCGACCGGCCCCGGGAGCCGATCCTCGACCTGTACCCCTACGCCACCACCAGCCCGGTCTACGTGTCGGTGGGCGGGGCGCCGGTGCGGTCGGCCCCCGACGCGGATTTC
>JBFILX010000102.1:0-7719 GCA_041612035.1 Gemmatimonadales bacterium | reverse complement strand
GGGTTGAACCGCCACCCGTAGAGCCGGTTGAGCGCCGCATCCAGGCGCGCGAGCGCCAGCCGGATCGGCTCCTGGAGCCGGCGGATCAGGCGCATGAGGCGGGGGACAGGGCCGGAACCGGCCGGGGGGTCGGGGTGGGCACTTGCTGGAAGCGGGAATTTGTCATATTATCATGATCAAGTCAACATTACCCGGCGGTCCGTCCGCCATTCCAGCCGCCCGCCCCTCGTGGCCGGAGGTCCTCCATGCCGGAAACCCCAGAGTCCCTGGCCGGGACACCGGACCCGGTCCCCCTGTTCCAGCGCCTGTTCGACAACGTGTTCCTCCTCCTGGCCGCGGGGCTCGCGGTCATGCTCGTCATCTACACCGCCTGGGGGCTGTACGAGGTCCTGAGCCTGCCCCAGGCCACCCTGCCCTAGGAGCCCGCCATGGCGGCCGATACCCACACCGGGCTGGACAGCCCGCGCGGGGTCTGGTGGAAGCCCGCGCACAAGGCCGAGAAGGTCTGGGTCGTGATCGCGTTCATCTGGTGCATGGTGCTGTTCGCGATGATGCCCTTCTGGCACTTCAAGGGGGGCCAGAACCCCACCGGGATCCGGTCCCGGGTGGAGCCGGCCGCGTTCTTCAAGCGGACCCAGGAGTTCATCGCCCAGTACCGGATCGGGGAGGACGCGGGGATCCCGATCGTCGCCCCGCCCCCGGGGGCCGACATCTACCTCACCGCGATGTCGTTCCAGTGGACCCCGATTCTCCAGCTGCAGGAAGGGGTGGAGTACACGCTGCACCTTTCCTCGCTCGACGTGAACCACGGCTTCAGCCTGTACCCCCTCAACGTCAACTTCCAGGTGGTGCCCGGCTACGACTACGGGCTGCGGGTCCGTCCCACCGCGGCCGGGGACTTCCGGATCATCTGCAACGAATTCTGCGGCATCGGCCACCACACGATGGTGGGTCGGGTGATCGTGCTCGACCGTGAGGGCCGCGAGGTCGCCCGGGCCGGAGGAACGCCATGACCGCCGTCGCCAGCTTCCGGACCTGCCCGGTGACCGGGCGGAAGATCCACGCCTCCGCCGAGCTGCTCATCAGGGCCAACGCCGTGGTGTCGGTGGTGGCCCTGCTGATCGGGGCGGTGGCCGCCGTGCTCCTCGTGCTCACCCGCTGGCAGGCGGTGCACCTGCTCAGCGCGCCCTGGTACTACCGGCTGCTGGGCGTGCACGGGATGAGCATGCTCATCTTCTTCATCATCTTCTTCGAGATGGCGGTGCTCATCTTCGCCAGCACCGCCCTGCTCAACGCCCGGCAGGTGACGCCCCGCGTGGCCTGGGCCGCGTTCGGGCTGATGGTGGCCGGGGCGGGGATGGTGGAGTGGATGATGTGGGCCGGCAAGGCCGACGTCCTCTTCACCTCCTACGTCCCCCTCCGGGCGGACCCGCTGTTCTACCTCGGCGTCATCCTGTTCGCGGTCGGGGCGCTGATCGTGACCGGCCTCTTCTTCGCCAACCTGGTGGTCGCCCGGCGCGAGAAGACCTACGAGGGCTCCCTCCCGCTCGTCACCTTCGGCGCGGTCACCGCGGCCATCATCGCGGTCATCACCCTGCTGCACGGCGCCGCGATCTACATCCCCACCTTCCTCTGGTCCCTCGGGCTGATGGAGGTGGACGCCCAGATCTACCGGCTCATCTGGTGGGGCCTGGGCCACTCCAGCCAGCAGATCAACGTGGCCGCCATGGTGGCCATCTGGTACATGCTCGGCGCCCTCACGGTGGGCGCGGTGGTGCTGAACGAGAAGATCAGCCGGCTCGCGTTCGTGCTCTACATCCTGTTCATCTCGATGGCCTCCGCCCACCACCTCCTGGTCGACCCCGGCATGGGGCCGGCATGGAAGGTGGTCAACACCAGCTACTTCATGTACATGGCCGTGCTGGCCAGCATGATCCACGGGTTCACGGTCCCGGCCGGGATGGAACTGGGCCAGCGGCTCCGGGGCTTCACCAACGGCCTCTTCGAGTGGCTCCGCAAGGCGCCGTGGGGCGACCCGGGCTTCTCCGCCCTGGTCTTTTCCGTGATCCTCTTCGGGTTCGTGGGGGGCATCACCGGGGTCACGATCGGGACCGAGCAGATCAACATCGTGGTCCACAACACGCTCCGGGTGCCCGGGCACTTCCATGCCACGGTGGTGGCGGGGACCGCCCTCGCCTTCTTCGGCGCGACCTACTACCTCCTCCCCCTGGTCTTCCGGCGCAAGGTGGCGTTCTGGGGACTGGCCAGGATCCAGCCGTACCTGTTCGCCGCGGGGATGCTGATCTTCACCGTGACCATGACCTTCGCGGGCACGTTCGGGGTGCCGCGCCGCCACTGGGACATCAGCTTCCGCGACGCCCCGTTCGCCGTCGAGTTCAGCCCCGCGGTGGACCTGCTGCTCGGCCTCATGGCGCTGGGCGGTCTCCTCGCCGCCCTGGGCGCCTTCATCTTCATCGCGATCGCCGTGGTGTCGGTCTTCTTCGGCGAACCGGTGGGTGACCTGACGCCGGGGGTGGCGGTCCGCGGGATCCCCGCCGGCCTCACCCATCCGCCGGTGCACCCGGCCGACGTGGACCGGCGCAACGCCGAGCTGCACGACCCGACCCGCGGGTGGCGGCTGGGGCCGGCCCCCGGCACCCTGGTGCTGGTGGGCATCTTCCTGCTCGCCTTCGCGCTGTACTACTTCGTCAACTGGAAGGTGCTCTCCTTCGTGTGGAAGATCGGATGACCGCCGTCGCGCCGCTGCCCGGCCGGGCCCGCTGGGCCCTGGCCGGGCTGGCCGCCATCCTGCTCATCAGCGCGGGATGGTGGGCCCTCGCCCTCTGGCCGCTGCCTGCCGAGACGCCGGGCTGGCTGCTCCGCACCCGGGAGGTCTGTTTCGGCAGCACCCGCGACGGTCTGCCGCACGCCGGCGGCTGGGTGCTGCTGGTGGGCGAGCCCGCCGGCATGCTGCTGTTCCTCTTCGCCGCGTGGGGGCAGGAGGTGCGTGACGGGCTGGCCGCCCTCCGTCGGCGGTGGACCGGCCGGCTGCTGCTGGGGGGTGCCGGCCTGGGCCTGGCGGCCGGCCTCCTGCTCGCCACCCTCCGGGTGGCCGACGCCCGCGGCATGCGATTCGACCCGCAGGGCGGCACCGGACGCGCGGCGCCCCTGGTGGAACTGTCCGGCCGGACCCCGGCGCTCGACCTGGTGGACCAGCACGGCGAGGCGGTGACCCTGGAGCGGTTCCGGGGCCGGCCGGTGCTGGTGACCTTCGCCTTCGCGCACTGCGAGACGATCTGCCCGCTGCTGGTCCGCCAGGCGCTGATGGCCGCGGCCGAGGCCCCCCGGGTCCGCCCGGCGGTGCTGGTGGTGACCCTCGACCCCTGGCGCGACACCCCGGGCCGGCTGGGCGCCATGGCGGCGGCCTGGCAGCTGCCGGAGGGGGCACACGTGCTGGGCGGCGAAGTGGACCGGGTGGAGCGGACCCTGAACGCGTGGAAGGTGCCGCGGGTGCGGAACGAGGTGACGGGGGACCTGATGCACCCGGCCCTCACCTACGTCCTGACGCCCGACGGGCGGCTCGCGTACCTGACCGACGGACGGCCGGAGGCGCTGCTCCAGGCGCTGTCCCGGATGTGACGAGGCGCGGCCCGCGGATCGGACGTGAGACGCCCCGCCGGGCGCATGGCCTGGCGGGGCGTTCGATGCTCGGGTGAGTGGGCCTGGGTAGAGTTGAACTACCGACCTCACGCTTATCAGGCGTGCGCTCTAACCACCTGAGCTACAGGCCCGGACACCGGCGGGGAGGCGAAGCCTAGCGGCGGCCCGGCCGGGGCGCAACCTGCCTGCGCCGCCCCGCGGGACCTCAATATTCCTCGTCCTCGTCGACGAGGTCGAAATCGCCCTCGTCCTCGTCCCCGTCGAGGTCCTCGTCGTCCTCGTCGAGGTCCTCGTCGTCGTCGTAGTCTTCCTCGTCCTCGTCGTCAAAGCTGAAGCCATCCTCATCGAACTCCTCGTCGTCGTCACTGCGCCGACGCAACTCGATCGCCTCCAGCGAGGCCAACCAGGCCGACATGGGTCCTCCAGACAAGGGGTGGGCAGAAGGTACCGTCGAAACGGTCATGACGCATCGGCCATCCGGGCCGCGGCCCGCGCCGCTTTCCGGCGCTCGGTCGCCTCCAGCATCCGCTTCCGGAGCCGGATGCTCTTCGGGGTGACCTCGATCAGTTCGTCCTCTTCGATGTACTCCAGGGCGTACTCCAGGGTGATCTCCCGGGGCGGCTCCAGCACGACGTTCTCGTCGCTGGCGGTGGTCCGCATGTTGGTCAGCTTCTTTTCCTTGGAGACGTTGACGTCGAGGTCGCCGGGACGGGCGCACTCTCCCACCACCATCCCCTCGTAGACCTGGTCGCCGGGGGCCACGAACATCTGGGCCCGCTCCTGCAGGTTGCCCAGCGCGAACGCGACCACGGCGCCCTCGCGGTCGGCCACCATGACCCCCCGCTTGCGGCCCGCCAGCGGGCCGGCCCAGGCGCCGTACTCGAGGAACCGGTGGTGCAGCGTGCCGGTGCCCCGGGTATCGGTCAGGAACTCGGAGCGATAGCCGAACAGGCCCCGGGCCGGCACCTTGAAGGTGATCCGCACCGTCCCCTGCCCCGGGTTCCGCATCTCGGTCAGTTCGGCCCGGCGGGGCCCCAGCCGCTCCATGATCACGCCCAGGTACTCCTCGGGCACGTCCACGATCACTTCCTCGTACGGCTCGAGCCGCTCGCCCGACGGCCCCTCCCGGGTGATGACCCGGGGCCGCGACACCTGGAACTCGTAGCCCTCCCGCCGCATGGTCTCCATCAGGATGGCCAGGTGCAGCTCGCCGCGGCCGGACACGTTCAGCGTGTCGGGCGCGTCGGTCTCCTCGACGCGCATCGCCACGTTCCGCTCCAGCTCGCGGTAGAGCCGCTCCCGCACCTGGCGCGAGGTGACGAACTTGCCCTCCCGCCCGGCGAAGGGCGAGGTGTTGACCATGAAATCGACCGAGATGGTGGGCTCCTCCACCGCGATCCCTTCCAGCCGGTCGGGGTGGTCGGGGTCGGTGAGGGTCTTGCCGATCTCGATCCCCTCGAAGCCCGACACCACCACGATGTCCCCCGCCGCCGCCGCGTCCACCTCGATCCGGGCCAGGCCGTCGAAGGTCTGCAGCGCGCTGATCCGGCTCCGCTCCACCGCCTCCGCCTCCGGGACCCGGCCCGGCGTGCCCAGGGGCAGCAGGGCCACCGGGTCGCCCACCCGGACCCGGCCGCGCTCGATGCGGCCGATCCCCAGGCGTCCGGTGTAGCTCGAGTGGTCGAGGGTGGAGATCAGCATCTGGAACGGCCCCTCGGGGTCGCCGGTGGGGGCGGGCACGCGGGCCACGATGGCCTCGAACAGCGGGGTCAGGTCGGTGCCCGGCCGGTCGAGGTCGGGGGTGGCGGTGCCCTGGCGGCTCGAGGTGTAGAACACCGGCGCGTCGAGCTGGGCGTGGGACGCCTCGAGGTCGATCAGGAGCCCCAGCACCTCGTCGTGCACCCGGAACGGCTCGGCATCGGCCCGGTCGATCTTGTTGATGGCGATGAGGGGCTGCAGGCCGAGGGCCAGCGCCTTCCGGGTCACGAAGCGGGTCTGGGGCATCGGCCCCTCGGCGGCGTCCACCAGCAGGAGCACGCCGTCCACCATGCGGAGGATGCGCTCCACCTCGCCGCCGAAGTCGGCGTGGCCCGGGGTGTCCACGATGTTGATCTTGACGTCGGCCCAGCGGACCGACGTGTTCTTGGCGAGGATGGTGATCCCCCGCTCGCGCTCGAGGGGGTTGGAGTCCATGACCCGCTCGGCCACCTGCTGGTGGGCCCGGAAGGCACCGGCCTGCCGCAGCATCTGGTCCACCAGCGTGGTCTTGCCATGATCGACGTGCGCGATGATGGCGATGTTGCGGATCTGCACGGGTCCGTCCCTGCCGCGGTCGCTGCCGGCGCGGCGGCTCCCGTCCTTCGGGGGACCGTGTCGGCGGGCCATATATAGAACGCGGGTCCCGGGGGGTCAAGCTGTTTCCCGCCGCCTCCGGCCGCGCCGACGCGCCCCCGGCACGGCCCGCCGGTTCGCACGGGACCGGCCAAGGGACTAGGATTCAGGACACCGACTATGGAGCCCCACGAACCCGGCGCCGTCCTGCTGCGCCTCGCCGCCGTCCTGGCGCTGGTCCTCGCCAACGCCTTCTTCGTCGCGGCGGAGTTCGCCCTGGTGGGGGCCCGGCGCACCCGGCTGGAGACCGCGGCCCGGGACGGCAGCCGCCGGGCCGCCATCGTCCTGCGCGCCATCGACTCGATCGACCGCTACATCTCCGCCACCCAGCTGGGAATCACCGTGGCCTCGCTGGGGCTGGGATGGATCGGCGAACCGGCTCTGGCCGGCATGCTGGAGTCGGCGTTCGCGTTCCTGCCCGGCCCGCTCGACGTGGTCGCGTCCCACACGGTGGCGGTGGCGGTGGCCTTCGCCATCATCACCGTGCTCCATATCGTGCTGGGCGAACTGATGCCCAAGGCCCTGGCGCTGCTGCATCCCGAACGGGTGAGCGAGATCACGGTGATTCCCCTCATCGGGTTCACCTGGGTCATGGCGGCCCCCATCGCCGTCCTCAACGGCGCCGCCAACTGGATGCTCCGGGCCATGGGGGTCCGGTCGCCCGCCCACGGCGAGCGGCTGCACAGCCCGGAGGAGATCCGGCTGCTGGTCGAACAGAGCGGCGAGGGCGGCCGGCTGGCGGTGGAGGAGGCCCGCCTGCTGGAGGGCGTCTTCGAGTTCAGCGAAAAGAACGCCGAGGAGGTCATGACCCCGCGGACCCAGATGGTGTCGGTCGGGGCCGACGACTCGGTGGAGACCGCGGCCGACACCATCGCCACGGCGGGCCGGTCCCGCTACCCGGTCTTCGCGGAGTCCCTCGACGACATCGTGGGCGTGGTGCACGCCAAGGACGTCCTGGCCGCGATCCGCCAGCGGCCGGGGGCCCGGATCCGCACCATCATGCGCCAGCCGCTCTTCGTCCCGGGCACCCGCGAGGTGGAGGACGTCCTGGCCGACATGAAGCGGCTCAAGGTGCACCTCGCCCTGGTGCTCGACGAGTACGGCGGCACCGCGGGCCTGGTCACGATGGAGGACCTGCTGGAGGAGATCGTGGGACCGATCTTCGACGAGCACGACCGGCCGGGGCCGCCCGCGCCGGCCAGCGGCGCCCCGCTGGTGGACGGCGCCCTCCCGATCGGGGACTTCAACGAGCAGTTCGAGGCCCAGCTCGACGACGCCGACTACACCACCCTGGGCGGGTTCCTCTTCGGCCAGCTGGGCCGGCTCCCGGCCCCGGGCGACCGGGTCTCGACGGGGGGCCTGACGTTCGAGATCGCCGACATGGACGGCCGGCGGGTGCGGTCGGTGCGGGTGATCCGGAGCCCGGCCCCGGTGGAGCAGGAGCCCGGCTAGCCGCCGGCCCGGCCGGCCAGGTGCACGGCCAGGTCGAGGGCCGCCCGCATGCTGGACGGATCGGCCCGCCCCGTCCCCACCAGGTCCATCGCGGTCCCGTGGTCGGGCGAGGTCCGGGGAAACGGCAGCCCCAGGGTCACGTTCACGGCCTCCCCGAACGCCGCCACCTTGATCGCGGTCATCCCCACGTCGTGATACGGCGCCAGCACGGCGTCG
>JBFILX010000101.1:0-7768 GCA_041612035.1 Gemmatimonadales bacterium | reverse complement strand
CCGGGCCCAGCGGGTGGTCGACACGCGGCACGTGCTGGCGGGACTGGCGTAGATGCGGGTAACCGTGCTGGGCGGGGGCTACGTGGGCCTGGTCACGGCCGCCTGCCTGGCCGAGACCGGCAACGACGTGGTCTGCGCCGACGTGGACGCGGGGCGGGTGGCGCGGCTGCGGGCCAACGACCTGCCGATCTACGAGCCGGGGCTGGAACCCCTCGTGACCCGGAACCAGGCGGAGGGACGGCTCCGGTTCACCGACCGGGTGGGGGAGGCCGTGACCCACGGGCAGGTGGTGATCATCGCGGTCGGCACGCCGCACGAGGCGGACGGCCGCGGGCTCGACGCGGTGTTCGCCGCCGCGCGCACCATCGCCGACCACCTCAACGAGCCCAAGGTGGTGGTCACCAAGTCCACCGTGCCGGTGGGCACCGCGGCCCGGGTCGCGGCGGCCATCCGCGAGCGTACCGACCGCCCGTTCACCGTCTGCGCCAACCCCGAGTTCCTCAAGCAGGGGGCGGCGGTGGACGACTTCATGAAGCCGGACCGGGTGGTGGTCGGCGTGGCGGATGACGCCACGCGGGAGGTGATGGCCGAGCTGTACGCGCCCTACCTGCGGACCGGCAACCCGATCCTGTTCATGGACATCGCCTCCGCGGAGCTGACCAAGTACGCGGCCAACGCCATGCTGGCCTCGCGGGTCTCGTTCATGAACCAGGTGGCGGAACTCTGCGACCGGGTGGGGGCGGACGTGGCCCTGGTCCGGCACGCCCTGGCGGCCGACCGCCGGATCGGCCCGGCGTTCCTCTTCCCGGGCCCCGGGTACGGCGGGTCCTGCCTCCCCAAGGACGTGAAGGCGCTCATCGCCACGGCCCGCGAGCATGGGGTGAGCCCCGACCTGTTCGAGGCGATCGAGCGGGTGAACGAGCGGCAGAAGGGGGTGCTGCTGGCCAAGCTGCGGGAGCGGCTGGGGGCCGACCTCTCCGGGCACCGGGTCGGGGTGTGGGGCCTGGCGTTCAAGGCGGGCACCGACGATGTGCGGGAGAGCCCGGCGATCCCCCTGATCGAGGGGCTGCTGGCGGCCGGGGCCGCCGTATCGGCCCACGATCCGCGGGCCGGGCCCTCGGCACGGGCCCGGTTCGGCGAGCGCATCGCGTACGCCGCCGACCCGTACGAGGCCCTGGACGGGGCCAGCGCCCTGGTGATCGTCACCGAATGGCTGGTCTACCGCACCCCCGACTTCGAGCGGATGCGCCGGCTGATGCGCCGGCCGCTCGTGGTGGACGGGCGCAACCTGTACCAGCCCGGCCGGATGCGGGCCCACGGGTTCGAGTACCGCACCGTGGGACGGGAGGCGGCATGAGGGTCGTGGTGACCGGGGCCGCCGGGTTCCTCGGGTCGCACCTGTGCGATCGGCTGGTGGCCGACGGCCACGAGGTGGTGGGGGTGGACAACCTCTGCACCGGCAGCCGGGAGAACCTCGCCGCCCTGCTCGAGCATCCGCGGTTCCGCTTCCTGGCGCACGACGTCACCCTGGGGCTTCCGGTGGAGGGGGAGGTCGGCGGGGTGTTCCATCTGGCCTCGCCGGCGAGCCCCCCGGACTACCTGGCCCTCCCGCTCGAGACCCTCGCGGTGGGGAGCACTGGCACCCGGGTGGCCCTCGACCTGGCCCGTCGCACGGGCGCGCGGTTCCTGTTCGCCTCGACCTCCGAGGTGTACGGCGATCCCCTGGTACACCCCCAGCCCGAGACCTACTGGGGCAACGTGAACCCGATCGGCCCGCGCAGCGTGTACGACGAGGCCAAGCGGTTCGCCGAGGCGCTCGTCACCGCCACCCGCCGCGCGCACGGGGTGGATACCCGGATCGTCCGGATCTTCAACACCTACGGGCCCCGGATGCGAATCCACGACGGCCGGGTGGTCTCCAACTTCGTGGGGCAGGCACTGCGGGGTGAGCCGATCACCCTGTACGGTTCCGGCTCCCAGACCCGGTCGTTCTGCTACGTTTCGGACCTGATCGAGGGGGTGCTGCGGGTGTTCCATGGCACGCGGACCGATCCGGTGAATCTGGGCAACCCGACGGAATGGACGATCGAGCAGCTGGCCGGGCTGGTCATCCGGCTGACCGGCTCCGCCTCGACCGTGGTCCGGCAGCCCCTGCCCGAGGACGACCCCAAGGTGCGCCAGCCCGACATCGCGGTGGCCCGGCGCGAGCTGGGCTGGGAACCGGCGGTGCCGCTGGAGGAGGGCCTGCGCCGGACCATCGACGACTTCCGGGCCCGGCTCGGCCCGGCCCCGTCGCCGGCGGGGCGCTGACCGTGGAGCCTGAACGGTGGACCTGACGGCGGCGAGTCTCCTGACCCGGGCCCGCGAGCGGTACGAGCTCCGGGACTATCACGGGGCGATCCTCCTGCTCGAGGAGCTGATCGACGGGGGCCACGCCTACGCCGACGCCCACCACCTGCTGGGCCTCTGCCGGTCCTTCCTGGGTCAGCACGTCGAGGCGCTCCGTCACTTCGACCGCGCCCTCGAGCTCAACGACGCCTACATCGACGCGCACGTCCACCGCGGCATCGTGCTCTCGGAACTGGGCCGCACCCGGGACGCGGAGGCCGCCTTCCGCCACGCGGCGCGGGCGGGCGAGCCCCGCGTGGCGGGCTTCCCCCGCGCCGTGGCCGCGCGACTCGCCAACCTCCACGCCGACCTGGGCGAGGCCTACACGGAAGCGGGCGCCCCGGCGGAGGCGCTGACCCAGTACCGCCGCGCGGTCGAACTGGGCCCCGGCTTCCACGACCTCCGCTACCGGCTCGCCCGGCTGCTGCTGGACCAGGGCGGGGTGCTGGAGGCCCGGGAGCACCTCGAGCGGATCCTGCAGGGGCATCCCGACTTCCTGGACGCGCGGGCCGCCCTGGGGATGGCCCTGTACCTGGGCGGGGACCCCGACGGGGCGCGCCGGGAGTGGACCGCCTGCCTGGAGCGGCAGCCGGGCCACCCGCGCGTGACCGCCTATCTTTCCGTGCTCGAGGGGTCCGGGTGAACCGTCTCCCTGCGCGCCTGGGGGCGCTGGCCCTCCTGCTGGGACTGGCCGCGTGCGGTGGCCGGATCGTCGACCACGAGCGGCTGGGCGACGAGCACCTGGCGGCGGGCCGCTATGCCCAGGCGATGGACGAGTACCGCACCGCCCAGCGGACCCAGCCGGTGGCCCGGGTGTGGGCCAAGCTGGGCGGTGCCGCCCTGCGGGCCGGCGACCTGCCCACCGCCACGGAGGCCTACGGGCAGCTGGCCGCGGCGGACCCGGCGCGCCAGCAGGAGGCGGCCCGGGGGCTCGAGCGGGTCATCCGGGCCGCCGCGCGGGGCGGGGGCAGCTCGGTGCTCGGCGCCGCCATCGTGGTGCTCCGGCGGGCCGCCCCCGACCGGCCCCTGTCCCGCCTGGCGCTGAGCCCGGCCGGGCTGGCCGATCTGGAAGCGGCGGAGGCGGTGCGCGTCCTGCCCTCGGCGCTGGGGATGGCCGACCGGCCCGAGGAGGTGGACCGGCTGCTGGTGAGCTACGGCCGGGCGCTGCAGGTGACCACCGCCTGCGAGGCCGCCACGCCGATCTTCCGCACCGCCCTCCGCCGGGCGCCCGGCGACCGGCTGGGGGCGGAGGCGGCCGAGGGCCTCGCCTCGTGTGCCCTCCAGCTCGGGCTCGATGCCCTGGCGGCGGGCCAGGCGGCGCTGGCGGAGGACTGGCTGGGGACCGCGATGCTGGCCGACGCGTCGGGGCCGGTGGGCCTCCGGGCCCGGATCGGGCTGGGCGAGGCGCGGCTGGCGCAAGGCGACGTGCTGGGGGCCGCCATCTGGTGGTCCACCGTGGTGTCGGCCGCCGGAGCGCCCGACTCGCTCACGGCCCTCGCCACCCAACGACTGAACGGCCTGGCGGCCGCGGGACCTCCCGAGGAAGGCAGACCATGAACCGCTACGCCCTACTGCTCCTGACCGTCCTGGGCACGGGGTGCCTGTTCGGCGGGGGTGGGCCCAAGCCGCCGCCCCCGGTCGAAACGGCGGAGACGATCCGGGCCCGGGCGGACTCGCTCTGGCGGGAGGCCGAGCACCAGTTCCGCACCGGGAGCTGGAACCGGAGCGCCTCCCTGCTGGAACGGGCCCTGCTGCTCATGGATTACGCCGACCCGCGCCGGGCGCGCGGCTCGTTCATGCTGGGGGAGGCGCGGCTGGCGCAGGGCCAGAACCTCCAGGCCGTCCGCGAGTTCCGCCGGGTGGCCGACGAGACGGCGTCCGACAGCCTCGCGCCGGCCGCGCTGGTGCGGGCCGGGGACGCCTATGCCGACCTCTGGGGGCGGCCCGAGCTCGACCCGTCCTACGGCGAGTCGGCGCTGAACACGTACCGTGAGGTCGTCGAGCGGTACCCGGGCGCCCCGTCGGCCCGGCTGGCCCAGGCCCGGATGCTCGACCTGCAGGAGTGGTTCGCGCGGAAGGAGTACCGGACGGCGCTGTTCTATTACCGCTACAAGGCCTACGACTCGTCCATCCTGGTGCTGCGGAACCTGATCGCCAGCTACCCCCGGACCGCCGTCATCCCGGACGCGCTGGCCCGGCTGGTGGACGCGTACGCGGTGCTCGGCTACCAGGAGGACCTGCGGGAGACCTGCACGTACATCGGGCGGTTCTTCCCGCAGGTGGTGCCCGACGTGGCCCGGCGCTGTCCGGCCGCGGCGGCCGACACCGGCTGAGCATGCGGATCGGGGTGTTCGGGGGCTCCTTCGATCCGGTGCACCACGGGCACCTCCTCGTGGCCCGGGCGCTGCGCGAGTCCCTGGGGCTCGACGAGGTGCGCCTGGTCCCGGCCGGGGAGCAGCCGTTCAAGGCGGGACGGCACGGGGCGGCGGGCCGCCACCGGGCGGCCATGGTCGAGCTGGCGGTGGCGGGGGAGGAAGGGCTGGTCGCGGACCGGCGGGAGGTGGAGCGGCCGGGGCCCTCCTACACGGTGGACACCCTGACCGCGATCGCCGCCGACCGCCCCGACGCCCGGCTGGTGCTTCTGCTGGGCGCCGATGCCGCGGAGGAGTTCGCCCAGTGGCGGGCGCCCGACCGGATCCGGGCGCTGGCGGAGGTGGTGGTCTTCGACCGGTCCGGGACCCCGGCGGACGCGGCGGGGTTCACCGCCGTGGCGGCGCCCCGGATCGATCTTTCGGCCACCGAGATCCGGGCCCGGGTGCGCGCGGGGCGGTCCATTCGGTACATGGTGCCCGACGGGGTGGCGGCCCACATCGCCGCCCACGGGCTTTATCAAGGCGGGGACGGATGATCAAGAAGGTGTTCACCGGGGTCTTCGGCACCCGGCACGAGCGCGAGATGAAGCGGCTGCGCCCGGTGCTGGAGGCGATCCACCGGCACGAAGAGGCGCTGCGGGACCTGCCCGACGACGCCATCCGGGGCCAGACCGAGGTGTTCCGGGCCCGCATCGCGGAGGCGGTCGGTCCCCTGCGGGACGAGCTGGCCGAGGTGCGCGCGGCGAAGCACGCCTGCGAGGACCCGGCCGAGCGGTTCGACCTCGAGGGCCGCTACCAGAAGCTGGAGGAGGAGTACCGCAAGGCCATGGGCACGGTCCTGGACGACCTCCTGCCCGAGGTCTTCGCCACCGTCCGGGAGGCGTGCCGCCGGCTGGTCGGCACCACCGTGGTGGTGACCGGCCGCGAGATGGCGTGGGACATGGTGCCCTACGACGTGCAGCTGCTGGGCGGGGTCGTGCTGCACCGGGGTCGCATCGCGGAGATGGCCACCGGCGAGGGCAAGACCCTGGTGGCCACCCTGCCGCTGTACCTGAACGCGCTCGCCGGCCACGGCGCCCACCTGGTCACGGTGAACAACTACCTGGCCCGGCGCGACGCCCAGTGGATGGGCCATGTCTACCAGTACCTGGGCCTCCGGGTGGCCTGCCTGGACGACACCGAGCCCTCCACCCCCGGCCGGCGCGAGGCGTACCAGGCCGACATCACCTACGGGACCAACGCCGAGTTCGGGTTCGACTACCTGCGCGACAACATGGTGTTCGGGCTGGAGCAGCGCACCCAGCGGGAGCACTGGTACGCGATCATCGACGAGGTGGACTCGATCCTCATCGACGAGGCCCGGACCCCGCTCATCATCTCGGGCCCCGTGGGCCACGAGGGGGACGACAAGTACGCCCAGTTCAACCGGCAGGTGGCCGAGGTGGTGCGGAAACAGGCGGCGGTGGTGAGCGGACTCATCGCCGAGGGCGAGCGGCTGCTGGCGGACGAGGACCAGCGGGACGAGGCGGGGGTGCGGCTGTTCCAGGCCCAGCTCGGCATGCCCAAGAGCCGGAAGCTGCTGAAACTGCTCAACGAGTCCGGGGTCAAGACCCTGGTGCAGCGGACCGAGCTGGCCTACATCGGCGACCGCAAGCTCCCGGTGCGCCAGCAGCAGTTCCGGAACGTGGAGGATCCCCTCTACTTCGTGCTGGACGAAAAGGGCCACGCGGTCCACCTGACCGACCAGGGCGTCACCGCCATGTCTCCGGGCGACCCCACGCTCTTCCTGGTGCCCGACATCTCGGGCGTGATCCACGCCATCGAGAAGGACCCCGAGCTCACGCCGGAGGAGCGGACCGCGGCCCGGCAGGAGGCGGAGGCGGACTACGCGCTCAAGAGCGAGAAGCTGCACATCATCCACAAGCTGCTGCAGGCCCACGCCCTGTACGAGAAGGACGTGGACTACATCGTGCAGGACAACCAGGTCCTGATCGTGGACGAGTTCACCGGCCGGGTCATGCCGGGCCGGCGCTGGTCGGACGGGCTGCACCAGGCGGTGGAGGCGAAGGAGGGGGTGCAGGTGAAGGGCGAGACCCAGACCCTCGCCACCATCACGATCCAGAACTACTTCCGCATGTACCACAAGCTGGCGGGGATGACCGGCACCGCGGAGACCGAGGAGACCGAGTTCTTCCAGATCTACGGGCTCGACGTCAACGTGATCCCCACCAACCGGCCGGTACGCCGGATGGACAAGGCCGACCGGATCTACCGGACCCGCCGCGAGAAGTACAACGCGGTGGTGGACGAGGTGGTCCGGCTGAACGCCCTCGACCTGCCGGTGCTGATCGGCACCACCAGCGTCGAGGTGTCGGAGACCCTGAGCAAGATGCTCAAGCGCCGGGGCCAGCGGCACGAGGTGCTGAACGCCAAGTTCCACCAGCGCGAGGCGGAGATCGTGGCGGGGGCGGGGCAGCGCGGCGCGGTCACCATCGCGACCAACATGGCCGGCCGCGGCACCGACATCAAACTGGACAAGACCCTGGACCTGGAGGCGCCCGAGGCCGGGCTGCACATCATCGGCACCGAGCGGCACGAGTCGCGCCGGATCGACCGCCAGCTGCGCGGCCGGTCGGGCCGGCAGGGCGACCCCGGGGCCTCGGAGTTCTTCCTGTCGCTCGAGGACGACCTGATGCGGCTGTTCGGGTCGGAGCGGATCGCCCGGTACATGGAGAAGACCGGCGCGGAGGAGGGCGAGGTCATCACCGGCCGCCTGGTCACCCGGGCCATCGAGTCGGCCCAGAAGCGGGTCGAGCTGCAGAACTTCCAGCAGCGCAAGCGGCTGCTCGAGTACGACGACGTCATGAACCAGCAGCGGGAGGTGATCTACTCGCTGCGGCTCTTCGCGCTCGAGCGGGGCGAGGAACTCAAGGCCGAGGCCCGGCGGATGATCGGGAGCGCGCTGGAGGAGTCCATCCGCCGGTTCCTCCGCGACACCGAGCGGCCGG
>JBFILX010000100.1:0-7800 GCA_041612035.1 Gemmatimonadales bacterium | reverse complement strand
CTGACCGACCGGTTCGGCCCGCGCCTCAGCGGGTCGGACGCGCTGGAGCGGGCCATCGACTGGATGCTCGCGCAGATGCGGGCCGATTCGCTCGATGGGGTCCGGGGCGAGCCGGTGATGGTGCCGCGCTGGGTCCGGGGCGAGGAGTCGGCGGAGCTGGTGAGCCCGCGCCCGGTCCGCCTGCCGATGCTGGGGCTGGGCGGCAGCGTGGGCACCCCGCCGGCGGGGATCACCGCCGAAGTGCTCGTGGTGTCGAGCTTCGACGAGCTCCGTGCGCGGGCCGCCGAGGCGCGGGGCCGCATCGTGCTCTTCGACGTGCCCTTCACCACGTACGGCCCCACGGTCCAGTATCGCTCCCGGGGAGCCGTCGAGGCCGCCCGTGCCGGCGCCGTGGCCGCCCTGGTCCGGAGCGTGACCCCGGTGTCGCTCGGCACGCCGCACACCGGGGCCATGAACTACGACTCGACCGTGACCGCCATTCCGGCTGCCGCGATCACGGTCGAGGACGCAGCGATGCTGCACCGGATGCAGGACCGGGGCGACCGGGTGGTGGTCCGGCTCCGCATGGAGGCCCGGACCCTCGCCGACGCGCCCTCCCGGAACGTGGTGGCCGAGTTGCGGGGCACCGAACGGCCCGGCGAGGTGGTGGTCGTCGGCGGGCACATCGACTCCTGGGACGTGGGCACCGGCGCGGTGGACGACGCGGGCGGCGTGGTCGTGGCGTGGGAAGCGGTACGCCTCCTGCGCGAGCTGGGCCTGCGCCCGCGCCGCACCATCCGCGTGGTGGGCTGGACCAACGAGGAGAACGGGCTCCGGGGCGCCAATGCCTACCGCGACCGGTACGCCGACGCCCTGGCCGACCACGTGCTGGCCATCGAGTCGGACGGCGGGGTCTTCGCGCCGGTGGGCTTCGGGTTCACCGGGTCGGACAGCGCCCGCACCGTGCTTCGGCAGGTGGTGGCGCTCCTCGCGCCGGTGGGAGCCGACTCCCTGCTGCCGTCCGGCGGCGGCGCCGACATCGGGCCGATCATGCAGCGGGGCGTGCCGGGCATGAGCCACGTGACCGACGGGTCCCGCTACTTCTGGTACCACCACTCCCCGGGGGACACGGTCGACAAGCTCGACCCGCGCGACGTGGCCCGGAATGTCGCGGCCATGGCGGTCATGGCCTACGTGGTCGCCGACCTGCCCCAGCTGCTTCCCCGCCCGTGAAACCCGGGCGGGGTTCCCGTCGTCGGGCTCCCTGCCTATCCTGATGCCGATCCGACCCACCCGTCCGTCCGACCCAAGGCTCCCGATGCGCATGCCGCTCGTCGCGCTCGCCCTGCTGAGCGCCCTCCCCGCGGTCCCGGCCGCCCAGACCGCCACCGCGGCCCCGCGCCATCGCCCCCCGGCGCCGACGTCCACCGCGATCACCGCGGCCGACCTGATGACCCGGCTCTACATCTTCGCCGACGATTCGATGCAGGGCCGCGAGGCGGGAACGCCGGGCCACGCCCGGGCGGTCGAGTACATCGCGCGCGAGCTGATCCGGCTCGGCCTCCAGCCGGCCGGCGACAGCGGGACCTTCTTCCAGGCCGTCCCCCTCGAAGTGACCCGGCTGGTCGACGGGACCGCCCTGCGGGTGGGCGACAGCGCCTTCGCCCTGCGCCGCGACTTCCTCGTGGTCCCCGCGATCGGGCTTCCCGACGTGGGCGCCCTGATCGCGGCCGAGGCGGTGCCGGCCATCTACGGGGGCAAACTGGGCGAGTCGCCCCTGGTGGCGCCCGACGCCGTGGCCGGGAAGCTGGTGGTCTTCCAGGCGCCCGACGGCCCCAACGCCTGGCAGTTCTGGAGCGTGTTCGGTCCCGCCCAGTACGCCCGCTACGCGGGGGCGGCCGGGATCCTCGTCGTCAGCCTCGACCGGACCCCGGACGGGGCGGTCAACTTCTTCCTGTCGCCCCAGGTCCGCCTGGCAGCCGCCGCGGGACCGGACCCCCGGATCGCCATGGTGCTGGTGACCCCCGCGGTCGCGGAAGTCATCTTCGGCGGCCCGCTGGCGGGGCTCCTGCCGGGCACCGAGGGGCGGGCCGTCACGGCACGGGGCGGGGTGCTTCGCGGCCCGCCCGAGGCGCCGGGCCGGAACGTGGTGGCGATCGTCCCCGGCAGCGACCCCGCCCTGCGCGGCCAGTACGTCGCCTTCGGGGCGCACACCGACCACGAAGGGTTCGGCCGCCCCGTCGACCACGACTCGCTCCGGATCTTCAACCGGATCGTACGGCCGGCGGGCGCGGACGACGCCGGGCGGCAGGCGACGCCGGCGGGGCTGGACAGCGTGCGGGCCCGGCTCGACCGCCTGCGCCGCAGCGGGGCGCCGGCCCGCCCCGACTCGATCATGAACGGCGCCGACGACGACGGCAGCGGCTCGATGGCCCTGCTGGAGATCGCCGAGCACATGGTCCGGAACCCCGCCCGGCGGTCGGCCCTGTTCGTCTGGCACGTGGCGGAGGAGCAGGGGCTCTACGGCGCCCAGTGGTTCAGCGACCACCCCACCGTGCCGCGCGACTCGATCGTGGCCCAGTTCAACATGGACATGATCGGGCGCGGCCGCGCGGAGGACATCACCAACGGGGGCCCGGGCTACATCCAGCTCATCGGCTCCCGCCGGCTCTCCACCGAGCTGGGCGACCTGGTCGAGCGGGTGAACCGCGACGGCGGCCACGGGTTCACCTTCGACTACCAGTACGACGCGCCGGGACATCCGGCCCAGTACTACTGCCGGAGCGACCACTACATGTACGCCCGGTACGGCATCCCGGTCACCTTCTTCTCGACCGGGGGCCATCCGGACTACCACATGGTGACCGACGAGCCGCAGTACATCGACTACCCCAAGTACGCCCGGGTCACGAGCCTGATCATGGAGGTCGGCCGGGCGGTGGCGAACCTCGACCGGCCGCCCCTGGTGGACCAGCCCAGGCCCGACCCCCAGGGGCGCTGCCGGCAGTAGTCCCCGGCGACGGGCCTCGGGAGGGGAACGCGCAGTGGCCCAGGGCATTCCCCAGGCGGACCTCCATCGGCGCCTGACCGGACTCCACGCCGGACTGGTGGAGTACGTGTCGCACCTGGACGAGGCCCTGCGTCCCGACCAGCGCGCGTGGCCCCCGCCCCGCGGCGGCTGGGCCATCGACCTGGTGTTCGAGCACCTCTGCCTCTCGACCGGCAGCTACCTGGAGGCGATGACCCGGACGATCGAGCGGGCCGGGCCCGCGCCGGCGGGCGACTGGGTGTGGCGACCGACCCTGGCGGGCCGGTTCCTCGTCTGGGCGTTCCGGGCGCCGCGGCCCCTGCCGGCGCCCCGCCGCTGGGTGCCCGCCGGCCCGCCGCGGCCCGAGGTCCTGCCCGCGTTCGCCGCGCTGCTGGACCGGCTCCGCCACCTGATGGACGAGGCCGCGGGCCTGCCGTGGCGCCGCCACCGGTTTCGCTCCCCCGCGAGCCGGCTGGTCCGGGTGAACCTGGGCGACGGGTTCGCCATCCTCGTGACCCACACCGAGCGCCACCTCCGCCAGGTCGACCGGATCACCCGCTCCCCCGGGTTCCCCCGGTAGGCGGCCCTACCGGCTCAGGTCGTCGAGCCGCCGGGCGATCTCCGCCCGGTCATACCATCGGCCACGCACCATGACGCCCGCCCGGCGCGACCAGTTGGCGACCGTGTCGAGGGGGTTGCCGTCGAGCAGGACCAGGTCGGCCCGGCGCCCCACGGCCACCGTGCCGAACTCCTCCGCCGCGCCGAAATGCTCGGCGACGGCCCGGGTGCCGGAGACGAAGAGCTCATAGGGCGTGAACCCGGCCCGGGCCATGGCGTCCAGTTCGCGCTGGACGGAGAAGCCGGGCACGTTCCACCACTGCGGCGCGTCCGACCCCAGCAGGATGGGGACCCCGCCCTGGTGCAGGGCGCGGAGCACCCGCCGCCGGACCTCCAGGAAGCGGCGCCCGTCCTCCGCGGTCGCCCCCTGCTGGGCCCGCAGGGTCGCCGTGCTCTGGCGCCACTGGTCCACCGTGGCCCGGGGCCAGTAGCGCATCTCGGGCCACGCCGCCATCTCGTCCGGGCTGGCCGTTCCCAGCATCGACTCGAAGAGACTCTGCGTGGGCACGATCGCCGTGCCGGCGGCCTTCGTGGCGGCGACCAGGGCGGGCAGCCGGCGCTCGTCGAGATGGTTTCGCAGGTTGAAGGCGAAGAACTGCGACTGCGCCGACGACACCGGCGCCCCGTCCGGCACGAGCGCCTCGAGGTACCCGTCCACGTGATCGATGGTCCACTGGCCTGCCTCCAGGGCCCGCCGCAACCCGACGTCGAGCGGCACGTGGCCGGCGAACCGGATGCCCAGGCGCGCGGCCGTCGCTGCCATCGCGTCGAACACCTCCCGGCGGATGCCCGGGTGGATCTTCATCAGGTCGTAGCCCGCGTCCCGCTGCTCGGTAACGGTCCGCACCGCGGCCTCCACGGTGGGCAGGCTGTTCCCGTTGAGCGAGGGCCCGGTGGTGTAGATCGTCGGGCTCAGGATCTCGCCGCGGGCGGCCCGGTCGCGGTACGCCAGGTGCCGTGGCGAGCCCAGCATCCCGCGCACCACCGTCACCCCGTTGAGCGCGTAGAAGGCGAGCACCTTCTCGATCTCCGCGTCCGCCGCGTTGCCCGGCGGGATGTGGCCGTGCATCTCCGCCATCCCGGGCATGAGGTAGCGCCCTCTGCCGTCGATCCGCACCGCATCGCCCGGGACGGCGATGCGGTCGGCGGGCCCCAGCGCGACGATCCGGTCGCCCCGGACCACCACCGTCTGGTCGGCCAGCAGCCGGTCCCGGTCCATGGGGACCACGGTGACGTTGGTGAAGGCCGTGGCCTGCTGACCCGCCGCCGGCACCGGGACGGCAGCCAGCGTGGCGCCCGTCAGGGCCAGGACGATCAGGTATCGCATGCTGCCTCCCGCATCGAAGTCACAGGTTGCCGGAATCTCGCCGGGTCGCGCGCAGGTGCAGCGGCCAGCGGATCAGCCGCGGCCGGTCGGGGTCTCCCCAGTGGGCGCCCAGGGCACGCGCCAGCCCCGGCACCGGGTCCTCGCCGGTCCCCTCACGATAACGCCGGACCGCGGACCAGGTGCCCACGTAGCCCAGCAGGTGGCGCAGGGTCCACCGCACCCGCATCTCGAACTCTGGCACCGCAAGCTCCCGGAACGGCAGGGCGATGCTGCGGTAGCCCTCGTCCACCAGCTGCCGGTCGGCGGTCCACCACGGCCCCAGGGTGGCGCGGCTGAACTGTTCGACCACCTGGGTGAGCCGGTCGCCCAGCCGCAGCCCGCTGTAGCACCACACCGCCAGCATTCCGCCCGGCACGAGGACCCGCTCGACTTCCGCGAAGTACTCGTCGCGATCGAACCAGTGGAGCGCCTGGGCCACCGTGGCCAGGTCCACCGAGGCCGGCTCGAGGCCGCTCGCGCCCGACACGCCGAGCCGGTATTCGATGTTCGGGTGCTGGGAGGCGTTGGCCAGCTGCTGGGGGCTGGCGTCGGTGGCGACCACCCGCGCGAACCGGGCGGCCAGCGCCGCGGCGGCCTGCCCGCTCCCCGTGCCCGCATCCCAGGCCAGGCGGTGGGCGGCGACCTGGTCCCTCAGCCAGTCGAAGAGCGCCTCGGGGTACCGCGGCCGGAAGGCCGCGTACCCCGCCGCGTCGGCGGAGAAGTAGTCCGGAAAATCAGGGTGCAGGAGGCGGTCCCTCACTGGGCCGGGTCCGGCCCGGGGGCCGCCGGAGCACCCGGCCCGGCCGGGCGTCGGTGAACCGGCCGCCATCCACCACCACGACGCCGTTCACGATCACGTAGGGGATCCCGTCGGGATACTGGTGCGGCGATTCGAAGGTCGCCCGGTCGAGGACGGTGCGCGGGTCGAACACCACCACGTCGGCCAGCAGGCCGTCCGCCAGCCGGCCCCGATCGGTGAGCCCCACCCGCCAGGCGGGAAGCCCCGTCATCTTCCGGACGGCGTCCTCCAGCGTCAGCACGCCGCGCTCGCGCACGTAGCGCCCGAGCACCCGCGGGAAGGTACCGTAGGCCCGGGGATGGGGGTGACCCTCCCCGGGACGGCTCAACCGCCCGTCGGACCCGATCATCGTCCACGGGTAGGCCATGATCCGCTCCACGTCGCCCTCGTCGAGCACGTGATAGATCATGCTGGCGCCGCCCCGCAGCTCCCCTTCGATGACCAGGTCCGCCCCGTGCTCCGGCGTCGGGGCGAGCCCCCGATCCGTCGCCCAGTCGTGCAGGGTGCGACCCTCCAGCTCCGGCATCCACGCCACGCGGGAGAACTGCACCCGCCGCAGGTCGCCCCCGCCCCGGTCGTTCAGGATGTTCCAGACCACGCCGGCCCGGATGCTGTCGCGGAGCGCCGGGTCGCGGGTGCGGCGGGCAAAGGCCGAGTCGCCGCCTTCGCGCGCCCAGGCGGGGACCAGCACGCCGAGCCCCGTGGACGTGGCGGTGTAGGGGTACTGGTCGGCCATGACGTCGATGCCGTCGGCGCGGGCCGAGTCCACCATCGCCAGGGTGACGCGGCTCGCCCCCCACATGGCCGTGCCCGCCGCCTTGTGGTGGGTCAGCACGATGGGAAGCCCGGCCCGGCGCCCGATGGCGATCGCCTCGCCCACCCCGGAGAAGAGGCCCAGCCCCTCGTTCCGGAGGTGCGAGGTGTAGATCCCGCCGGAGTCGGCCGCCACGGCCGACAGCGCCACCACCTCGTCGAGCCTGGCGAAGGTCCCCGGCAGGTAGAAGAGGCCGGTGCTGAGGCCGAAGGCCCCCTCGCCCATCCCGGTGGCCACCATCCCGCGCATCCGTTCCAGTTCGTCGGCGACGGGCTCGCGGTCGGCCAGCCCCATCACCCGCTGCCGGACCGTGTTGTGCCCCACGAAGAACCCGACGTTCATCCCGAGCGGGGCGGCATCGATCCGCCGCAGCTGGTCGCCGATGGGGTAGAACCCGCCGCCGTCGGGGTTGCCCAGCGCGGTGGTGACGCCCTGCCGGACGTGGCTCTCGGAGGCCGGCATCTGGACCAGCGGTTCCAGGTGGGCGTGGGCGTCGATGAACCCCGGCGCCACCACGTGGCCGGTGGCGTCGATCACCCTGGCCGCCCGGGCGCGGGGGAGCCGGCCCCGCGCCACCCGCACGATCCGGTCACCCCGCAGCGCGACGTCGCCCAGGTAGCCCGGCGCCCCGGTGCCGTCCACGATCCGCCCGCCGGTGATCAGCAGGTCCCACGGGCCGGTCAGGTCGGGCGGGGCGGGACGGGCGCAGGTCCCCGCCCCGAGCACGACGAGGGCGGCCACCGCGGCGAGGGTGACGGGCAGCACGACGGGGCGCGGGGTCATCATGGCTCCTCGGTCAGTCCAGGTCCTGGCGCTCCACCCCTGGCACCTCCAGCACGAAATCGGGCCCGAACGCCGTGGCCGGGGTCTGGTAGCCCGTCGGGGCCCGGCCCGCCACGACCCGCTCCGCCGCCCGGACGGCCGCCAGCGCCGTGAAGCTATACCCCTCGGGCCCGCGCACCCGGGCCGTGGCCCGGCGCCCGGCATCGTCCTCCACCTGTCCCCAGCAGACGCTGTGGCCGGCGGCCCGGGCGGCCCCGGACGGGCCGGTCACCCGGCGCCGGACCATGCCCGCGAGGAGCCGGCGGATCGGCCCCCACCCGGCGAAGGGGGCGAACCATCGCAGGCCCCGGAGGAGCCGGATCCGGCCCGGCGGCACCGACGTGTATACCTCGATGTTCCCGATCCCCGTGCTG
>JBFILX010000099.1:0-7853 GCA_041612035.1 Gemmatimonadales bacterium | reverse complement strand
GATCTCCAGGCGTGGGTGCCCTGGGTGGCACGGGGCCCCGGCCTGCCGGCCACGCGCTCCGCCATCACGCGGGCGGCATCTCCCGCCCGGCCGAGCCCCACCAGCGCCTCCGCCCGCTGCATCCAGGCGAGGGTGAAAGCAGAATCGGCCGCGATTACCCGCGAGGCGACGGAGTCGGCCTCGGCGTACCGGCGGGCGACGATGAGCGCCTGGGCCACCTGCACCCGGATGATGAGCGACGCCGGCTCGAGCGCCACGCCCCGCAGGGCGCGCCGCCGGGCCTCCTCGAACTCCCCGACCCGCCCCGCGACAAGGGAGTGCCACCCCCAGGCGGTGGCGAAGGTCGAATCGTGGCGGAGTGCCTCCCGGAACCGGGCATCCGCTTCCCGCAGGCGCCCGAGCCCCATCATCGCATTGGCCGAGCCGGCCCACGCTTCGGCCTGTGCCGAATCGATCGCGAGGGCCCGCTCCGCCGCGGCCAGGGCCCGCTCGAAGAGGGGACCGGATTCGCCGTCGTCGTACCACGGGAGCGTGCTGTAGGCGGTGGCGAGCCAGCCGTGGGCCCGCGCGTACCCCGGGTCCCGCGCCACCGCCTGCTCCAGCAGCCCGATGGCCTGGCGCACCGCGGGCCCGGTGCGCCGGTTCCAGAGGACCGTGCCCTGGAGCATGAGCGCGTGCGCCTCGGGATCCGCCGTTTCTTCCCGGACCAGGGTGCCGGCCGCGGGGGCACCGAGCGAGCCGAGGAGCTCACGCGCCACCTCGCGAGCGATCTCGTCCTGCACCGCGAAGACGTTGGTGAGCGGCCGGTCGTAGGCCTGGCTCCACCGCACGACCCCGTCCGCGGCGGAGAGGACGACGCGGATCCGCACCTGCCCGGCGGCCCGCTGCACCGACCCCGTGAGGAGCGCGCCCACGCCCAGCTCCCGGGCGATGCTGCGGTCCTCCATGCCCCGCGCCCGGAGCGCCCCGGCGCTGGTGCGGCCGATGACCCGCATCCCGGCCTTGGACAGGGCCCGGGTCATCTCCTCGGCGAGCCCGATGCCGAAGTAGTCGTCGTCGGGGTTGCCGCTCAGGTTGGCCAGGGGCAGCACGGCGATGCTGCGATCGGGCGCGGCGCCCGCCGGGCCCCCGCCCAGGCCCACGGTCCGGACCAGCAGGACGGCACCGACGGCCAGGACCGCGACGATCACGGCGGCGCCGGCGAGGACGCGACGCCGGGCGGGCGCGGGAGTGCCCGCCGCGGGCACGCTGCCCGGGGTGGACACGGTCTCCAGCTCCCGGAGGAGGACCTCGGCGCTCTCGGGCCGGGCGCCGGGATCCTTGGCGAGGCAGCGCGCGACCAGCCCGGCGAGCCCGGCTGGCGCGCCGGGGCGACGACTCGCGATCGGAACCGGCGTCTCCCCGATGTGGGCGGCCAGGACCTGGTGGGGCGCGGACCGGACGAAGGGGGGCTCGCCGGCGAGCAGTTCGTACGCCAGGCAGCCCCAGGCGTAGAGGTCGGCGCGATGGTCGATCTCGGGGTCGCCGGCCACCTGCTCCGGGGCCATGTAGGTCGGCGTTCCGATCGAGGTGCCGACGTGGGTCAGGGTCGCCTGCCCCGAGGCGGTCAGCGACGCCGACACCGCCTTGGCGATCCCGAAGTCGGTGACCACCGCCGCTCCGTGGGAGAGGAGCACGTTGTCCGGCTTGATGTCGCGGTGGACCACGCCCCGGGCATGGGCGTAGCTCAGCGCCCGGGCCACGTCCCGCAGGATGCCCACGCATTCCGGGATCGTGAGCGGCGGCCCCTGGGCCAGGCGGCCCCGGAGCGACTCCCCGCGGACGAACGGCATGGTGTAGTAGGGCACCCCGTCGGCGTTCCCGGCGGCGAGCAGCGGGACGATGTTGGCCTGCTGGAGCGACGCCGCGAGCTGGATCTCGCGCTCGAACCGCTCGAGGCTCACGTCGGCCGCCACGTCGCGGGCGAGGACCTTGATGACGACCTCGCGGTCGAGGCCCTGCTCGCGCGCCAGGAAGACGTGCGACATGCCGCCGCCCCCGAGCTCCCGCTCGATCCGGTAGCGGTCCGCAAGTGCCGCGGCGAGACGCTCGGGAACCGTCATCCCCACCCTGCGCGGTGCCGGCTACCCCGGCCGGCGGACGCCGGACCCGGGGGAGGCGGAGCGAGTCACGAGAAGTAGGCCCAGACCAGTCCGACCGCGGCCACCAGGACCACGCTCAGGACGAGGTCGCGCGCCCGCCAGGCGGGGTCGGACTCCTCGGCGGTGGGCGACTCCAGGGTGGCGAAGGTCAGGCCATCCACCTTGGCGTGCGGCGGCGGCGGCGAGGCCAGGCTCACGACCACGAGCACGGCCGAGCACAGCAGGAAGAGGATGATCGCGAAGTGCAGGAAGTTCACCTCCGCATAGGTGGCCAGGAACCCCGTCTGCAGCGCCGGCGCGATCTCCACCACCAGCCGACCCATCCCCAGCACGAACCCCGTGACCAGGGAGGCGATGGCGCCGCGGGCGTTTACCCGCCGCCACAGGACCCCGATCAGGAACACCGCCGCGATCGGGGGCGAGATGTAGGCCTGGACGCTCTGCAGGTACTCGTACAGCTGGCCCGAGATCAGCTTCATGAACGGGATCCACGCCAGCCCGAACAGCACCAGAACCGCGGTCGTGACCTGCCCCACCCGGACGAGCCGCTGCTCCGTCGCCTCCGGCTGGAGCTTCCGGTAGACATCGATGGTGATGAGGGTGGACGTCGAGTTGAAGACGGCGGACAGCGAGCTCATCAGCGCGGCGAGCAGTCCCGCCACCACCAGGCCGCGGATACCGACGGGCAGCAGCGCGCCCACGAGCGCGGGCAGCGCCTGGTCGGGCTGGTCGAGGGTGAGCCGGCCCTGTCGGGCCAGGGCGTAGGCGATCACCCCGGGGATCACGAAGATGAAGAGCGGCAGGAGCTTCAGAAACCCGGCGAAGATCGTCCCGCGCCGTGCGTGGTCGACATTGTGCGCCGCGAGCACTCGCTGCACGATGAACTGGTCGGTGCACCAGTACCACACGCCCAGGATGGGGGCCCCGAAGAGGATGCCGGTCCAGGGGAAGCTCGGGTCGCTCATCGGCTTCCAGAGCGACAGGACGCCCGGCTCGACCGCCTGCTGCAGACCCTCCCAGCCACCGACTGCGCCGAGGCCGATGACGGTCACGGCCACCGCACCGCCGATCAGCACGAACATCTGCATCAGGTCGGTGTAGAGGACCGCCCGCAGCCCGCCGAAGATGGTGTACACGCCCGTGACGACCACCACCACCAGGGCCCCGGTCCAGAAGTTGATGCCCATGAGGGCCTCGAAGACGATGCCCCCGGCCGCGATGGTCACCGAGATCTTGGTGAGGACGTACCCGATGATGGAAATGACCGCCAGGTACCACCGGGCGCTCGCCGAGTACCGCCGCTCGAGGAACTCCGGCATGGTGAAGACGCCGCTCCTGAGGTAGAACGGCACGAACAGCCAGCCGAGCAGCAGCAGAATGAGCGAGGCCAGCACCTCGAACTGCCCCACCGCCACGCCGCTGGCCGCTCCGGTGCCCGCCAGCCCCACGAGGTGCTCCGACCCGATGTTGGAGGCGAACAGGGAGCCGCCCACCAGGAACCACCCGGCGTCGCGGCCCGCGAGGAAGTACTCCTGCGAGGTGCCCTGGCCGGCGCGCTGCCGCAGCCACGCGGCGATGGCGACCCCGAAGACCACCACGAAGTACAGGCCGACGACCACCCAGTCCAGGCTCGCCAGGACGCCCACGGGCACCCTCCTCGCTCAGGGACCCCCGGCACGCGGCGTCGCGCACGGCCGCCCGGGCTCCGGTGAATGGGTCAGGACGGCGACCCGGGCGGCTCGACCAGGTCGAGCGGCGGGGGCTCGTCCTCGACCAGGAACGCGAACTGCCTGCGGAACTCGTCGAGCGTCAGCCCGACCACCGCCGCGAACCGTGCGATTTCGTGGGGATCCTCAAAGTCGTCCCGCCGAAGCCGGATCATGTAGCGCCGCGCGATCGCGTACCGGGTGGAACGGGTGTTCACGTACCGGACCCGCGTCCGGCCGGTCACGGGATCCAGCAGTTCGGGGAACGGGATCGGATGGAACTCGCCCCCCTGCATGGACACCATCACCGCCCTCCCGCCGGACAGCAGGTACTTGGCCGCGCAGTAGCCCAGGTCGCGCGTGTACTCCACGTCATAGGGAACGGGGTCGGCGCAGCGCAGTTCATACCCGATATCCTTGGCGACGATGGTGGTCTTCAGACCGAACTCCGCCAGGCGGGCCTGGACGGCCTGCTTCAGCAGCCCGCCGATGGCGACCTCGGCGATCCGGAGGTTGCCGTGGGGGTCCCGCTCGACCCCTTCGATGGCCGCCAGTTCCGCCGGGTCGAGCCCCTCCACCACCCCCTCCGCGATCACCGCCACCCCGTGCCGCTTGCCGCTGGCGAGCCGCTTGATGATCGCGCCGACCAGGGTGTCCACGATCGCCTTGAACCGGATCCCGGTGAGCCCGAACTCCTCGGGAATGAGGGTCAGCGTGGCCCCGGCCGCCTTGCCGATGCCCAGGGCCAGGTGGCCCGCCTTGCGGCCCATGGCGATGACGAAGTACCAGCGCGAGGTGGTGTGGGCGTCCACCATCAGGTTCTTGACGATCTCCGCGCCGTAATGACGCGCGGTCTGGAACCCGAAGGTGTCGATCGCGGGCGGGAGGGCGATGTCGTTGTCGATGGTCTTGGGGACGTGCACCACGTGGATCCGGCCCGCCGAGTGCTCCTCCAGCCGCATCGCGGTGTAGGCGGTGTCGTCGCCCCCGATGGCGATGAGCTTTGCCACGTCCAGCCGGAGCAGCGAGAGCACGGTGTTCTCGAGGTATCGGGGGTCGGTGGTCGGGTTGTCCCGCGCGATCCCGATGATCGAACCCCCGCGGGCGTGGATCCGGCTCACCGCATCGATCGTGAGGGGCACCAGGTGCTCCACGTTGCCCTGCATGACCCACTTGAACCCGTCCCGGATACCCACGACGTCCACCCCGTCCAGCGCGCACCGGATGCTGGCGGCGGCGATGACCCCGTTGATGCCCGGGGCCGGCCCTCCGCCTACGACGATCGCCACCTTCCGCCGTTCGCTCATCGGCGGGCGTCGCGGAGCGCCAGGGGCCGCATGGCGCCGGCGCGAACGATCAGGATCGCGGAGTCGATGGGGCCGAGCGGGATCTGGGGCACGGTTCGGGTCCGGGCGGAGGAGTGGCGGCGTGGGGCGCGCCGCGGATATTCGGCGCCTGCCCGCCCGAACACAAGTCCGCTGGCGGACGGCCCCGCGGCCCCCTACCTTCCCCCCGGTCACGGAGGCCGGCGGCCCGGCATGACGGCGGCCGCCGCCCCGGCAGCACCCGACCCCAGGCCCCCGGATCGCCCATGCGCCGCCTCACCGGCTGGCTCCCGCCCCGCGCCCTGCTTCCGCTGGTCGTTGCCGCGCTCCTGGCGCCGCCGCTCGCGGCCCAGACCGGCGTGGCCTCGCCCGACGGGCGGACCCGGGTGACGCTGGCCCTGCGGGAGGGCCATCTCACCTACGCCGTGGACCGGGACGGCCGGTCCCTCATCCAGCCCTCGCGCCTCGGATTCACCTTCCGGGACGCGCCCCCGCTGGCCCGGGGGCTGGCGGTGCGCGACACGGCCCGCCGCACCCACGACGCGTGGTGGACCCAGCCCTGGGGCGAAGTGGCCCGGGTGCGCGAGCACTACCACGAACTGGCGATGACGGTCGAGGAGACCGAAGCCCCGGCGCGCCGCTTCACGGTGCGGATCCGGGCCTTCGACGACGGCATCGGGTTTCGGTACGAACTCCCGGCCCAGCCCGGCCTCGGCGAGTTCGCCATCACCGACGAGCTGACCGAGTTCGCCCTGGCCGACAATGCCCGGGCCTGGTGGATCCCCTCCAACTGGGCCCGGATGGACCGTTCCGAGATGCTGTACTCGTCGAGCCCGGTGAGCCTGCTCGACAGCGTGCAGACGCCGCTCACCATGGAGACCCGGGACGGGCGCACCGTGCTGGTGATCCACGAGGCCGACCTGGCCGACTACGCCCGGATGTTCCTGCGCGGGGGCCGCAGCGAGGGACGCACCCTGCGGGCGGCGCTGGCGCCGATGGC
This sequence comes from Gemmatimonadales bacterium, assembly GCA_041612035.1. GTDB lineage: Bacteria > Gemmatimonadota > Gemmatimonadetes > Gemmatimonadales > GWC2-71-9 > SZUA-320. The sequence continues at coordinate 1,681 of JBFILX010000099.1, read as the reverse complement.
CGACGGCGTCAAGGTGCTGGGCCGCACCCCGTTCACGACCCCGTGGCGCACCATCCAGGTGGCCGACCGGGTGGAGGACCTGGCCCCCTCCCTGCTGGGGCTCAAGCTCAATCCCCCGGACGCGCTGGCCTCGACCGACTGGATCCGGCCCATGAAGTACGTGGGCATCTGGTGGGGGATGCACATCGGCGCGATGACCTGGGGCTCGGGCCCCCGTCACGGCGCCACCACGGCCAATGCCCGGCGGTACATCGACTTCGCGGCGGAGCACGGGTTCGGCGGGGTGCTGGTGGAGGGATGGAACACGGGGTGGGACGGGGACTGGATCGCCAACCGCAACGCGTTCTCGTTCACCCGGCCCTACCCCGACTACGACCTGCCCGGTGTCGCCGCCTACGCCCGCCAGCGGGGGGTCCGGCTCATCGCCCACAACGAGACCTCGGGCGGGATCGAGAACTACGAGCGTCAGCTGGACAGCGCCTTCGCGCTCTACCGCTCGCTCGGCATCGACGCGGTGAAGACCGGCTACGTGACCGACCTCACCAGCGAGGGCCACTCGCACTACTCGCAGTACATGGTGCGGCACTACCGGCGGGTCATCGAGGCGGCCGCCCGCTACGGGATCATGCTCAACGTGCACGAGCCCATGCACGACACCGGGGAGCGGCGCACCTGGCCCCACATGATGACCCGCGAGGGCTCGCGGGGACAGGAGTACAACGCCTGGAGCGGCGACGGCGGCAACCCGCCCGAGCACGAGACCATCCTCTTCTTCACCCGGCTCCTGGCCGGCCCCATGGACTTCACGCCGGGAATCCTGGACCTCTGGCTGGAACGGGGCACCGGGCGGGCGCGGGGCCCCGAGGAGCCCCGGGTCCGGACCACCCTCGCCAAGCAGCTCGCCCTCTACGTGGTCCTGTACAGCCCGATGCAGATGGCGGCCGACCTGCCCGAGCACTACGTCGACCAGCCGGCCTTCCGGTTCATCAGGGACGTGGCCGTCGACTGGGACACCACGCGGGTGCTGGACGGCCGGATCGGGGACTACGTGGTGGTGGCCCGCCGGGAACGGGGCGGCCAGACCTGGTTCCTGGGCGCGATCACCGACGAGGAACCCCGCACCCTCGACGTCCCGCTCGCATTCCTGACACCGGGCCGCCGCTACGTGGCGGAGATCTACGCCGACGGCCCCGGGGCCCACTGGAACGACGACCCGTTCCCCCTCGCCGTCAGCCGGCGGACCGTCACCGCGGCCACCCGCCTGCGCGTCGCGCTGGCGCCCGGCGGCGGGCAGGCGATCCGCATCCGCCCGGCCCGCTGACCGCGTGGACGACCTCACCGCGCTCCGTACCCTGGCCCGGGCCATGGGCGTGCAGACCGCGTACACCGACGGACTGGGCCGGCCGGTGGAACCGTCGCCCGACACGCTGGTGCGGGTGTGCGCGGCCCTGGGCGCGCCGATCGCGAGCCCGGCCGGCGCCGCGGCCGCGCTGACCGCCTGGCAGGAACGCAAGGGGTCGGAACTCGTGCCGCCCGTCGCGGTGGCGTGGGACGGGATCCTGCCCCCGATCCCGATGGCAGGTGCCGCGTTCGCCGGGGCCATCCTCGAGCTCGAGGATGGCGCGGTGGTCCAGGCCACCTGCGCCGCGGGGTCGGTACGGGCCGAGGAGCGCCTGCCCCT
>JBFILX010000098.1:0-7937 GCA_041612035.1 Gemmatimonadales bacterium | reverse complement strand
GGCGGCCAGGCATGGGTCGGTCCTTTGGGGTGCGGGATCGCCGAAAGGATGCCCGGGCCCCGCGATCCGTCGCAGGCGGGCTGGACAACCTCTACCGCGAGAGGCAGTAATATGGTCGGTCCCGGCCCAGGCCTCTCCCATGTCCCTGCTCTCCGTGCCGCCCGACCGCGCGGCGCGCGAATCCACGCGGTCCGCGGCGGACACCACCGCCGCCCGCGACTGGAGCCGCCGGCTGCTCCGGCTGTTCGTGGCCTGGGTGGGGTGGTTCACCCTGGGCACCGCCATCGTGCTGGCCAGTTTCGCCATGACCGCCGGCGACCTGGCCCGGGTGGTCTTCTGGCTCGGCCTCTGCGTGGGCTGGATCGGGGCGCTCCTCTCGGTCATGTTCTTCGCGGTCGCGGGCACCGAGCGCGGGGAGCTCTGACCGGCTGCGTCGGCCGGCGGGGCTCGCGCATCTACCCCGGTGTCCGTCGCAGATCCCTGTCGCCATCCACGGGGGCGTTCATCCACGTGAAAGCGTTCGCCTGGGCGTGTTGCTGGGGCACCGCCGGTCTGCTGGCCGGCCCGGTGGCCGCCCAGCAGCCCCCGGTCACCCTGGAGATGGCCGTGGCCAGGGCCGCGGACCACGATCCGGCCGTCATCCAGGCCCGGGGCGGCGTGCGCAGCGCCGAGGCCGGGGTGCGGAGCGCCCGGGGCGCCTTCCTGCCCTCGCTGTACGGGACCGCCTCGGGCGGCAGCAGCTTCAGCGAGGGCCCCTCCCGCACCGATCCGATCACGGGCGAGGTGCTCACCGGGGACCAGAGCAGCCAGAGCGCGTCGCTGGGGCTGGCGGCCGACCTGGAGCTGTTCGCCGGGTTCCGCCGCAACGCCGACCTGTGGGCCGCGCGGGGGCGGGACGACCAGGCCGCGGCCGCCCTCACCGAGGCGCTCGCCCAGTCGGCGCTCCGCACCAGCGGCGACTTTTTCGCGGCGCTGCAGGGACGCGAGCTGGTGGCGGTGCGGCGGGAGACGGTGCGGCGGGCGGAGGAGCAGTTCGCCATCGCGGTGGCCCGGCTCGCCACCCGGGCCGCCACGGTGCAGGACTCGCTCCGCGCGGTGGTCCAGCTGGGCGAGGCCCGCCTGGCGCTGGTGACCGAGGAGGCCCGCCTGGCGGCGGCGGAGGCCAACCTGGCCCGGCGGATGGGGCTCCCGGGCCGGGTCGAGGCGACCGACGACCCGTCGCTCCGCGAGGCGCCCCGCCCCCTCGACCACGGCGCCCTGATGGCGGAGGCGGTGGCCCGCGCCCCCTCGGTGATGCGGGCGGAGGCGGCGGTGCGGGCGGCGGAGGGGTCGCTGGCCGCGGCCAGGGCGGCCTACTTCCCCCCGCTCGTCCTCTCGGGCGACTACGGCTTCTCGGGCAGCGACCGCAACGACTACACCTTCTACAACAACCGGCGGCTCAGCATCGCACTCAGCTGGCCGCTGTTCAACCGGTTCCAGCGCGAGGAGCAGGTGGCCCAGCGCGCGGCCACGCGTGACGCCGAGCGGGCCCGCGCGGCGGACGCGCGCCGCGAGGTGGAGGCGGCGCTCACGGCCCAGTTCGCCGCGCTGGATGCCGCGACCCAGCGGATCGCGCTCACCGCCCTGAGCGTGGAGGCGGCGCGGGCCGAGGTGCAGGTGGCGTTCGAGCGCTACCGGCTGGGCTCCATCACCATCACCGAACTGACCGCCTCGCAGTCCGGGCTCATCCGCGCCGAAGAGGCGGCGGTCGCCGCCCGGTTCGAGTTCCTCCGCGCCCGGGCGGAGATCGAGGCCATCCTGGGGAGGCCCCTGTGAGCCGCACCCTGCCGCACCGGCTCCGCGCCGTGACGCTCCTCCTGCTGCTCGCCGCCTGCGCGCCCCGCGGCGCCGACGACGACGCCCCGCCCGGGGGCGAGGACGAGGGGACGGAGGGCGCCTCGGCGCTGGCCCTGCCGGTGGTGGCGGAGCCGGTGCGCCGGGGCGACCTGGTGCTGAGCGTGGTGACCACCGGCCAGATCGGCTCGGAGTCGGTGGTGAGCCTGCGGGCCGAGGCCCAGGGCACGGTGCAGGAGATCCTGGTCCGGCCCGGGGCCCGGGTCCGGCGCGGCCAGCCGATCCTGCGGCTCGACCCGCGGCCCTTCCGGATCGCGGTGGAGGAGGCGGAGGCGGCGCTGCGCGAGGCCCAGCTGCGGCTGCTCGACAACACCGTCCCCGACTCCATCGTCACCGGCAAGGCGATCACCGGCGAGCGGCTCCGCAACGCGGAGGTGCGCTCCGGGCTGGACGTGGCGCGGGTGCGGCTTGAGCGCGCCCGGTACGACTACGAGAAGGCGGTCGTGACCGCGCCGTTCGACGGGGTGCTCGACGACCTGCGCGTGGCCCCGGGCGAGCGGCTCACCGCGGGCCAGGAAATCGGCAAGCTGGTGGACCTCGACCGGCTCCGGATCGACGCGGCGGTGCTGGAGCACGACCTGCCGCTCATCCGGGTGGGGGGCGAGGCGACGGTGACCGTGGCGGCGGCCCCGGGCGAGCCGGTGCGGGGCCGGATCGCCGCGGTGCTCCCCCTGGTGGACTCCGCCACCCGGGCGGGCCGGGCCCTGATCCGGGTGCCGGGGAACGGCGTGCTGCGGCCCGGGATGTACGCCGACGTGCGGCTCGAGGCGTCCCGGCTGAGCGACCGGCTGCTGGTGCCGGCGGGCGCGGTGATCGAGCGCGACGGCCGGCCCCTGGTGTTCGTGGTGCGGGACGGCCGGGCCCGGTGGGTGTACGTCGTCCCCGGCCGCTCCAACGGGGTGGAGACCGAGATCGCGCCCGACGAGAGCTCGGGCGACCTGCGGGTGGAGGCGGGCGACCTGGTCCTGGTCGAGGGTCACCTCACCCTCACCCACGACGCCCCGGTCCGGGTGGTGAGCCGCTCGGAGCGGCCGACCCCCTGAGCCCGGTCGGGCCCTGACCATGTCGCTCGCGGGCGCGGCGCTCCGGCGGCCGGTCACCACGGTCGCCGCCACGCTGGGCATCGTCCTGCTGGGGGCGGTCTCGCTGAGCCGGCTCCCGGTGTCGCTGCTGCCCGACCTCACCCTCCCCGTCCTCACCGTCCGCACCGCCTACCCCGGCGCCACCGCCCCCGAGGTGTCGCGCCTCGTGGCGGAGCCGGTCGAGGAGGCGGTGGCCAGCACGCCGGGGCTCGCCGACCTCCGCTCGGTCAGCCGGAACGGCGAGGTGACCACCACCCTCCGCTTCGCCTGGGGCACCGACATGCCCCACACCGTGCTGCTGGTGCGCGAGCGGCTCGACAACGTGCGCTCGCGGCTCCCCGAGCGGGCCGAGCGGCCGGTGCTGCTCACCTCCGATCCCGGCGAGCGGCCGATCGCCGTGCTGGCCCTCTCGGGCCCCGGCGACCTGCTGACCGTCGCGCGCACCGCCGAGGACGTGCACGCCCGCCGGCTGGAGCAGCTGGGGGGCGTGGCGAGCGTCGCGGTGGCGGGCCGGCCCCAGGAGGAGGTCCGGGTGGAGGTGGACCCCGAGCGGGCCCGCGCCCTGGGGATCGGCCCGGCGGAGATCGCGGAGGCGGTGCGCCAGGCCAACGCCAGCTCGCCCGGGGGCACGGTGCGGCGGGGCCAGTTCCGCCTGCCGCTCCGGGCGTACACCGAGTTCCGCACCCCCGACGAGGTGCTGGAGACCCCGGTGGGGCCCGCCGGCCGCGGCATCCGGCTGCGGGACCTGGCAACCGTGCGGCTCACCATGGCCGACCCGGTGAGTCTCACCCGGCTGGACGGGGCCCCCGCGGTGGGGCTGGTGGTCTACAAGGACGCCGGGGCCAACACGGTGACCGTGACCGGCGCCCTGCTGGGCGTGGTGGACCAGCTGCGCGACGAGTTCCCCGACATCACCGTGCGGGTGGTGGCCGCCCAGGCCGACTTCGTGGTGGCCGCGCTCGCCAACCTGGGCCAGGAGATCGTGGCGGGCGGGATCCTCTCGCTGCTGGTGATCCTGCTCTTCCTGCGGGACGCGCGCTCCTCGCTCGCCATCGGGCTCATGGTGCCCCTCTCGGTGCTGGTCTCGCTCACCCTGCTGCAGCAGCTCGACGTCACGATCAACATCCTCTCGCTGGGCGGGCTGGCCCTCGGGGTGGGCCTGCTGGTGGACAACGCCATCGTGGTGACGGAGGCGACCGGCCGCCTGCGGGGGGAAGGGCTGACACCACTGCAGGCAGCCCGCGTCGGGGCCGAGCAGGTGACGGGGCCGCTCATCGCGGGCACCCTCACCACCCTGCTGGTGTTCGGGCCGATCGTCTTCGTGCGGGGGCTGGGCGCGGCCCTCTTCCGCGACCTCTCGCTCTCGGTGGTCACCACGGTGGGCGCCTCGCTCATCCTCGCCCTCACCCTGCTGCCCGTGATGCTGGCCCGGGCCGCCGACCGGCCCGCGCGGCCCCGCGGTCCCGCCCGCGAACGCCTGGACGCCCGGGGACGCGAGCTGGCGGAGCGCTACGAGCGGGGGATGGCCTGGTGCCTGGCGCGGCCGCGTGCGGTGATCGCCCTCGGGCTGGCGGTGACGGCGGTGACCGCGGTGCTGGCGGTGCGGCTCCCCAAGGAGATCCTGCCCAGCGTGGAGGAGGGGATCGTGGTGGCCCAGCTCCGGCTGGCCGACGGCACCGCCATCGAGGAAACCGCCCGCCAGGTGGCCCGGGTCGAGGCGGCGGGCCGCGCCCTGGGCGCCACCGGGATCTACAGCCGGATCGGCACCGCCACCGACGAGGAGGTGCTGGCGGGGGCCGACCCGGGCGCGTCGAGCACCGCCCAGATTCTGCTGCCGGCCCCGGGGGGCCGGGACGCCGCCGGGTTCGCGCGGCGGCTCCGGGCCGAACTGCCCGACCTGGCGGCGGGCGCGCTGGCGCTCGACCTGGCCGGCCAGTCGGAGTTCGGGAGCCTGATCGGGCGCGAGGGCCGGGTGGTGCGGGTCGAGGTCTCGGCGCCGCGGCCCGAAGAGGCGGCCCGCTGGGCCGACTCGGTGCGCGCGGTGCTGGCCGCGCTCCCCACCCTGGCCGACGCGCGCCAGGCCTTCGCGGGCACCCAGCCCGCGGTGGAGGTCACCTTCGAGCGCCGGCGGATCGCCCAGCGCAACCTCTCGCTCGACGCCGTGGCGGGGGCGATCGCCGGCGGACTGGGCGGGGTGCGGGCCAACGACTTCCGGGAGACCGACCGGCGCACCCCCATCCGGGTGCGCTTCGGCGGGGAGGCCAACGAGGACCTGGCCACCGCCCTCGCCACCCCGGTGGCGGGGGTGCCGGCGGGCCAGCTGGTGCAGGTCACCGAGCGCCCCGCGCCGATCGAGGTCGTGCGGGTGAACCAGCGGCCGGTGTCGGTGGTGGAAGCGCTGGTGGAGCGGGGCGGCACGGCCCGCGCCGCGTCCGACGTGCGCGCCGCGCTGGCGGGGCTGGAACCGCCGCCCGGCCTGGCCTGGACCCTGTCGGGCGCCGACCGGGAGCGCCAGCGCACCGCGGCCGAGCTGACCCTGGTGGCCCTGCTCTCGGTGGCGCTGGTCTTCCTGGTGCTGGCCGGCGAGTTCGCCTCGTTCACCACGCCGCTGGTGATCATGACCACCGTGCCGCTCGCCGCGGCGGGCGGCATCATCCTGCTCTGGCTCACCGGGCAGAGCCTCAACGCGGTGTCGCTCATCGGCATCGTGGTGATGATCGGCATCGCCGACAACGACGCGGTGGTGAAGATCGACGCGATCCGCCGGTTCCGGGACGAGGGCCACCCGCTCGACCGCGCCATCATGCTGGGCGGGCGCCAGCGGCTCCGGGCCATCACCATGACCTCGATCACCACCATCGCGGGCGTGCTCCCCCTCCTGTTCGGGTGGGGGAGCGGGGGCGAACTCTACCAGCCGCTCGCGGCCGGGGTGATCGGCGGGTCGGTGAGCGCGCTGCTGGTCACCTTCTTCCTGCTGCCCACGGTGTACGCGGTGGTGGAGCGGCGCGCGGCCCGGCGCGCCGGCGGCGAGCGGCCGCCCGGATGATCCGCTGGGCGGCGGGCCGGCCCGCGGTGGTCTGGGCCACCGCGGTGGCGCTCCTCCTGGCGGGCGGGGTGGCGCTCACCCGGCTCCCGCTCGCCACCCGCACCCAGGTGGAGCTGCCCCGCCTGCGGGTGCAGGCCACCTGGCCCGGCGCCTCCGCCGAACTGCTCGAGGCCTATCTCACCTCGCCGATCGAGGCCGCGATCCAGCCGGTGCGCGGGGTGCGGAAGACCAGCAGCGAGTCGGGCGACCGCGGGGCCCAGATCACCGTGGAGCTGCAGCCGGGCACCGACGTGGCGATGGCGCGGCTCGCGATCCTCGAGCGGCTCGAACTGCTCCGGCCCGACCTCCCGCTCGGCGCCACCGCCCCCGCGGTCTCCAACTTCGTCCCCGAAGAGCTCTCCGAGCGGCCCCTGCTGGAGTACACCGTCGCGGGCCCCTATACCCCCGGCACGCTGAGCCGGCTGGTGGACGAGGAGATCGAGCCCCGGCTCGCGACGGTGCCCGGCGTGGCGGGGATCGAGAGCTTCGGCCTGGCCGAGACGGGCGTGTCGGTCATCTACGACCCGGTGCGGCTCCGGCAGGTGGGGGTCTCCCCCGAGGCGATCGGGGCGGCGCTGCGCGACGCCCGCCGGGTGGAGGCGCTGGGCGAGGACCGCCGGGGCGTCTTCCGCCGGCCGGTGGTGCTGCGGGACCAGCCCCGGGTGATGGAGGACCTGGGGGCGCTGCCGGTGCGGGGGCCGGGGGGCCGGGTCTTCCGGATCGCCGAGCTGGCCGCCATCCGGCAGGACGAGGACACCCGGGGCCGCTTCAACCGGTTCGACGGCCAGTCGGCGGTGTCGCTCAGCGTGAGCCGGCTGGCCGGCTCGGACGCGATCCGCACCGCGGCCCGGGTCGAGCGGGCCATCGCCGCACTGGGCCCGGTGCTCCCGCCCGGCGTGCGGTTCACCAAGCAGTGGGACGAGAGCCGGGAGCTGGCCAGGCAGCTCCGCGAACTTGCGCTCCGGGGCGCGATCGCCTTCGGGGCGGTCCTGCTGGTGCTGGCGTTCACCCTGCGGCGGGCCCGCGCGGTGGTGCTGGTGATGGGGAGCGCCGCGGTGGCGATCGCCGGCACCGCCCTCACCCTCTACCTGCTCGACATCCCGGCCAACCTGCTCACCCTCGCCGGGCTCGGCATGGGGGTGGGGATCCTGGTGCAGAACGGGCTCATCGTGGTGGACCGCCTGCGCGGGGTGCCCGACACGCCCGAGGCCCGGGCCGAGGCGGGGCGGCGGATCCTGCCCGCGATCGGCGGCTCCACCCTCACCACCGCGGTGGTGCTGTTCCCCTTCCTCTACCTGCAGGGGAACGCCCGCGCCGCGTTCGTGCCCTTCGCCGCGGCGTTCGGCACGGCGCTGCTCTGGTCGGTGGCGGCCTCGGTGGTCATGATCCCCGCGGTGGGCGCGGGTCACGGGCTCGTGCGGGGCCGCTGGCCCCGCCTGCTGGATGCCTGGGAGCGGACCCTGGCCAGGCTGCTGCGGTGGCGCTGGGCCGTGATCGGGGCCACGACGGTTGCGCTGGGCGTGCTCGCCTGGGGGTTCGTCACCCGGGTGGAGCGGCTCAGCTTCGGGGGCTTCGGCCCCGACCGCACCACCATCACGGTGGGGGTGAGCCTGCCGCGCGGCTCCGACCCGGTGAGCCTGGACCGGGCGGTGCGCGAGTTCGAGGCGATCGCGGTGGGCCGCGAGGGCGTGGAGCAGGTGCGGAGCCAGGGGTTCGGCGCGTTCGCGCGGATGGTGGTCATCTTCCGGCGCGACGCCCAGCTGGGGCCGATGCCCGGGATCCTGCAGGACGAACTCACCCAGCGGGCCACCCTGGTGGGCGGCGCGCAGGTGAGCGTGGTGGGCCGGGGGGCCGGGTTCGTGAGCGGGGGCGGCGGG
>JBFILX010000097.1:0-7973 GCA_041612035.1 Gemmatimonadales bacterium | reverse complement strand
TCGGCCAGTACCACGACGAGCCGAGGCCGATGTGCATGTACACGTGCCGGTAGCGGCGGCAGCCGAAGCAGTCGTAGGCATACCGGTACCGGTAGTCATCCCAGTCGTCATACCAGTAGCCGTAGTGCGCCGGCGACCACCAGCCCGGAGGCGGCGGGCCACCGTCATAGCGGAAGCCGCGGGCGGAGCCCACCACGACGTAGTCCAGCGCGTCGTAGTCGAACCCGCCGGCCGGCGCGAGGCGCTGGGCCAGTTCGGTCAGTTCCGCCTCGGGATTCCGCGGATCGGGTGACAGGCGAATCAGCCCGTAGTCCCAGGTGCCGGCCACCGAGGCCAGTTCGAAGCGCCAGGGCGCGGGCGCGATCGCCGCCCACACGTAGCCGGGGCCGGTCTCCGCCGCGACGAACGACTCGGCGTCGCCCACGTCGCGGACCTCGTAGCGGCGGCCCCCCGCCACGAACGCGTCGTCACCGGGCCGGACCGGGAACAGCACCCGCACCATCCCCTCGGGGTCCACCCGCATGACCAGGAGGTAGCCGTTCACCCCGGTCTCGACCTGCACCCGGACCGCTTCACCCGGGCGGTATTCCCGGTCGCCGTTCATCCAGAGTCGGACAGGGGGGGCGTCGGCCTCGGCAACGCCGACGATGGCCGCCGCCGGCGAGGGCAGCAGGCTGGCGGCAAGCAGGGCGAACAACATGGGGACCTCCCGGGCTCTCAAGAACGACCGCGCGGCACCACGACTGACGTTCGAAAACCGTGCCATGGCACCGCGAGCCCTAAGTACTTACGCAACAGCAACATAGGCAGGCACAAGCCACCGGGGTTTTCGTCCGCCAGGTGGGACACCTGTCCCACGTATGGACACGACCGACAATCGGTCACGCGGCTCCGGAGCCGCCCCGCCTGTGCCAGTACATTCGCATCTCGGTGATCTGCGCGCCACCGGTCTCGCAGAAGAGGGCGCCCCGGGCCTCCACCCGCTCCCCGGTACGGCGGCGCATGAACGTCACCTTGAACTCGGTGGCGAACCAGGGGCCGGCGACGTGGATCTCTCCGGTCCGGACCACGATGTCGGACTGGTGGTAGGGCACGTCGGCCCACCAGCGCCGGATGGCATCACGGCCCCGGAGGGGTGCGCTGAAGGGCGTCTCGATGAAGACCGCATCGGGCGCGAAGACGTCGACGATCTGGTCCACCCTGGCCTTCGACCAGCCCTCCGCGAACCGGTCGACCAGGCTCCGGCCGAGCGCTCTCGTGTCGGTCTCCATGGGGGATTACAATAACGGCCACCGGAGGGAAACGGAGCATGCCCGACAGACGTCCCGAAGCGGTACGGGTTCTCGAGGTCTCGGCCGAGGCGTTTCGCCGGGCGCAGGCCGAGGTGAGCGAGGTCGCGTGGTCCGCGCGGCCGGCCCCCGACCGCTGGTCGCCCGCCGAACTGGTGGAGCATCTGGCGCTGGTGGAGACGAGCACCCTGAAGCTGGTGACCCGGAAGCTGTTCGCCGAGCCGGCCCCGGCGGAGGCGCTGGCGGAGGCGGCCGGGAAGACCGAGCGGCTCACCGCGTTCCAGGAGAGCCCGACCAGGCGGGTGGCGCCGGACTTCGTCACTCCGCGGGGCAAGTGGCCTGGCCGCGGCGAGTGCGTCGCGGCCTTCGAGGAGGCCCGCGCGGCGATGATCGAGGCCTACCGGAACGCCCCCGCCGACCTGGAGCGGTACGCCGCTCCCCACCCCATGCTGGGCCAGCTGGACGGGTTCCAGTGGGCCCTGTTCCTCGCGCTCCACCTGGAGCGCCACCTGGGCCAGCTGCGGGAGCGCGTCGCGGAGTAGCCCCGCTCAGTCGCCGGTCGCGTCGGCGCCGGCGGCGCGGGGCCGCACGCAGAGGATCAGCCGCCCCAGCTCGACGCCGATGGTCTGATCGGGGATCCCCTCCCCGCGCACCATGATCGGTCCGTCGAAGGGCTGCCGGCTCACCACGGTCAGCGACGTCCCGGGCACCAGCCCCGAGGCGCCGAGGTAGCGGAGCCGGTCGGCCTGGCTGGTGTCGACCCGCCGGACCTCCACCGTCTCGCCCTCGGGGATCTCGCTCAGCGGGGTGCAGAGCAGCTCCTCCACCCGGCCCTGCGCATCGGGGATCGGGTCGCCGTGGGGGTCGTACTGCGGGTTGCCGAGGGCGATGGCCATCCGCTCGATGAGGGTGTCGGACACCGCGTGCTCCAGGCGCTCGGCCTCCTCGTGCACCGTGTCCCACTCGTACCCCAGCCGGGCCACCAGGTAGGCCTCGATCAGCCGGTGCCGCCGGACCATCCGGATGGCGGCCCGGCGCCCTTCGGCGGTGAGCTCCACCCCGCGGTAGGGCACGTGCTCCAGCAGGCCCTGTTCGGACAGCCGCTTCACCATCCCGCTCACCGAAGGCGGCGCCACCTCCAGCATCTCGGCGATCTGGCTGGTGGCGGCCGGCTGCCCGTCGAGCGACAGGTGGTAGATGGCCTTGAGGTAGTCCTCTACCGAGCGCGACAGGGGCGGCTGGGTGGCGGCGTTCATGGCGTCTCCGTCGGCTGGCTGGTCGAATCGTACGTCCCGGGCGGGCGGCGTCAACCGGCGGCGGGCCGGTCGGCCGGGAGCCCCATGGCCCGGAGCCCGTTGGCGACCACCACCAGGGAGGCCCCGGTGTCGGCCGCCACCGCCATCCACAGGGTGGCCTGGCCGATCACGGCCAGCACCAGGAACACGGCCTTGATGGCGATGGACAGGGTGATGTTCTGCTTGATGAGCCGCACCGTGCGGCGCGAACGGCGGATGGTACGGGCCACCTGGGAGAGGTCGTCGCCCATGAGCACCACGTCCGCCGTCTCCAGCGCCACGTGGGTTCCGGCGGCGCCCATGGCGATGCCGGTGTCGGCCGCGGCGAGGGCGGGCGCGTCGTTGATCCCGTCGCCCACCACCGCCACCCGCTCGCCCGCCTCGCGCAGGGCGGTGACCGCCAGGTGCTTGTCGTCGGGGAGCAGGGCGGCGCGGACCTCGTCCACGCCCAGGTCGGCCGCGACCGCCCGGGCCACGGCGGCGTTGTCGCCCGTGAGCATGAGCACCCGCCGGACTCCCGCTTCCCGGAGGGCGGCCACACTCTCGCGGGCGCCCGCGCGGGGGCGGTCGGCCACGGCCAGCACCCCGAGCGCGTGCCGCTCGGTGGTGACCAGCACGGCGGTCTTCCCCGCCCGCTCCAGCCGCTCGATGGCGGCGTGGGCCCCGTCGTGGCAGTTGTCGAGTTCGCTGCAGACCCGGACGTTCCCGACGTAGAGCGGGCGGCCCTCGACCACGGCGGTGGCGCCCCGGCCCGGGAGCGCCTGGAACCCGTCGGCGTCGGGAATCGCCATCCCCTGGGCCGCCGCGGCCTCCACGATGGCGCGCGCCACCGGGTGCTCGGAGCGGCGCTCCACGGCGGCGGCCAGCCGCAGCACCTCGAGCGGCGGGGCGCCGTCGAGCCCCACCATGTCGGTGACGACGGCGCGGCCCTCGGTGAGGGTGCCGGTCTTGTCGAAGACCACCGCGGTGGTCCGCCCCACGGTCTCCAGCTGGGCGCCGCCCTTGATCAGCACCCCGTCGCGGGCCGCCCCGGTGAGCCCGCTCACGATGGTGACCGGGGTGGAGATGACCAGGGCGCAGGGGCAGGCGATCACCAGCAGGGCCAGCGCGCGGTAGATCCAGGTCAGCCACTCGGCGCCCGCCAGGAGGGGCGGGCCGACCGCCACCAGCCCGGCGAACACCACCACGGCGGGGGTGTAGATCCGGGCGAAGCGGTCCACGAACGACTGGGCCGGGGCCCGGCTGGCCTGGGCCTCCTCCACGGCGTGGAGGATCCGGGCCAGGGTGGTGTCCTGCACCTGGCTGGTCACCCGGACCTCGAGGCTGCCGTGCCCGTTGATCGAGCCGGCGAACACCTCGTCGCCCGGCTGCTTCTCGACCGGCATCGACTCGCCGGTGATGGGCGACTGGTCGAGCGCGGAGCGTCCCCGGTCCACCAGGCCGTCGAGCGCCACCCGCTCGCCCGGGGCGATCACCATCGTCTCGCCCACCGCCACCTCGTCCACCGCCACCCGGACGTCGCGGCCCTCGCGCCGCACCGTCGCCTCGCGGGGGGCCAGCTCCATCAGCGCGGCGACGGCCCGCCGGGCCCGGTGCATGGCGAACCCCTCGAGCAGCTGGGCCACCGCGAACAGGAACATCGCGGAGGCCGCTTCGCCCCATTCGCCGATGATCGCCGCGCCGATGGCGGCGATGGTCATGAGGAAGTTGATGTCGAGCGAGCGGGTGCGGAGGGCCCGCCAGCCGCGGGGCGCCACGTACCACCCCCCCGCCACCATGGCCACCGCGAGCAGGGGCACCGCCGCCGCGTCGCGCCCGGTCCAGTCGAGCGCCAGCCCCAGCGCCAGGGCGACCCCCGCCACCACCACGGCCACCAGCGGCCCGCGGGGCCGGGGCTCGGTGTCGGCCCCCGTCTCCCGCACGCCGAACCCCGCCGCCCGGATGGCGCGGGTGACGTCGGCATCGTCGTGGCCCGCGTCGCGGGTCACCCGCACGGTGCCCCGCATCACGTCCACCCGAACCTCGCGCACGCCGGGCACCCCGCGCACCGAGCGCTCGATCGGGGCCGCGCAGCTGGCGCAGTCCATCCCCGTCACCCGGAATTCCCGCGGCCGGGCACCGGCGCCCGCCGCGGGCCGGGTCACCTCAGACACGCTCTTCGACATGGGCGAACCCGTCGGCGGCGAGACGGGCGATGTGCTCGTCGTCCAGCCGGTAGTAGGTCGTCTTGCTCTCCCGCCGGCTCTGCACCAGCCGCAGCTGGCGCAGGATCCGCAGCGAATGCGACACCGCCGACTGGCTCATCCCCACCGCCGCGGCCAGGTCGCAGACGCACAGCTCCTGGCGCGAGAGCGCGTACACCAGACGGAGCCGGTTCGGGTCGCCCAGGGCCCGGAAGGTCTCCGCCAGCAGCAGTACCACCTCGGCCGACTTCATCTCGGCCCGCGCGCGCCGGACCTTTTCCAGGTCGGTGACCTTGAGTTCACAGAGTTCGTCGTCGGTGAGGACCGGAGACAGGGTTTTCGGCATGATCACATCCCGTGAACGTATGAACAGGTATTCATACGTTATCGGGCCCCGGCCGGCCGGTCAAGGGCCCGCCCGGGGGTCAGGCCAGCAGCCGCCACACCTGGGCCACCAGGAAGGTCACGGCCAGACCCATCACCAGGGGGAGCAGGGTGGCCACCGTGGTCCAGCGGGCGCTCCCGGTCTCCTTGTAGATGGTGTAGATGGTGGTGGAGCACGGGTTGTGGAGCAGGCTGAAGAGCATGAGGTTGAGCCCGGTCAGCACGGTCCAGCCCGCGCCCCGCAGCAGGGCGTCCACCTCCGCCGCGTTGTCCAGCTCGAACATCACCCCCGCCCCGTTGCCCACGCCCACCACGTTGGCCGCCATCACGGTCAGCATGAGCACCGTGGGGATCACGATCTCGTTGGCGGGAATCGCCACCACGTAGGCCAGCAGGATCACCCCGTTGAGGCCGAGCAGGAGCCCGAACGGATCGAGCCACTCGATCAGGTGCCAGGCCACCGAGGCGTCGCCCACCTGGATGTTGCTGATGAGCCAGATCACGGCGCCCGCGGGCGCGGCGAAGACCACCGCGCGCCAGAGCACGATGAGGGTCCGGTCGATCAGCGAGGTGTACAGGGTCTGCAGGAGTCGGGGCGGCCGGTAGGGCGGCAGCTCGAGGCTGAAGCTGGTGGCCTCGCCCCGCAGCATCGTGCGGGTGAGGAACCAGGACGCCAGGAACATCATCGCCACGCCGAGCAGGGCCACGCCCACCACCGCGCCGGCCGAGACCACGCTGGCCAGTCCGGCCGGGGCGAGGGCGCCGAGGAAGATCGAGGCGATCAGGATCTGGGTGGGCCAGCGCCCGTTGCAGAGCGAGAAGTTGTTGGTGATGATGGCCACCAGCCGCTCCCGCGGGCTGTCGATCACCCGGGTGCTCACCACCCCGGCCGCGTTGCAGCCGAAGCCCATGCACATCGTGAGCGCCTGCTTGCCGTGCGCCCCGGCCCGGCGGAACAGGCTGTCCAGGTTGAAGGCCACCCTCGGCAGGTAGCCGAAGTCCTCCAGCAGGGTGAACAGCGGGAAGAAGATGGCCATCGGGGGCAGCATCACGCTCACCACCCAGGCGGTGGCCAGGTAGACCCCGTCGAACCAGAACCCGGTGAACCAGCCGGGCAGGCCGGCGTTCGCCCCGAACTGGTTGAGCACCGGGTGGACCTGGTCGATCAGCAGGGTCGCGAGCATCGCCGAGGGGACGTTGGCGCCCGCGATGGTGAGCCAGAAGACCACCGCCAGGATCGCGCCCATCAGGGGGAACCCGACCCACTTGCTGGTGAGCAGCCGGTCGAGGGTCCGGTCCCAGTCGAACCGCATCCGGCGGACCCCGCGCAGCTGCGCGCGCGCCGCGATCGCCTCGGCGGCGGCGTAGATCGCTTCGACCAGCCGGTCGTGGAAATCGGGCGGCAGGCGCCAGCGGAGCGAGGCGGCCAGGTCGGTCACCCGGGCGACCTCGGCGGGGCCGGGCCGGACGGCGTCGCCCGGGGACCACTCCTGGTCGGGGGCGTCGAGCCAGAGTCCCATCTCGCCCGTTTCCATCGCACGCACCACCCGCTCGTCCGCGTTCAGCAGCCGGAGCGCCACCCAGCGCCCGTTGGGGAGCCCCGGGAAGGCCTCCTCGATGACCGGCACCAGTTCGGCCACCGCCGCCTCCACTTCGTCGGGGAGGGTGCGGATCCGCCGGGGGCTCGGCTTCACGACCCCGGTGGCCACCTGGTGCACCATCTCGATCAGCTCGGGCACGCCCTCGCGCCGTCGCGCGGAGGCGGGGATCACCGGCACCCCCAGCTCCTCCGACAGGGTCCGGGCGTCCACCGCCACGCCGTGGCGGCGGGCCTCGTCCATCAGGTTGAGACAGACCACCACCCGGTCGGTGATCTCGAGCACCTGCAGCACGAGGTTGAGGTTCCGCTCCAGCCGGGTGGCGTCGACCACCACCACCGTGACGTCCGGCTCCCCGAACAGCAGGAAGTCGCGGGCCACCTCCTCGTCGGTGCTGCCCGCCTGCAGGGAGTAGGTGCCGGGAAGGTCCACCAGCTTGGCCCGCAGGTCGCGGTGCCGGTAGCCGCCTTCCGCCCGGGCGACGGTCTTGCCCGGCCAGTTGCCGGTGTGCTGCCGCAGGCCGGTGAGCGCATTGAACAGGGTGCTCTTGCCGGTGTTCGGGTTGCCGGCCAGGGCCACCAGGTAGTCCCAGTTCTCCGGATCGATGCCGAGCTGGACCAGGTTGGCCGCGCGCTGGGCGCTGCACCCGCGGCAGCCGGTGCCGGCGTCGGCCCCGATGACGGGCAGGGCGGCGGTCACGCGGCCTCTCCGGCGCCGGCCCGGGCCTCGGCGCGGCGCACCCGGATCCACTCGGCCTGGCTGCGGCGCAGGGCGATGGAGGCGCCCCGGATCTCGTAGGCCACCGGGTCACCGGCGGCGCTCGCCATCAGCGGGCGGATCACCGTGCCCGGCACGACGCCGAGATCGAGCAGCCGGCGCCGCTGGGTGCCCTGGCAGGCCGGGGAGATCTCCAGCACCACGCCGGACTCCCCGATGGCCAGGTCGGCCAGCGTGGTGCGCGGCGCCTCGGGCGCCGGGGCCTCCGGCGCGGCGACCACCTCCACGTTGCCGGCCAGCACCGCTTCGAGCGCGGTCTCCCGGCCGTCCACCATGTAATGCACGGTGGACGGGGTGGTCTCCGTCACCCGGAGGGTGAGGCCCAGGGCGAGGCCCCGCGCGAGCAGCCGGTCGTACACCTCCCTGGGCTCGTCCTCGAGGTGCACGATGCGGACGGCCGCCCCGGTCGGGACCGCGGTGAGCGGCACCCCGGCCGAGGGCGGGAGT
>JBFILX010000096.1:0-7981 GCA_041612035.1 Gemmatimonadales bacterium | reverse complement strand
GCCCGCGCCGACCAGGGCCCCGCCCAGCAGGATCCCCCCTGCGTAGTCGGCGTCCCCCCCCTCGGCCACGAAGGCGGCGATCCACGCGCCCAGCACCCCACCCACGACCACCCCGGTCACCCCGCCCACCAGCGCTCCCGTCCTGGTAGCCCTGCCCCGGCGCCAGACGTCGGTGATCCGGTCGAGGCCCACCGCCTGCCGGGTACCGTCCGGGCCCAGCAGCAGGAGGGCGTCCTCGGTCACCGAGTCCAGCCGGCCCAGGACGAGGCCGGATGGACCGGCGGTGGCGACCCGGAGCCGGCTGCCGGCCTCCAGCTGGCGGAGCCGGAGCGCCACCAGGTCGTGGCCGGTCTCCGGGGCGACCTGCGCACGGGCCGGCCCCGCCCCGACCAGGGGCACGGCGACGACCGCGCAGGCGAAGAGGATGGACCGCACTCGGCTCGGCTCCGGTGGGATGGTGAGAGGGAAGACGCCGCGGGGGCGGAAAAAGTGTCAGCCCCGACCTGACGGCCGGGGCTGGCACGCGGAGGGAGGCGCTCTACCTGATCGCGATCTTGGCTTTCGGGCTCGGGGTCAGCTTGGGCAGCTTGACGGTGAGGACCCCGTGCTCGTAGGTGGCCTCGATCTTCGCCTCCTCCACCGCGGCAGGGAGGCGGATCGACCGGGTGAAGCGTCCCTCCTCCCGCTCCTGCCACAGGAAGTCCTCGTCCTGCATTTCCTGCTGGAATTCCCGCTGGCCGGTGAGCGTGAGGACGTTCGCGTCCAGGTGGACGTCGAGGTTCTCCCGATGGAAGCCGGGGACCTCGAGCCGCACCCGGTACTCCTTCTCCGTCTCGGAGAAGTCGAGCGCCGGTTCCCAGGTCGCCATCGGTTCCGCCATCCGGGCGAACTCCGGGAAGATGGGGCCACGGATGAAGCGGTCGAACAGGGTATCGACGTCCCGCTTGACCGTGGCGGCAGTCGGAGTGCGAGTCATGAGTTTCATGGGACCTCCCGCGCGTCTCGTCAGGCTGCCCGTCCTCGCGTTCCGAGGGCTGCTCCCGAAGGTACGGCCGGGGGCCGCAAGCGAGGGTGAACGCTCCGTGAATCCCGCTTCACCCCTCGTCCCGCCCCACCAGGGCCGCCAGGGTCGCCTGGTCCGCCATCCCCACGTGGCGCCCGGTGTCCCGGCCGCCCCGGAACACGACCAGGGTCGGGATCCCCCGAATGCCGAACCGCTCGGCCGTGGAGTGGTTGCGGTCGGTGTCCACCTTCACCACGAGCACGTCCCCGGCCCGCGCCGCCGCGAAGGCGTCGAGCGCCGGCGCCATGGCGCGGCAGGGCGCGCACCAGTCGGCGTGGAAGTCCACCAGCACGGGCACCTGGGTCTCCCGCACGATCCGGTCGAAGTCCTCGTCCCCGGCGCGGGTGGGCCGGTCGAGCAGCAGGGGGCGGCGGCAGCCGCCGCAGGTGGGCCCGTCCCGCCAGCGCGCCAGGTCCACCCGGTTGAGCGTCAGGCAGAACGGACACCGGACCAGGGCGTCCCGGCGCGACGCGGTGCCGGTGGTGGTCATCAGGCCGCGTCCCCGTTCGGGCCGGACGGACGCCAGAGGAGCACCGGCACGGGACAGGCCCGGATCACCTTGTCGGTCACGCTGCCCAGCAGGAGCCGCTGCAGCCCGCCTTCGCCGTGCGTGGTCATGGCGACCAGGCCCACCTCCTGGTCGATGGCGGTTTCGAGGATCGCCGCGGCGGGGCGGGCGGCGGTGAGCACCGTGGTCTCCACCCGCAGCCCGGCCCCACGCAGCCGCGCGGCGGTGGCCACGAGACGCTCCTCCGCCACCCGCCGCTGCTCGGTGAGGATGGCGGGATCGGCCGGGACGGCGAACGGGAGGCCGGGCTCGCCGACCCCCAGCACCGGTTCCACCACCGAGAGCAGGATGACGGTGGGCGCCCGGTCGGCGCCCAGGACCCGCGACAGCGCCTGCAGGACGGCCTCGGAGTCGGGCGACGGGTCGAGCGGCACGAGCACCCGCTCGAAGCTGGGCCGCCCGGGCGTCGCCCCGTCGGGGTCGGGGCGCACCAGCAGGATCGGCCGGTGGAGGTGCCGCACCAGGTGGTCGGCGACGCTGCCGAGCCAGAACCGGCCCATCGCCCCGCGCCCGTGGGTGGCCATCACCACCAGGTCGGCGCCGCACCGCTCCGCCTCCAGCGCCAGTTCGGGACCCGGGTCGCCGTCGAGGTGGGCCGTCTCCACCAGCCCCCCCAGCCGTTCGGCCGCGGCGGTGAGGTACGCCTCCTCCCGGTCACGCAGTTCGGCGGTGAGGCGCGGTCCCTCCGCACCCAGCGCCACCCCGGACGGGGCCGAGTGGACGAGCACCAGCCGGACGACCGCGCCCGCGTGGGCGGCCGCCACCGCCCGCGCGGGCGGAAGGGCGGCCTCGGCGAAGGCCGAGCCGTCGATCGGCACCATGATCGTCCGCAGGGTCACCGCAGCAGGACCTCCTCCAGCGGGCGGCGTGGGGTGGGCGGGACGTCGGGGCCGAACCCCATCCGCAGGATGATCTGGGCCCGCCCCGGGATCTCCCCGAGCCGCTCGACCTCCGGACGCAGCTCGTCCACCTCGAGCGGCTGGTTCAGGAACGAGGCCGAGACGCCGCCGGCCCGGGCCAGCAGGAGCACGCCGGCCAGGGCCTGACCGGCCCGCAGCAGGGCGGCGGGCGCGTCGTCCTCGGTGGCGAGCACCGCCAGGACGGGCGAACCCAGGGCGAGCTCCCGGTCACGCGCGGCGCGCCCGTCGCCCATGTCGAAGGTGCGGAGGACCAGCGGGGCCCCGATCGAGGCCACGGTGCCGAGCCCGAGGCCACGGCCCGGGATCCCGTCGCGCCGGCGGCTCAGGTTGGTCCGGCACCAGGCGGCCAGCTCCCGCCGGAACCGGCGGTCCGCCATCTGGCGCCGGTCGGCCGCCGCGATGAGATCGGCCAGCCACCCGCGGGCCTCCTCGTCGTCCACGAAGGTGAGCGCGGCCCCCTCGCCCAGGGCGACATCCTCCAGGGCGGCCCGCAACGGGTCGGGGATCGGCCGGTCCTCGAAGGCGAACCGGTTGGTGCGGCGCCGCGGGACCTCGCGGAACAGGTCCCGCTCCCGGGGGGTCGGTTCGCGCTCGCCCGTGAAACGGACCGTGGCGAGCAGGTCCGGGTCGTCGGGATCGGGGAGCAGGTCCGCGGCGGTCGCGATGCCGAAGAAGCCCAGCGCGAGGCGCAGGGTGTAGAGCGCGGCGCCGCAGCTGATGACCAGCTCCCGATCGTCGGGGTCGGCCACGGGAAGCGCGCGGGACCGGTCGGCGAACAGTTCGATGGTCCGGTCGGTGACCCGGAAGAGCCAGGGCTGGGTGTTGTGGCTGGAGGGCGCCATGACGGCGTACCGGACCGCCGCCTCGGCTTTCTGGAGGTGGGTGCCGGTGATCGGGAAGGCGTCGACCGCCTCCATCCACCGGTCGAGCGTCAGATCGGTCATGGCGGGGGCTCCGGGCGGCGGGTGGACCAGCCGAACACCCGGTAGAGCGGGCACGAGCCCGTGAAGGCGGTGCCCACGAGCACCAGCCCGAAGAGGGTGAAGTACCGCGCCGGGGGCTCCAAGGCCCCGTAGAGGCCGAGCAGCATGACCCCCGCCGCGAAGCGAAGCAGCCGGTCGATCCGACCCATGTTTCGAAGCGTCATGCGTGCCTCCGGTCCCGGGCTAGAGGGGGATCGTCAGCACCGCGCAGGGGGCGAAGTGCAGCAGCCGGCGGCCCACGCCGGTCGAGCCCTGGGGGAGTCCCACCGGCCCTCCGCGCCGGGCCCCGATCACGAGCAGGTCGCGGTCCGGGTGGGCCAGGTTCTCCCGGATCCCCGTGGTGGGCTCGCCACGCAGAATACGGACCGCGGGGACCTCACCGCGATCCGGCCCACCGAGCGCACGGGCGATCCGCAGGTGGTGCGACGAGGGCACCGCGGTGTCCAGGGTTCCCGCGTCGGCACCCAGCTCCACCGTGACCACCTCCAGGTCGCCACCCCAGCGGGCCATGAACTCGCGCGCCCCGGTGAGCACGGCCAGCCCCCGCTCGGTGCCGTCCAGGGCCACCACCAGGTGTTCCAGCCGGTCCTGGCCGTGCGGGACGAACAGGCACGGGACCCGGCTCCGCCGGGCCACGGCGTCGGCGGTGGAACCCAGGCGGGGCTCGGGCGAGTCCTCCGAGACGGTGCGGCCGAGCACCACCAGGTCGGCACCGATCTCGTCGGTCACCCGGACGATCTCGATCCCCGGGACGCCGTAGGCCACGATCGGCTTGAGGTGGGCCACCGGCTCGGACGCCGCCTCGGCGGTGGACTCGAGCACGGTGAGCACCGACAGCCTGGCTTCGGCCGCGTGCGCGATGCGCTCGGCGATCCGGGCCGCGTGCAGGCCCGCCGGCGAGTCGTCGCAGGCCACGAGGATGTGGTCCCACTGCATGGCGGAACGCTAGACCGGGCGGCGTGAAGCGACCGTGAAGGGGCCCGTAAGGACCGGGCTCACGCCGGCACGGCGGCCCGTGTACGTTGAGGGCCATCATGACACCGCCCCGGGACGTCGCCGCCCGACTCGAGCGCCTGATCACGCTGGGCAACGCCCTGCCCGCCGACTCCTCCCTGCCGGTCGTGCTGCAGTGGGTGGCCGACAGCGCCCGCGAGGTGGTCGGGGCCCGCTACGCCGCGATCGGCATGCTGGCCCCGGACAGCAGGACCCTCGAGAGCTTCATCACCTCCGGGCTCACCCCCGAGGCCCGGGACCGGATCGGGCACCTCCCCGTGGGCCGGGGCATCCTGGGGCTGGTCATCCGCGAGGCCCGCCCCATCCGGCTGGACGACCTGGGCTCCCACCCCAGGGCGGCGGGGTTCCCGCCGGGCCATCCGCCCATGCGCTCCTTCCTGGGCGTGCCGGTGGTGGGGCACCTGGGGGTGATCGGCAACCTCTACCTCACCGAGAAGGAGGGGGGAGGACCGTTCACCGACGACGACGAGCACCTGGCCGAGCTGCTGGCGGCCCGGGCCGCCGCCGCCGTGGAGGACGCCCGGAGCTTCGCCGAGAGCGCCCGGCTGGTGGACGAAGTCCAGACGCTCATGCGGGCCCGGGAGCGCTTCTTCGCCATGGTGAACCACGAGCTCCGCAACTCCATCGCCGCGGTGCTGGGCTGGGCCGAGATGCTGGTGCGGCGGAAGGACCCCGCCACGATCCCCCGCGCGGCCTTCGAGGTCCTGGAATCGGCCGAATCGGCCGCCGCGCTCATCAACGACCTGCTCGACCTGAGCCGGCTCGACGAGGACCGGCTCCGCCCCGTGATCGAGGCCGTGGACTGCAGCTTCGTCCTGCGCCGCGCCGTGGCCAAGGTGACCCCCGCGGCCCAGGCCCGGGGCGTCACCCTCCAGGCCGAGTATCCGGCGGACCTGGTCACCTGCCACACCGACGCCCACCGGATGGAGCAGATCCTGGTGAACCTCCTCACCAACGCGGTGCGGCATTCGCCGGAGGAAGGAACCGTCGAGATCCGCGCCGTGAAGGAGACGGCCCAGGTCCAGGTGGAGGTCCTGGACCGTGGCCCCGGGGTGCCCGAGGAGGACCTCGACCGGATCTTCGACGTCTATTACACCAAGCCCGGCGAGGAGGGCCAGGGTATCGGTCTCGGGCTCCCGCTTTCCCGCCGCCTGGCCCGGGTACTGGGTGGGGACCTGGTGGCCGAAAATCGCTCAGAAGGCGGGGCCCGCTTCATCCTCCGCGTCCCCCACGAGTGAGCGGTACATTCTGAAGACGCCTTCATGAACGGTTCGTCCCCCGTTCATGGACCAACTCTAGGATTGTCTTCATGAAAGTTCTCGTCGTGGAGGACGACCGGAAGGTCGCCGGATTCATCGAGCAGGGGCTGCGGGAAGAGGGCTGGGTGGTGGACGTCGCGCCGGACGGCGACGAGGCCACCATGCTGGCCCACGTCTACGACTATGACGTGGTGCTGCTCGACGTGGTGCTCCCCAAGAAGAACGGGTTCCAGGTGGCCACCGAGCTGCGCCGCGAGGGTCGCAACGTGCCGATCCTGATGCTGACCTCGCGCGACTCGGTGGAGGACATCGTGCGGGGCCTCGACAGCGGCGCCGACGACTACCTGCCGAAGCCGTTCCACTTCGACGAACTGCTGGCCCGGATGCGGGCCCTCTCCCGCCGGGGCGGCGCGGAGCGGCTGGAAGTGCTGCGGTTCGGGGCCATCACCATGGACCGCCTGCGGCACGAAGTGCGGGTGTCCGACCAGGTGCTCGACCTGACCGCGAAGGAGTTCCAGCTCCTGGAGTACTTCCTGCTCCACCCGGAGGAGGTCGTGCGCCGCACCACGCTGCTCGAGAAGGTCTGGGACATGCACTTCGACCCGGAGAGCAACGTGGTGGACGTGCACGTCGGGAACCTGCGCCGGAAGCTGAAGAAGCTCACCACCGCGCAGCGGATCGAGACCATCCGGGGCGTCGGCTTCTCGCTGCGGCACGCGTCGGTCGAAACCGCGAAGAACGGCGCCACCGTCCCGTGAGCCGGCTGCCGGCGGTGGGGCTGGCTCCAGCCCTGGCGCTCGGCTTCCTGCTCGCTGGGCTCCTCGCCCGTCTGCTGGGGCACCCTGCCCTGGCGACGGGCGTCTGGCTGGCGGGGCTCTACGTCGTGGGGCTGCCGGTCGTGCTGCGCACCGCGGCCGGCGTGCTGAAGCGGCGCTTCGCGGCCGACCTGGTCGCCACCCTGGCCATCCTGGCCGCCATGATCCTGGTGCAGCCGTTCGCGGGGCTGGTGATCGCCCTGATGCAGACCGGGGGCGAGACCCTGGAGGGCCTGGCCGAGCGCCGCGCCACCCGCGCCGTGGAGGAACTGGAGGCGCTGGCCCCCCGGATCGCCCACCTGCAGGTGGACGGGCGCACCGTGGACGTGGGGGTGGACCGGGTGCGGGTGGGCGACGTCTTCCTGGTCCGGCCCGGCGAAATGGTCCCCTGCGACGCGACCATCCTGGAAGGCGAGGCCGGGATGGACATCGCCCGCATCACCGGCGAGCCGGTGCCGCTCCCGGGCCGGCCGGGGGTGGAGGTGCGCAGCGGCACCCTGGTGCTGGACGGCCCCCTCGTGCTCCGGGCCGACGCCCGGGCGAGCGACAGCCTCTACGCCCAGGTGGTCGAGCAGGTCCGGGTGGCCCAGGCCCGCAAGGCCCCCCTCCAGCGCCTGGCCGACCGGGTCGCGGTCTGGTTCACTCCGGCCACCCTGGCGGTCTGCGCCCTGGCCTGGTGGCTCTCCGGCGACCCCAACCGGGTGCTCGCGGTGCTGGTGGTGGCCACCCCCTGCCCCCTGATCCTGGCGACCCCGGTGGCGATCATCGGCGGGATCAACCGGGCGGCGCGGCAGCGGATCATCGTCCGGCACGGCGGCGCCCTCGAGGCCCTCGCCTCGGTGGAGGTGGCGGTCTTCGACAAGACCGGCACGCTCACCGTGGGACAGCCGGAGGTGGCCTCGGTGGAGTCGGTGGGCGGCTTCGCGGACCGGGAGCTCCTCGCCCTGGCGGCCTCGGTCGAGCACGGGGCCGGCCATCCGCTGGCGCGCTCCGTGGTCCGCGCCGCCGAGGGCGCCGGGCTGGCGCTGGCCGGGGCGGTGGGGGTCACCGAGGTGCCGGGACGGGGGGTGCGCGGGACCGTGACGGGCCGCCGGGTGACGGTCGGCGCGCTCTCCCTGGTGCGGGAGCTCGAGCCCGGGGCGGCCGACGCCCTGGAGGCCGGACGCGGGGGGCGGAGCGGGCTGCACGCCTACGTGGCGGTGGACGGCGCGGCGGCCGGGGTGGTGACCTTCGCCGACCGCGCCCGCCCGGAGACCGCCGACGCGCTCCGGGACCTGCGGGCGCTGGGCCTGGAGCGGCAGGTGATCCTCTCGGGCGACCATCCCGACGCGGTGGCCGCCCTGGCGCGGAGCGTCGGGC
>JBFILX010000095.1:0-7987 GCA_041612035.1 Gemmatimonadales bacterium | reverse complement strand
TCGAGCAACGCGAGCTCCGGCCGCAGGACGTCGGCGAGCCCCGCAAAGCCGATCTCGGCCTCGGCTTCCACGCCGCGCACCGATACGACATCGACTCCGGTCGGTGCGTTTGCTGCGCCGGCGTTCAACAGCGTCGTCTTGCCCATCCCGGGCTCACTCCGCAGAACGAGCGCCGAGCCAGTACCGGCCGCTGCGTCGGCGATCGCGCGCCGAACCCGCTCGATCTCCTGCTCCCGCCCGATCGTCGGATCGAGCTGCCCCTCGGCGGCGAGCGCCGTGAGGTCGCGGCAGAAGTGGTCGAGGGCCGGGGTCTTGGACTTCTTCTCCGAGCGGGCGGGCGCGCTCCCCGCGGCGGGCGCGGGCGCGCCACCCGGGGCCCCCTGGGGCAGGTCGCTGCCCAGCAGCCGCAGGGTCTCGGCCCGGCTCTGCTCCAGGGTGATCCCGGCGTCCATCAGCACCTGGGCCGCGATCCCCTTCTCCTCCCGCAGCAGCCCCAGCAGGAGGTGCTCGGTCCCCACGTAGCTGTGGTTCAGCTCGCGGGCCTCCGCCATGGCCAGCTCGAGCACCTTCTTGGCCCGCGAGGTGTAGGGCAGGTCGGGACCCGGCACCGCCCCCGCCTTCCCCTTCTTCACCGTCTCCTCGATCTTCTGCTGGATCTCCTCGAGGTCCACGCTCAGGTTGGTCAGCACCGCGGCCGCCACGCCCTCGCCCTCGCGGATCAGGCCCAGCAGGATGTGCTCGGTGCCCACGTACTCGTGGTGGAGGCGCGCGGCCTCCTCCCGGGCCATCTGGAGCACCTTGCGGACGCGATCGGTGAAGTTGTAGCCGTTCATCGGTTCGTTCCCGGTTCCCTCGACGTCACGTCGGCGGCCGCCGCCGGCCCGCCTCCTCGTCCAGTACCTGGCGGACCTGGTCCGCCCGGCGCACGGGCAGCTCGTCCTCCGCCAGTTCCATCCCCGCCCCGGCCGTCGCGGCCACGTGCGCCGGCTGCGTGAAGATCAGCAGCCGGTTGAGCGCATACATACCGACGTCCGGCAGCAGCCCCAGGCCCACACCCAGCCGGACGCCGCTCAGGAGGTTCATCGCCTCCTCGAACCCCAGCCGGCGCGCGTGGCGCAGCAGCCCGTAGGCCCGCCACACCTTGTCCTCGATCACGCCGGGCGCGTCGCGCAGCAGCACCTCGCGGGCCCGCTCCTCGTACCCCACCACCTCCCGCACGATCTTTGCCAACTGGTCCAGCAGCTCCGCTTCCGACTTCCCCAGCGTCGTCTGGTTCGACAGCTGGAAGAAGTTCCCCACCACCTCGCTCCCCTCCCCGTACAGCCCCCGAAACGTCAGCCCGACCTGCACCAGACTCTGCAGAACCTTGTTGATTTCCTTGGTGAGGACGAGACCGGGGAGGTGGATCAGGATGGACGCGCGGAGACCCGTCCCCACGTTGGTCGGACAGCTTGTAAGGTAACCGAACTCGGGGTGAAAGGCGAAGGCAAGTCGTTGCCCCAGTTCAGCGTCCAGCCCCCCGACCAGCCCCCAGGCCGCCGGCAGCGCGAGCCCCGAACTGACCGCCTGCAGCCGCACGTGGTCCTCCTCGTTGACGAGCACCGCCAGCGCGTCCCCCAGGAGGACACCCGTCCCCGGGCGAGGAGGCGCGGCCGACTCCGGGGCCGCCAGCTCCTTGCTCACCAGCCGGCGCTCGTGCAGGATCTGCCGGTCCAGCCGGGGCAGCTCCGCCAGCCGGAACAGCTGGGCATTGGCCATCGCGCGGGTCTCGGCGGCGGCCGACCGGATCCTGGACAGCAGGGCCTCCCGGTCCTCGTCCCGGGACCGGCCCGGGAAGGGGCGGCCGTCCAGGTTCCGCGCCAGGCGGACCCGGGTGGAGAGGATGAGGTGGCTCTCCGGACCGCTCCCGTCCAGCCAGCCCAGCCCGCCGTCGCCCACCAGGCTCAGGTCGATCATGCCAGGTCCTTCAGCCGGTCGCGCAGCTCCGCGGCCAGCTCGAACTGCTCGCTCACGACCGCCAGCCGGAGCTGCTCGCGGAGGTCGCGGGCCAGCGCCTCGGTGTCGGCCACGGGGGCGGCCCCGGGCCCCAGGTGACGGCGGCCGAGGTGGTGGGTGGAGCCGTGATAGCGCCGCAGCAGGACGCGGAGCGCCGGTTCGAAGGTGTGCCAGCAGCCGGCGCAGCCGAGCCGTCCCGTTTCCCGGAAGTCGGCGAAGGTGGCGCCGCACCCCGCGCAGCGCCCGGTCGGCACCCGGACCTCGGACCCCGCCTCGGCCGCCTCCCAGAGCGCGGTCAGGAACCCGCCCAGCGGGGTCTCCGCCATCGCCCCGGGGGTCTGGATCCCCTTCTCCGCGGCGCAGGCCTCGCACAGCCCCACGCTCTTCGGGTCGCCCTCGACCACCTGGGTGAGATGGATGACCGCCTCCGCCTCGCCGCACTGTCCGCACTTCACGGGGCCATCACCTCGTCGCCCCGGGGCGCGGTGAGCCGCCCCCCGTGCAGCGCCAGCACCCGATCGGCCCGCTCGGCGAGCGACCGGTTGTGGGTGGCCGCCACCAGGGCCCGGGTCCCGTCACGCGCCACGTCGGCCAGCAGGTCGTGCAGCCGTTCCGCGTTGGCCGGGTCGAGGTTGCCCGACGGCTCGTCGGCCAGGACCACCGCGGGCCGGGGCGCCAGGGCGCGGGCCACCGCCACCCGCTGCTGCTCGCCCCCGGAGAGCTGGGCCGGCCGGTGCGACCAGCGGGCCGCCACCCCCATCCGCTCGAGCAGCTCCATCGCCATCGCGCGCGCCTCGGCCGGGGGCGTGCCCGCGATCCGGAGCGGCATCATCACGTTCTCCACCGCGGTGAAGTCGCGCAGCAGGTGGTGGAACTGGAAGACGAACCCGATCTTCCGGTTCCGGAGCACCGCCCGCTCGGCGGCGGTGAGGTCCTGGTAGTCGGCCCCCTCGAGCCGGACCGTGCCGGCGCTGGGCCGGTCCAGGGCCCCCAGCAGGTGCAGCAGGGTGCTCTTCCCCGAGCCGCTGGCGCCCACCACCGCCACGAACTCGCCCGGCGCCACGGTCAGGTCGAGGCCCGCCAGCACCGGGATCAGGCCCCCGTCCCCGCCCCGGTAGGTCTTGCCGACGTCGCGCGCCTCGAGCACGGCGGTCATTCGTGGCGGATCGCGTCCACCGGCACCAGCCGGGCCGCGCTGCGCGAGGGGTGGATCGTGGCGACCACCGCGACCGCGAGGCTCACGGCCAGCACGGCCAGCACGTCCAGCAGTTCGACGTGCACCGGGAGGTGGTCGATGAAGTAGACCGCGGGGTCGATCCGGATCAGCCCCGAGGTGTCGATCACGTAGGCGAGCACCAGCCCCAGCGCGAGCCCCAGCGCAGTGCCGACCGCCCCGATGATCGCCCCCTGCGCCACGAACACCCGCCGGATCGCGGGGGCCGTGAGCCCCATCGCCCGCAGGATGCCGATCTCCCGCGTCTTGTCGGTGACCACCATGGTCAGGGTGCCCACGATGTTGAAGGCCGCCACCACCATGATGAAGAAGATGATGAGGCCCATCCCCAGCTTCTCGAGCTGGAGGGCGCTGAACAGCGTGGCGTTCTGGGTCTGCCAGTCGAGGGCCCGGTACGGGTAGCCCAGGCGCTCCTCCAGCCGGCGCCCGACCTCGGGGGCCTGCCAGGGGTCGCGCACCTTGATCTGGATGCCGGTCACGGCGTCGCCCAGCCCGTCGAACACCTGGGCCATCTCCAGCGACATCACCGCGAACCCGTCGTCGTACTGGTACATGCCGGTGTCGAAGAGCCCGGTGACCTCGAAGAGCCAGAACCGGGGGACCACGGTGCCCACCGCCGGGTTCACCTTGGCGGAGGCGGAGCTGACCAGCTCGATCACGTCGCCGGGGTAGGCCGACATCCGGTTGGCCAGCCGGTAGCCCAGGATGATCCCGCCGTCCACCTCGGGCCGGGTGGTCCGGAACGCGAGGTCGCCCCGGGTGATGGCGGCGGGGAGGGTGGTGACGCTCCGCGAGCCGGTGTCGGCGGGGAAGCCGACCACGCTGACGGCGGAGACGTAGCCCGCCTTGTTGCGGGCCACCGACTGGGTGAGCACCTCGGGCGCGGCGGCCACCACGGCGGGATCGAGCCGCACGGTGTCGAGCGCGCCGCGCCAGGGGTCGAGCCGGAGCGACTGGCCGTAGGTCAGGATCCGCAGGTCGGGGTTGGCCACCAGGATCCGGTCCCGCAGGTCGTTCCGCAGCCCGTTCATGATGCCCAGCACCACGATGAGGGCCATGACCCCCACTGCCACCCCGCCGGTGGCGATCACGGTGTTGAGGGAGACCCCGAACGGACGCCCCCGGCCCCGCAGGTAGCGGGCGGCGAGGCTCAGCTCCAGCCGGGTGGGGAACGGCATGGCCGCCTACTGCTCCGGGCGCATGGCCGGGAAGAGCACGACGTCCCGGATGGAGGGCAGGCCGGTGAGCAGCATCACCAGCCGGTCCACCCCGAGGCCGAGCCCGCCGGTGGGGGGCATGCCGTACTCCAGGGCCCGCAGGTAGTCCTCGTCGGTGGGCTGGGCCTCGTCGTCGCCCGCGGCGCGCTGGCGGGCCTGGTCCTCGAACCGGGCCCGCTGGTCGTCGGGATCGTTGAGTTCGCTGAAGGCGTTGGCCAGCTCGACCCCCTGCACCAGCAGCTCGAACCGTTCGGTGAGCGCGGGGTCTTCCCGGTGCACCTTGGCGAGGGGGGAGAGCGCCTTGGGGTAGTCGACCACGAAGGTCGGCTGCACCAGGTGCCGCTCCAGGTAGGTCTTGAACATCTCGTCCAGCAGCTTCCCGCCGGCGTACCCCGCCACCTCCTCCGCGGCCATCCCCGCCCGGACCAGGGCGGCGCGCATCTCCGCGTCCGGGGCGGTGCGCACGTCGAGCCCGGAGCGCTCCCGGACGCCCTCGACGAACCGGACCCGGGGCCAGGGCGGCGTGAAGTCCAGGGCCACCCCGCCCCGCGCGAGCACCAGCCCGCCGGTGCAGTGCTCGACCACCCCGGCCACCATCCCCTCCACCAGCGCCATCATGTCGGTGTAGTCGGCGTAGGCCTGGTAGCACTCCAGCATGGTGAACTCGGGGTTGTGGGTCCGGTCCATCCCCTCGTTCCGGAAGTCGTGGCCGATCTCGTAGACCCGCTCCAGCCCGCCCACGATCAGCCGCTTCAGGTACAGCTCGTCGGCGATCCGCAGGTACAGCGGCATGTCCAGCGCGTGGTGGTGGGTGATGAACGGCCGGGCCGAGGCGCCGCCGTACTGCGGCTGCAGGACGGGGGTCTCCACCTCCAGGAACCCGCGGTCGTCGAGGTACTGCCGCAGGAAGCGGATCGCCCGGGCCCGCTGCACGAACACCTGGCGCACCTCGGGATGCACCGCCAGGTCGGCGTAGCGCTGGCGGTACCGGGTCTCGGGGTCGGCCAGCCCGCCGTGCCGGACCACCCCCGCCTCGGTCACCTCCTCCTTGCCGCGGGGCAGCGGCCGGAGCGACTTGCTGAGCAGGGTGAACGACTCCACCCGGACCGTCACCTCGCCGGTGCGGGTGCGGAACACCCGCCCGGTCGCGCCCAGGTGGTCGTCCAGGTCGAGGTGGGAGACCAGGTCCCAGGCCTCCCCCAGGTCGTTGGAGCGGAAATAGAGCTGGATCCGGCCGCTCGGGTCCTCCAGGTGCGCGAAGGCGCTCTTCCCCTGGGAACGCCAGGCGGCGATCCGGCCCGCCACGGTGACCCGGGGCCCGTCGTCGCCCAGCGCGTCGTCCCAGGCCGCCACGGCCTCCGCCGCCAGGTGGCTCCGCTCGAAGCGGTAGGCGAAGGCCGGCACCCCCCGGGCCTCCAGGGCGGTCCGGTTGGCGCGGCGGGCCGCCTCGACGTAGCTGCGCTCCGCCCCGCTCATGCGCCGGCCGCCCGGCCCGCCTGCTTCAGGAAGGCGTGGATGAACGCGTCGAGGTCGCCGTCCATGATCCGGTGCACGTCGCCCACCTTGAGTTCGGTACGGTGGTCATTCACCATGGTGTAGGGCTGGAACACGTAGGAGCGGATCTGGTTCCCCCAGGAGATGTCGGCCTTGGTGGCCTCCAGCGCCGCGCGGGCCGCCTCCTGCTCCTCCAGCTTCCGCTGGTAGAGCGCCGCCCGCAGCATCTTCATGGCCACGTCGCGGTTCTTGTACTGGCTCCGTTCCTGCTGACAGGAGACCACGATCCCGCTGGGCACGTGGGTGAGCCGCACCGCCGAGGAGGTCTTGTTGACGTGCTGGCCGCCGGCGCCGGAGGCGCGGAAGACGTCCATCTCGATGTCCTCCTCGCGCAGGTCGATCTCGATGGTGTCGTCCACCGCGGGATAGACGAAGACCGACGCGAAGGAGGTGTGCCGCCGGGCCTGCGAGTCGAACGGCGAGATGCGCACCAGCCGGTGCACGCCCTTCTCCGCCTTCAGGAACCCGTAGGCGTACTGGCCCCGCACCTCCAGCGAGGCCGACTTGATCCCCGCCTCCTCCCCCGGCACCAGGTCCAGCACCCGGACCTCGTACCCCTTCTGCTCCGCCCACCGGTGGTACATCCGCATCAGCATCTCGGCCCAGTCCTGCGACTCGGTGCCGCCGGCCCCGGGATGCACCGTGAGGATCGCGTCGAGCGGATCCTCCTCCCCCTGCAGCATCACCCGCAGCTCGATCTCCGCCAGCGCCCGGGTGATCTCCTCCGCCTCGCGCTCGAGCTCGGCCGCCAGGTCGGGATCAGGGGCCTCCTCCAGCAGCTCCGCCATCCCCACCGCGTCGGCGGTGCGCTGGATGACGGCGCTGGCGGGCGCGGTGAGCTGACGGAGCCCCTTCAGCTCCTGGATGACCGCCCGGGCCCGCTCCTGGTCCGACCAGAGGTTCGGGTCGGCCTGCTGGGTCTCCAGGACCTGCATCCGGGCCAGCTTGGCGGGCAGGTCAAAGGAACACCTGGAGTTCGTCGACCCGCTCCTTGAGCTCGCCCAGCCGTTCGGTCAGCACCGACATCGGTTGCCTCCTCCGTGGGAACGCGCGAGCCGCCCGCCCGCCGCAGTGGCGGACGAGCGGCTCGGAACCCGTGCAATATAATCAGGAAAAGACCGGCCGACCGTCCGCCAGGATCTCGTTCAGGGCCTCGGTGAAGTAGGGGGTCGAGGTGGCCATCGGGGTCCCCACCTGCTCCACGTACTCGTCCCAGCACTTCTTGATCTCCTCCTCGAACAGGATCTTGAGCGACCCGTCACGCAGGCCGTCCGCCCGCTTGGCCGGGTTGTAGGCCACCAGGTCGGAGATCAGCGCCCGGGCCAGCCGGCGGGCCTTGGTGCCGGGGTCCTGGGACAGGAACGGGTTGATCACCCGTTTGGGCGCGGCCGGGGCCGCCGGGGGCGCGGGCGCCGAGGCGGCCGGCGCCATGGCCGGGCTCCGGATGGCGGGCGGGGCCGGCGAGGCGGGTACCGGGGCCCCGCCGGCCGGCGGCGGCGCGGGGGCCGCCCCGGGGGCCCTCGGGATCACCGGGGGTCGCACCGAAAGCGGGGCCGCGACGGGCTCCGCGACCGGCGGCACCGAGGCGGGGACCGGCGTGGCCGATGGCCCCGGGGCCGGGGCCGGGGCGCTCCAGGCGGGCGGCGGCGGGACCGGCGGCGCGGTACCGGGCGCGGCCGGGACTGCCGGGGCGCCGCGGGCCGCGGCGACGCGGGGCGGGGCGTGGGCCTCTTCCCCGGTCCGGCCCTCCACGAAGAAGACCCCGGCGCACACCGAGCACCGGGCCCGCACCCCGCCCTCGGGCACCTTGGCCGGGTCCACCCGGAACATCGTCTGGCACTGCGGGCACTGGACGTTCACGGCGCCTCCCCGCTCCGGCCCGACCGCACCCCGGGCTCGTCGCTGCCGTCGCGGGCGCGGCGGCGGTCGACCACGTATACCGACCCGGGCAGGGTCTTGGCGTAGCTCTTCATCTCGGTGGCCAGTT
>JBFILX010000094.1:0-8019 GCA_041612035.1 Gemmatimonadales bacterium | reverse complement strand
GGTGGACGCGATCGTGGAGGCCACCTCGCTCGACACCCGGATCACCCGGTCGGCCCGGACCGACGCCCGGGGCCGGTACACCATCCTCTTCCCCGACGGGGGCGGCCAGTACCACCTGGTGGTGCGCCTCATCGGGATGACGCCGGCGGAGCGGACCGTGATCCGGCGCGCGGACGAGGACCGCCTGGTGACCGACGTGGTGCTGATCGCGGCCCCGACCCAGCTCGAGGAGCTCGTGGTGCAGGGAGGGCGGATGCGCCCGATCGGGATCCAGGCCCCGTCACCGGGGACCACGGAGCGGAACTTCACCCCCGACCTCACCGCCCGGCTGCCCATCGAGGCCTACGACATGGCGATCCTCGCCACCCTGGTGCCCGGGGTCGTGGCACTGGAGGCGACCGACACCTCGGGCGCCGCCTTCTCGGTGGCGGGCCAGCGCCCCACCGCCAACGCGGTGACGCTGGACGGGCTCCGGTTCGGCAGCAGCCAGGTGCCCCAGGACGCGGTGCGGAGCACCCGCGTCATCACCAACAGCTACGACGCCGCGCGGGGCCAGTTCAGCGGCGGGCAGATCGCGTCGGTGACCCGGAGCGGAACCAACCTGGTCCAGGGCACCGCCAACTACGCCCTGCGGGACGACGCGCTCACCCTGGAAGGCGAGCCCGAGGGGGTCTTCAGCGGCGGCTTCAACCAGCACCAGCTCTCGGGCGGGCTGGGCGGCCCGATCGTGCGGAACCGGCTGTTCGTGTTCGGCTCGGCCCAGGGCCGGCTGCGGGGCGACGACCTGCAGTCGCTCTTCAACGCGCCCGCCACCAGCCTGCAGCGCCAGGGCGCCCACCCCGATTCGGTGGCCCGGCTGACCGGCATCCTGGGCGGGCTGGGCCTGCCGCTGGGCCCCGACGTGGGCGGCACGCGCGAGACCGACGACCTGTCCAGCCTGGGGCGGCTCGACTGGATCCTGGCCTCGTCGCACACCCTGTCGGTCCGGGGAGACTGGCGGACCAGCACCCAGGACCCGACCCGGATCACCGCCCTCTCGCTGCCGCAGACCGGCGGCGTCTCCGAGAACCGGGGCGGCGGCGTGATGGCCACCCTCAGCTCCCGGTTCGGGCTCCGGGTCCTGAACGAGTTCCGCGCCTACCTGTCGCGCTCGGAGCTGGAAGCGGATCCGCTGGTGAGCCTGCCCCAGGGCCGGGTGCAGGTCGCCTCGACCCTGGACGACGGGTCGCTGGGCGTCTCGACCCTGAGCTTCGGGGGGAACACGGCGTTCCCCCAGCGGAACTCGACGCGCGGGACGGAGATCTCGAACGAGGTCTCGGTCATGCCGGGGGACGGGAGCCACCGGGTGAAGCTGGGGGTGCTCTACAGCGCGTCGAGCACCACCCAGCGGAACGCGTTCAACGCGCTCGGCACGTTCAGCTACAACTCGCTCGACGACCTGCAGGCCAACCGGCCGGCCAGTTTCACCCGCACCCTCACCCCGGTCTACCGCGAAGGCGAGGCCGAGGAGGCGGCGCTCTACCTGGCCGATACCTGGCGCCGGGGGAACAACCTCCAGCTCACCTACGGGGTGCGGCTCGAGCGCTCCAGCTTCGGCAACCCGCCCCCGGCCAACGCCGCGGTCGAGGCGGCCTTCGGGCTCCGGACCGACCGGCTGCCCGGCGAGACCCACCTGAGCCCGCGGGTCGGGTTCAGCTGGACCATCGGGGGCGGCGGCGGCCTCCCGGCCGCGGTGATCCGCGGCGGGGTGGGCGAGTTCCGCAGCTCGGTGCCGGTCACCCTGGTGGGCCAGGTGCAGTCGGCCACCGGCCTGGCGTCGGGCGAGTCGCAGCTGGTGTGCACCGGCGCGGCCACCCCGGTGCCGGACTGGGTCCGCTACGCCGCCGACCCCGCCAGCGTCCCCACGGTCTGCGCCGGGGTGCCGTCGCCGATCGCCACCCGCGCCCCCAGCGTCACCGTCTTCGACGAGGGGTTCGGGGCACCGCGGTCGTGGCGCTCTTCGCTGGGCGTCCAGCGGCGGTTCGGCCTTCACGCCGTCTCGCTCGACCTGAGCTGGGCCCGCGGGGTGAGCCAGTGGGGCTACGCCGACCTGAACCTGCGGGCCACCCCGCAGTTCACCCTGGCGGGGGAAGGCGACCGGCCGGTGTACGTCCCGGCGGCCGCCATCACCCCCGCCACCGGGGCCACGAGCCTGTTCGGGTCGCGGGCGAACCCGTCGTTCGGCCAGGTGCTGGAGATCCGGTCCGACCTGGCCTCGCGTACGGTCCAGGGGGCCCTGGCGGTCAACGGGTTCTTCCGGAGCGGGATGATCTACTCCGCCTCGTACACCCTGGCGCGGTCGGAAGACCAGTCGGGGGGCGGCGGCTTCGCCGCCGCGACCACCGCGGGCAACCCGAACGAGCGGGAGTGGGCGACCAGCGACTTCGAGCGGCGCCACGCCTTCCTCACCACGATCACCCGGCCGTTCGGCAACGCCCTCGAACTCACCGCGATCGGGCGGATGACCTCCGGCGCGGCCTATACCCCGCGGGTCGGAGCCGACATCAACGGGGACGGGGCGCGCAACGACCGGGCGTTCATCTTCGACCCGGCGCGCACCGCCGACACCGCCGTGGCCAACGGGATGCGCCGCCTGCTCGGCGCCTCGAGCGGCGGCGCGCTCGACTGTCTCACCGGCCAGCTGGGGACGGTGGCCGCGCGGAACAGCTGCCGGGGGCCCTGGCAGCCGAGCTTCGACCTGCAGCTCAACTGGCGCCCGGCGGCCTGGGGGCTCAACCGGCGGCTCGCGGTGTCGGTCACCACGGTCAACCTGATCAGCGGGATCGACGAGCTGGTGCACGGCACGAACGGCGTGCGGGGCTGGGGCCAGCCCGCCCGGCCCGACGCCACCCTGCTGTACGTGACCGGGTTCGATCCCGTGGAGCAGCGCTTCCGCTACACGGTGAACGAACTCTTCGGCGCCGCCCGCACCAGCGCGACCGCGTTCCGGGTGCCGTTCCAGGTCGGATTCCAGCTCCGCTACACCATCGGCCCCGACCGGCAGCGCGAGATGCTCATGGCCCTGCGCGGCGGCGGGGGTGGCGGCGGCTTCGGCGGCATGCGGGGGGGCGGGCCCGGCGGGCCCGGCGGCCCGGGCGGCTTCGGGGGCCCGGGGATGGGGGGCGGGGGCATGGGCGAGATGGCGAGCCGGCTGGCGACGCTGGTGCCCAACCCGGCCAGCCAGGTGCTCGAGTTGCGGCTGGGCCTGCGGCTCAGCGAGACCCAGGTCACGGAACTCGCCGTCGTGGCCGACAGCTTCACGGCCCAAGTGAAGGCGCTGGCGGAGGGGATCCAGAAGGAGCTCGAGCGGGCCGGGGCCAACCCCGATCCGGCCCGGCTCTTCGGCGCCTTCCGCCCGATGCTGGAGCAGGGCCAGGCCCGCCACCGGGCGGCGCTCGAGGCGATCCGGCAGATCCTCACCCCCGAGCAGTGGAACGGAGTGCCCGAGCGGATCAAGAACCCGCCGCTCCGGATGGGGCCCGGCGGCGGGGCGGGGGGACGGCCGCCCGGCGGCGATCGCCGGCCCTAGCCCGCCGAGCGGCCCGTCGCGCCCCAGGCGGCGGGTTATTGTTTCGGGATGCCGTCGACGTCCGCCGCCCTGGCCTCCCCGCGATGCGCAGGATCGGTCCCGCCATGAGGCGGATGCGGATCGCCGCGCTGGCGGCGGGCTTCCTCCTGGGCACGCCGCTCCTGACCTCGGCCCAGCGGGCCGCTGTCCAGGCGTGTGCCGACTGTCACCGCGCCATCGTCACGAGCTACCTCCGCACCGCCCACTTCCACACCTCGGCCCCGGCGTCGTCGGCCACCATCAAGGGGTCCTTTGCCGCCGGCCGCAACACCCTCACGACCCGGCGCCCCGGGGTGTCGTTCGTGATGCGGGAGATCGACGGGCGGCATACCCAGACGGCCTACGATCGCAATCGTGTCGTGCAGCGCGAGACCATCGACCTGGTCATCGGCTCCGGCCGCCGCGGGCAGTCCTTCGCCTACTGGAGGGACGGGATCCTGTACCAGCTGCCGGTCTCCTGGCTCGCCAGCCCCGACCGCTGGATCAACAGCCCGGGCTACCTCGATGGGACGATCGACTTCACCCGGATCGTCCAGCCCCGCTGCCTCGAGTGCCACGCCACCCGGTTCGACGTGGTCGGCCCACCCGGGGCCCTGCGCTATGCCCAGTCCTACGAGGTGGGGCTCACCTGCGAGAAATGTCACGGTGACGGCGTTCGCCACGTGGCCTGGCATCGCGCCAACCCCGAGGCCCGGCAGGCCAGGGAGATCCGCTCGCCGGCCGGCTTCTCCCGGCAGGGGCAACTCGACACCTGCGGCCTCTGCCATGGTGGGCCCCGGGAGCCCCGGCGTCCCGCCTTCAGCTACCGGCCCGGGGAGCGGCTCGACGACTATTACGCGCCGCCCGTCGGGGTCGGGGCGTCCGACGTGCACGGCAATCAGGTGGGGTTGCTGGAACGCTCGCTCTGCTTCCGAGCCAGTCGCGCCATGACCTGCGCGACCTGCCACGACGTCCACCGGACCGAGCGGCGCCCCGCGGTGCTGTCCGGCAAGTGTCTCGCGTGCCACCAGCCCGGCCGGCACTCCCGGGTCGTCGGGATCACCGCGGCCCGTCTCGCCGCCGCCTGCGTCGACTGCCACATGCCCGACGAGCAGTCGGGGGCGCTCGAGTTCAACTCGGCCTCCGGCCAGGGCGCCATGCGGTTCCGCAACCACACCATCGGGGTCTATCCCGCGGCCACCGCGGCGGTGCTGCGGGGCCAGCGGTCCCGCTGAGACGATCGGCTTCGGCGTCCGGTCAGCTTCCTCCGGGGTGCAGGGACCGCAACAGGACCCGGAGGTGCGGCAGGTCGGGCAGGATCTGCACCCCGGCGCGGGCGAGCTCGGGGGCGTGGCGCTCGGCCCCCGGGCCGCCGGCGATGAGCAGCACGTCACTGGGCAGGAGGGCGCGGAGGCGGCCGACCTCCTGCACCAGCACCCGGTCGTCCACCGGGTAGATGAGGCTCAGCGCCACCGCCCGCGCATCGGCCTGCCGGGCCGCCGCCGCGATGGCGTCGGCCGGGAGGTCGCTCCCCAGGAAGAGCACCCGCCATCCCTCGCCCACCGCGGTCACCGCCACCAGCCGGGCCCCCAGCTCGTGGTGCTGTCCGGCCACCGTGGCCACCACCACCGCCGGCGCCCGGCGGGACACGTCGGCCGCGCTCTCCATCCAGGCCAGCACCCGCGCGATGACCGCGGAGCCCAGGTGCTCGTGCGCGGGGGTGAGTCGGCCCTCGTGCCAGGCGTCGCCAAACTCGCGCAGCAGCGGCGTGAGGACGGTGTCCACCGCGGCCGGGGCCCCCAGGTCGAGCGCGGCGCGCCGGAGCAGCGACTCGAGCCCGCCGGCGTCGAGGCCCCGGACCGCGGCCATCCCCGACTCCAGGTAGCGCGCCGCCTCGTCGCTCGCGGCCGGGGCGTCGGCGGCCACCTGCGCCGACTCGTCCTCCGCCACCAGCGCCACCAGCTCGTCCCGATCCAGCCCCACCACCTGGGAGATGTTGCGGCCCTGGTCGGTGGCCCGGCGCAGCAGGGTGAGCCGCTCGATGTCGTCGTCGCTGTAGAGCCGCTGGCCCCCCGGTGAGCGCTCGGGCTCCACCGCCCCGTAGCGCTTCTCCCATGCCCGGAGCACGTCCGCCGTGAGCCCGGTCCGCCGGGTCACGACCCGCATGGGGTGCCGAATCGGGTCCTTCGTAAGCGGTGTCACGGTAACAAGATCGAGCTTTGTCCACCTTCTGTCAAGGGTGATTCAATAATGACCCTTGACAATACCTCGACAAACCTGTATACTGCTGGACGTTGGCTGGACAACGAAGTCCGCGGGACGTGCCCCGGCCGTCCCTTCACTGCATCACCGAGCAAGGAGTAGAGACCCATGCGCCACATCGCCCGTACCGCCGTCGCCCTGGCCGCCCTGGCGTTCGTCAGCCTGCCGGCCTCGGCCCAGATGGCCAAGCCCGCGTCGTCCAACGCGCCGACCATGGACATCGTCGAGACCGCCGTCGCCGCGGGCTCGTTCAAGACCCTGGCCACCGCCCTCCAGGCGGCGGGTCTGATCGAGGCCCTGAAGGGTGACGGGCCGTTCACGGTCTTCGCGCCCACCGACGAGGCCTTCGCCAAGCTCCCCGCCGGGACCGTCGAGGCCCTGCTGAAGGACAAGGCGAAGCTGACCGCGATCCTCACCTACCACGTGGTGTCGGGCAACGTGCTCGCCAAGGACGTGGTGAAGCTCAACAGCGCCAAGACCCTCAACGGGCAGTCGGTGAAGATCTCCACCAAGTACGGCAAGGTGATGGTGGACGGCGCGACGGTCGTCAAGACCGACATCGCGGCCACCAACGGCACGATCCACGTGATCGACAGCGTGATCCTGCCCAACTAGGGCCGATCCGACCGATGGTGATGCGAGGCGGGGGTGACCCCGCCTCGTGTCGTTCGGGCCGGGCCATTACACTCCGGACGTCCCGGCAGGAGTCCTCATGCGCGGCATCCAGGTGCACCGGTTCGGGGGGCCCGAGGTGATGGCCCTCCACCCGATCGAGCGGCCGGTGGCGGACGCTGGCGAGGTGGTGATCGAGGTGCGGGCGGCCGGGGTGAACCCGGTCGACACCTACATCCGCTCGGGGGCCTACGCCCGGCTGCCCGCCCTGCCGTACGTGCCCGGGTGGGACGGAGCGGGCGTGGTGGTGGAGGCGGGGCCGGGCGTGGACCGGGTGCGGGCGGGCGACCGGGTCTACTTCTCGGGGACGGTGGCGGGGCGCGGGGTCGGGGCCTATGCGGAGCTGGCCTGCTGTCGCGCGGACCAGGTGTTCCCGCTGCCCGGGCGGCTGAGCTTTGCCCAGGGCGCCGCCATCGGGGTCCCGTACGCGACGGCCCACCGCGCCCTCTTCCACCGGGCCGGCGCGCGGGCCGGCGAGACCGCGCTGGTGCACGGGGCCAGCGGCGCGGTGGGGCTCGCCGCGGTGCAGCTCGCCCTCGCCCACGGGCTCACCGTGCTGGGCACCGCGGGGTCCGACGCCGGCCGCCGGCTGGTGCGGGAGCAGGGCGCCCACGGCGTGATGTCCCACGGCGATCCCGGCCACCTGGCGGAGATCCTGGCGTTCACCGACGGGCGGGGAGTGGACCTGATCGTCGAGATGCTGGCCAACGTGAACCTGGACGGCGACCTCGACCTCCTCGCCCCCGGTGGACGCGTGGTGGTGGTGGGGAGCCGGGGCCGGGTCGAGATCGATCCGCGCAAGACGATGGGGAAGGAGAGCGCCATCCTCGGCATGTCGCTCTGGAACGCCGGCGACGCCGAACTGCGGGAGGTGCACGAGCGGCTGGCGCCGGGACTGGCCGGCGGCGCGCTCACCCCCGTGGTCGGGGCCGAGTTCCCGCTGGCCGAGGCGGCCCGGGCCCACCAGGCGGTGCTGGCGGGGGGCGCCGCGGGCAAGGTGGTGCTCGGGGTGTCCTGACGCGCAGCGGCCCGGGATCCGCGGGTCCCGGGCCGTGCGTGTCGCCGGTGATGGAGAGGTGACCGGGACGTCCGGTCAGGAAGAGGGGTTCTTCCGCCGGCGAATCCAGCCCAGGCCGCCCAGGCCGAGGAGCCCGGTGCCCAGCAGCACGAGGGTGCCGGGCTCGGGGATCACGACCGTCTCGGGCAGCTCGAAGTTGTCGTAGACGGCGACCCGCTCGCCCCCGTCGTCGCGGAACGCGAGACGCACCAGGTCGGCGTAGCCCTCGTAGTCGTCCCACCATGCG
This sequence comes from Gemmatimonadales bacterium, assembly GCA_041612035.1. Lineage (GTDB taxonomy): Bacteria > Gemmatimonadota > Gemmatimonadetes > Gemmatimonadales > GWC2-71-9 > SZUA-320. The sequence goes on along the minus strand of JBFILX010000094.1, from coordinate 195 downwards.
CTCCCCACGCCGAGCGCGATCCCGTACACCTGCTGGCTGGCGAGGGCGCAGTTGGAGGCCCACCCGGTAAGGGTCGGGGTGAAGAGCGTGGCCGCGTTGAAGAGCTGGCCCGGGCCGATGTCGCTGACGAACCCGTCGCAGGAGCCGCTGGCGTAGCGCTCGGTGCCCTGGTCGAGGTGCCACCAGAGGTTCTGG
>JBFILX010000093.1:0-8049 GCA_041612035.1 Gemmatimonadales bacterium | reverse complement strand
GTACCACCGCCGCGCTGGCTGGACTACTGACCATCGTCTACGCGTCGGGGCTGGGGGCGCAACGCGCTCCCGACGCCGTCGCCATCGATCCCACCCATCACAACGTCATTCTCGACAACGACCACGTGCGGGTGTGGGAGGCGCTGGTGGCCCCGGGCGCCAGCAGCCCGATGCACAGTCACTCGCCGTTCGCGTTCGTGAGCCTGGGCCGCGCCCGCCTCCGGATGACCAACGCCGACGGCACCTCGGGACTGCTCGATGTGCACCCCGGCCAGGTGCTCTGGATCGACGGCGCCGAGCACCGGTGGACGATGCTCTCGGGACAGGTCCACGTGATCGGGGTGGAGCCCAAGGCCGCCGCCTCGGGCCGCGTGCCTCCCAGGGTCGCGCCCCCGCCGACCGATGCCGTCACGGTGGATCCCACTCACCACCACGTGATCTTCGAGAACGACCACGTGCGCATCTTCGAGGTGCTGGCGGGACCCGGGGCGAAGAGTGCCATGCACACCCACGTCCCGCTGGTCGCCATCAGCATGGCCAAGGCACGCGCCCGGATGACCGGCCCCGACGGAAAGCCGTTCATCTTCGACCTCAACCCGGCGCAGGTGCTCTGGATGGAGGGGGTGCAGCACTCGTGGGAGCTGGTCGCCGGCCGCGTGGCGGTGATCGCGGTGGAGATCAAGGCGGCGCGGTAGGCCGCGCCGGGCGGGGGTCGCCGAGGCGTGACCTCGCCGCCCGGCCTTCGGGCAGTACCTTGGGTGATGGACCGGTCCACCGCCCTGCTGCTCATCGACGTCCAGGCCGGGCTCGACGACCCGGTCTGGGGCCGCCGCAACAACCCCGGAGCCGAGTCGGTGATGGCCGCCCTGCTCGGCGCGTGGCGCCGTGCGGGCTGGCCCGTGTTCCACGTCCAGCACCTTTCCCAGCGGCCTGACTCCCCGCTCCGTCCCGACCGGCCCGGCGTGGCCCTGAAGGCCGAGGTTGCTCCGGCGGCGGGTGAGCCCGTCATCCGGAAGCGGGTGAACGGGGCCTTCACCGGGACCGACCTCGAGGCCCGGCTGCGCGAGGCCGGCGTCCGCCGCCTGGTCGTGGGCGGGCTCACCACCGACCACTGCGTCTCGACCACGGTGCGGAGCGCGGCCAACCTGGGCTTCGAGGTGGTGCTGGTGGCCGACGCCACCGCCACCTTCGACCGCACGGGTCCCGACGGCCGGTACTGGCGCGCGGAGGACCTGCACGCCGCGGAGCTGGCCTGCCTGCACCGGGAGTTCGCCACGGTCCGCACCGCGGTCGAGGTGCTGGCGGACGTGTGACCGGTCTCCGGGGGATGGGCCGGGCCGTCCCGGCCGGGGCCCTGGCGGGCACCATCTTCCTGGGCGCGGGCGGCCGGGTGGCCATGGCCCTGTTCGCGCTCGCCACGGGACGCTCCCCGGGGTTCACCCCGGGGGGCACGCTCTCCGTCATCCTCTCGGGCGCCATCGCGGGGGTCGTGGGCGGGGTCGTGCTGGCGGCCGTCGACCGTCTCCTCCCCAGAACGACCTGGCTGCGGGGACTGGCCCTCGGGGCGCTCTGCTACCTGATCGCCATTCCCGGGTTTCGCCCACCCCGCCCGCTGGTCTTCGCCCTCTTCGCGCCCCTCTTCGCGGGATATGGGGTGACCACCCTCGCGCTCGTCCGGCGGCTCACCCCGGTCTCGCCGCCTCCTGGCCAGCCACCGTCGGGTGCCCTCGGCGGTGAGCGGAATCCGTCCGGTGCCGGCGCCGAGGCCGGCGGTACCGACATTAGCGTCTCTTGACGAGGACCCATCCGTACAGCCAGAATCCGGTGCGCATCGAGCACCGGCCCACCGACGCCGGCGCGCCGAATGTCGCGTCGCCTTCCATCGATCCGGATGCAGCCACCCACGTCCCACCAGCCGCCGCTTCAAGGTGCCTCTGGCAACGCTGAGTCGCGGCCGGTGACCTTCACGGCAAGGGGAGACCGTATGCAACGTGTGTCGTACGTCCTGAGTGCGCTTCTCACCGTCCTCTGGTTCGCTCCCCTGGCGGCCCAGGCGCCGTCGGGGACGGTGCAGGGGCGCGTGATCGACCAGGCGACCCAGCAGCCGGTCGCCGGCGCTCACGTTTCGCTGGGCGGCAAGGCCGCCATCACCCGGGCCGACGGGCGGTTCGTACTGACCGGGGTCCCGGCCGGCTCCGACAGCCTCCGGGCCCGCGTGCTGGGCTACGCGCCGATCGCCCAGGCGGTGATGGTCCGGGCCGGCCAGGAGCAGACCGTGAACCTGGTGATGACGGCCCAGGCGGTCGCGCTCACGGAGATCGTGGTCACGGGCTACGGCGAGCAGCGGGCCGGGAACATCACCGGCGCGGTGACGCCGCTCGGTCGGGAGGAGTTCAACACCGGGCGCGTCATCACCCCGGCCAACCTGATTGCGGCCAAGGTGCCGGGCGTTCAGGTGATCGACAACAACGAGCCGGGCGGCGGGCTCACGATCCGGGTCCGGGGCGCCACCTCGGTGAACGCCAGCAGCGATCCGCTGATCGTGATCGACGGGATGCCGGTCGGGACCGGGGCAGGTGGCGGGCTCTCCGCCGGGCGGGACCCGCTCAATTTCCTCAACCCGGACGACATCGAGAACATCACGGTCCTGCGGGACGCCTCCGCGGCGGCGATCTACGGGGCCAACGCGGCCAACGGCGTGGTGATCATCACCACCCGCTCGCGCAGCGGCGTGCCGGAGACCGGGCCCCAGCTGGAATACACCTCGAGCTTCTCGACCTCCCGGGTCACCCGGCTGCCCTCGATGCTGAACGCGGCCCAGTTCCGGGCGGCGGTGCAGCAGTACGCCCCCCAGAACGTGGGCCAGCTGGCGCAGTCCAGCACCCGCTGGTTCGACCAGGTCACCCAGGACGGGTTCGGACAGGAGCACAACCTGTCCCTGGCCAACAACCTGGGCGACACCTTCTACCGGCTCTCCCTGGGCTACCTGAACCAGGACGGCATCCTGCGGGGGACCACGGCGGAGCGGGTTTCGCTGGGGCTCACCTACCAGCAGCGGCTGTTCGACGACCGGCTGGACGTCCGGGCCAACGTGAAGGGCTCCCGGACCGACGACCAGTTCACCCCGGGCGGCGTGCTCTCCAACGCGGCCCAGATGGGGCCGACCCAGCCGATCTTCGACCCCGGAACCAGCACAGGTTACTACGACTGGCCAGGCAACACGCTGACCTCGGCGGACAACCCGGTGGCGATCCTGGCCCTGGCCACCGACGAGGGCACGACCTACCGGAGCCTCGGCAACGTGCACGCGGCCTACCGGATGCCGTTCCTGGAGACGCTCCGGGCCAACGTGGCGCTGGGCTATGACGTGACCAAGGTGGACCGAACCTCGTTCACGCCCAGCGTGCTGCACAGCCAGCGGAAGACCGGCACCAACGGGTCCGACTTCCGGCAGAACCCCAGCATGACCAACACCGCGCTGGATGCGTACCTCAACTACGTGGCCCCGGCGACCTTCATGCCCGGCACGGTCGATCTCACCGCGGGCTACTCGTTCGGCGAATCGAGCGCGGACTACCCCTGGTTCCAGGCCACCGGGCTCTCCACCGACGTGCTGGGGGGGAACGGGGTCACCACGGCCCGGACGGTGCAGAACGGGCTCGACATCCAGGAGAGCCGCCTGATCTCGGTCTTCGGCCGGCTCAACTACAACATCGAGGACCGCTACCTGCTGGCCCTGAGCCTCCGGCGGGACGGCTCGTCCCGCTTCGGCCCGGACAACGCCTGGGGCACCTTCCCCTCGGTGTCGGTGGGCTGGCGGCTCTCGGACGAGTCGTTCCTGCGGGACGTGGGCGGACTGTCGGACCTGAAGCTCCGCGGCTCCTGGGCCCGGACCGGCAACCAGGCGTTCGCCAACTACCAGCAGTACGCGGCGTACCGGTTCGGCGACACCCAGGCGCAGGTGCAGTTCGGCAACACCTTCGTGCCGACCATCCGGCCCAACGCGGTGGATCCCGCCATCAAGTGGGAGGAGACCGACTCGTACAACGTCGGCCTCGACTTCGCCTTCAGCAACCACCGGTTCACCGGTTCGGTGGACTGGTACACCAAGGACACCAAGGACCTGATCTTCACCGTCCCGGTCGCGGCGGGGACCAACCTGTCCAACTTCGTCACCACCAACATCGGGACGATGAAGAACACCGGGGTGGAGCTGAGCCTGGTGGCGCGCCTGATGGAGGGCCGGAACGACGGCCTGAGCTGGAACGCCACGTTCAACGCCAGCCACAACTCGAACGAGCTGACCAGCATCGCCGGGAGCGTGCAGGAGATCCTGGTGGGCGGGGTCGCGGGCGGCGTGGGCACCACCATCCAGGTGCTGCAGCCGGGGCAGCCGATCAACTCGTTCTTCGTGTACCAGCACATCATGGAGAACGGCAAGCCCATCTACAAGGACGTGAACGGCGACGGGGCGATCAACGAGCAGGACCTGTACGCCGACCTCAACAAGGACGGCGTGGTGAACGTGGCCGACCGCCGCGCGCTCAACAGCCCCGACCCCGACTGGATCCTGGGACACTCCTCGTACCTCTCGAAGGGGCGGTTCGGCCTGAGCTACACCCTCCGGGCCTACCTGGGGAACTACGTGTACAACAACGTGGCCTCCAACCTCGGCACCTACGCCGAGGTGACCCGGGCCTCCCCGTACAACCTGCACAGCTCGGTGCTGGAGACCGGGTTCGTGACGCCGCAGTACCTGTCCGACTGGTACGTGGAGGATGCCTCGTTCCTGCGGCTCGACAACATCGCGGCGGAGTACCGGTTCGACTGGCAGGGCCGGCCCTTCCGGGTCTTCGGCGCGGTGCAGAACGCGTTCACCCTGACGGGCTACAGCGGGGTGGACCCGACCGCCGGGCTGAACGGCATCGACAACAACATCTACCCGCGCTCCCGCACCTTCACGGGCGGGATCAGCGTGCGGTTCTAGCTCCGACCTCGAGCCCAGAAGGGACGACGATATGAGACTCAACGCACCCAAGGCGCTCGCTGTCGCCGCCGCGCTGCTGATGGGAGGCGCGGCCGCCTGCACCGACACGACGGTCGAGCCCAAGAGCACGGTCACCGAAGCGAACGTCTTCAACGACCCCAATTCCTACCTGTCCTTCCTGGCCAAGGTGTACGCCGGGCTGGCCGTGAGCGGCCAGCAGGGCCCCGCCGGCCAGGGGGACATCAGCGGAATCGACGAGGGCTTCTCGCAGTACGTACGGCTCCTCTGGGAGGCCCAGGAACTGCCCACCGATGCGGCGGTGATCGGCTGGGGCGACGTGGGCCTGCCCGAGATGAACACCCAGCAGTGGGCCGCGACCAACTCGTTCGTGGTGGCCATGTACTACCGGATCTACTTCCAGATCGGGATGGCCAACGAGTTCCTGCGGCAGACCACCGACGCCAAGCTCGACGCACGCGGAAACGTGACCCCGGCGCTCCGGACCCAGATCGCCACCATGCGGGCCGAGGCCCGGTTCCTCCGGGCCCTGAGCTACTGGCACGCCATGGACCTGTTCGGCGGCGTCCCCCTGGTCACCGACGCCGACGCGCTGGGCGCCACCCCGCCCAAGCAGGCCACCCGCCAGGAGATCTTCGATTTCGTGGTGAGCGAGCTGAACGCGATCATCCCGGCGCTGCCCCCCGCCTCCGCGGCGAACTACGGCCGCGCCACCGGTCCCGCGGGCTCCATGCTGCTGGCCAAGGTGCTGATGAACGCCGGGGTGTACGCCGGCACCGCGAACTACGCCGGGGCGCTGGCGGCCCTGCAGCCGGTCCTGGCCGGGCCCTACAGCCTGGCCTCCAGTTACCGGCGCAACTTCCTGGCCGACAACCACACCTCACCGGAGCTCATCTTCGCGGTGACCCAGGACGGGCTGAAGACCCAGACCTGGGGCGGGATGACCTTCCTGGTGCACGCCTCCTGCGGCGGGGACATGAACGCCGCGGACTACGGGATCGACGGCTGCTGGTGGGGCCTCCGGATGAAGCCCCAGGCCTACAACCTTTTCAGCGCCGGGGACACCCGGGGCGACTTCTTCTTCACCCGGAACCAGTCGGTCGCGGTGACCAGCATCGGGAACTTCTTCGCGGGCATCCCCGCGCCCAAGTACTCCAACCTGACGAGCACCGGGGCCCGCGGGTCGCACCCGACCCACGTGGACACCGACTTCCCGATGTTCCGGCTGGCCGACGCCCAGCTGATGTACGCCGAGATCGTCCTGCGGGGCGGCGGCGGGAGCCGGGCCCAGGCGCTGGCCTACGTGAACGGCCTGCGGCAGCGCGCCTTCGGGAACGCCAGCGGCAACATCACCGACGCCCAGCTCACCCTGGACTTCATCCTGGACGAGCGGGGCCGTGAACTGCTCTGGGAGGGACACCGGCGCACCGATTTGATCCGGTACGGCCGGTTCACCGGCGGGAGCTACATCTGGTCCTGGAAGGGCGGCACCCAGGCGGGCGCGGCGACGGCAGCGTTCCGCGACCTCTACCCGCTCCCCGCGAACGAGCTGGTGGCCAACCCGAACCTGAAGCAGAACCCGGGCTACTGACGCCCGGCCCTCCTCGCAGGACCCGAGCCGCCGCTCCGCCCCTCCCCGGGCGGGGCGGCGGTTCGTTCCTCCGGCCGCGCCCGGCCCCCGGGTGGTGCCTGGCGGCGGGGCTGACGCTGGCGGGCTGCGGCGGGTCGCTGCCAAGCCCGCCGGAGAGCGCCCTCCCGCCCCCGGGCCGGCCGGTGCTCTCCCCCACCTACCGGCCCACCGGGCGCGCGGCGGCCGGCGACGTCATGGTTCACCTCTTCGAGTGGCGCTGGCCCGACATCGCGGCGGAGTGCGAGACCGTCCTGGGCCCCGCCGGGTTCGCGGCGGTGCAGGTCTCGCCGCCCCAGGAGCACAGCCTGGTGCCCGGCCGGGACTGGAGCCAGCGCTACCAGCCGGTGAGCTACAGCCTGGCCCGGAGCCGGTCGGGCACCGGGGCGGAGTTCGAGGCGATGGTGGCCCGCTGCCGGGCCGCCGGGGTGGGGGTCATCGTGGACGCGGTCATCAACCACATGACCAACTTCCCGAGCCCCGGGGTGGGCAGCAACGGCACCCCGTACTCCAAGTACAGCTATCCGGGGCTCTACGGCCCGGGCGACTTCCACCCGCCCTGCACCGTCACCGACTACGCCAGCGCGGCCAACGTGCAGGACTGCGAACTGTTCTCGCTCCCCGACCTCCACACCGGCCTTCCCGCGGTGCGGGACACCCTGGCCGGGTACCTGCTCAAGCTCGCGCGGCTCGGCGTGGCGGGCTACCGGATCGACGCCGCCAAGCACATCCAGCAGGTGGAGCTGGACGACATCCTGGCCCGGGTGAACACCACCCTGGCGCGGGAGGGCCGGCCCCTGCCCTACGTCTTCCTGGAGGTGGCGGGGGGCGCGGGCGAGGCGCTGGGGCCGCGCGACTACTTCGGCGCGGGATTCGCCTCGGGCGGGGCGGCCGACATTACCGAGTTCATCTTCACCGGGGTGGGCAACAAGTTCCGCGGCCTCAACGGCGAGTTCATCGCGCAGCTCAACCCCGAAGGCCCGCCGGGCGGCCGCTTCTCCGAGGCGGCCTGGGGGCTCCTGCCGGCCGACAAGGCGGTCTCCTTCCTGGAGAACCACGACACCCAGCGCGCCTGCGGACTGAGCTACCGCCACGCCGACGCCTGGCGGCTGGCGAACGTCTGGATGCTGGCCCAGCCCTACGGCTACCCCTCGGTGCTCTCGGGCTACGCCTTCGACTGCCCGCTGGGCCGGACCCAGGGGCCGCCCTCCGACGCCGACGGCACCACCCGCGCGGTGGCGTGCGCCCCCCGGCTGGAGGATGCCACCGCGGGCACCTGGGTGTGCGAGCACCGGGACCCGTCCATCCGGACCATGGTGGGTTTCCGAAAGGTGGTGGCGGGCACCCCGGTGTCCCGGTGGTGGGACAACGGGGCCAACGCCATCGCCTTCAGCCGGGGCGACCGCGGGTTCGTGGC
>JBFILX010000092.1:0-8096 GCA_041612035.1 Gemmatimonadales bacterium | reverse complement strand
GAGCCAGGCATGGGCGGCGACCACGCAGACGCTGGTCCACGGCCAGGCGACCAGGGGGCCGAACCCGCCGGCGGTCACGGGCTCCCCGGGGCAGACGTCGGCGCTCACCTCCACCCGTCGCGACCGGGCGGTGTCGAGCCGCGCCGCCAGCCGCCCCGACCACCCGGCCGCGCCGGCCGGTGGCCGCACCCCGGCCAGGTGGACCACCACTCCCGCGTCGCGCCCCACGCGAATCGTCTCCTCCACCGCGTCGAGGCTCTCGCCGACCCGGGCCCGGTAGCGGCCGCCCTCGGCGGCGACGGCCAGCGCCAGTTCCCGCCGGACGGTGAAGACGGCGTCGCCCCCCGCGCCTCCGCCGACCGACACGCCCATCGCCCCGGCGTCGAGCGCTCGGAAGGTCCGGGCCCGGGCGCTGTCCACCGCCGCGGCCACCGATTCGACCGCAGGCTCCGCGGCGAAACTCGCCACGTTCACCGCCACCGGCACCCGGTCGAGCTGGGCGAGCCGGTCGGCCAGGCTGCCCCCCGGCGCCGGTTCGACGACGGCGGTGGTGATGCCGAGCCGGAGCAGCCCCGCCACGCCGCTGTCCGACAGGTCCTCCACCCGCGTGGCGAGCTCCACGAACCCCGGCACCAGCAGCAGGTCGGTGCCGTCGATCACCCAGTCGGCGCCCTGTTCCACGGCGGGGGCGATCTCCACCACCCGGTCGCCTTCGACCCGCACGGCCACCTGGCGGGGCGGGTTGGGGCTGCCGTCGTACACGGTCGCGCCGACGATGACCGTGGCCACCGGGGTGCGCCGGTCGCCGCATCCCAGGGCGACCACCGCGAGCAGCAGTCCGCCCAGCCGGCGGCCCATGCGGCCGCTCAGCGGCGACCGGTGAGGAAGTCCACCGCCAGGTGGGCCATCGCCCGCACCCCCACCGGGAGGGCGCCTTCGTCGGCGAAGAAGTAGGGCGAGTGGTTGGCGGCCACGGACCGCGGGTCGCGGTCGGCGGGGGTCACGCCGAGGAAGAAGAACATCCCCGGGATCTGCTGCTGGTAGAGGGCGAAGTCCTCCGCGGGCGTGGAGAGCGGCGACTGGCGCACGTCGGGACCGGCCACCCGCCGCAGGGTGGGGAGCATGCGGGCGGTGAGGTCCGGGTCGTTGTAGGTGACGGGGTTGTTGCCGCTCCCGAAGTCCACCCGCGCGGTGGCCCCGGCACTCTGGGCGATGGCGGTGGCGGTGCGCACGATCCGCTCCTTCACGTCGGCCCGGATCGCCTCGTCGAAGGTGCGCACGGTGCCCTGCATCACCACGCTGTCGGGGATGATGTTCCCCCGGTTGCCGCCCCGGATCATCCCCACGGTGACGATGGACGGGACGTCGGTGACGTTCACCTGGCGGCTGGGGATGGTCTGCAGGGCGAGCACGATCTGGGATGCCACCACGATCGGGTCCACCCCGCCCCACGGCACCGCCCCGTGGGTCTGCCGGCCGGTGACCACGATGTTGAGCCAGTCGCTCGCGGCCATGAGCGGCCCCGACCGGTAGCCGATGGTGCCGACCCGGTCGGGCCAGACGTGGAGCCCGAAGATCGCCTCGGGCCGCGGGTCGGCCAGGGCCCCTTCCTCGATCATCAGGCCGGCGCCGCCCCGCTCGCCCTGGGGCGCCCCCTCCTCCGCCGGCTGGAACAGGAAGACCACCGTCCCCGGCAGGTCGCGCCGCACGCCGGCCAGCACCTGGGCCACGCCCATCAGGATGGCCACGTGGTTGTCGTGCCCGCAGGCGTGCATCACGCCGACCTGCTGGCCGTTGTACTCGGTCGTCACCCGGGAGCGGAACGGCAGGTCCACCAGCTCGGTCACCGGCAGCGCGTCCATGTCGGCCCGAAGCGCCACCACCGGGCCGGGCCGGCCGCCGCGCAGCACTCCCACCACGCCGGTGTGCGCCACCTCGGTCCGCACCTCGAGGCCCAGAGACCGCAGGTGCTCCGCCACCAGGGCGGCGGTGCGGAACTCCCGGTTCGAGAGCTCGGGGTGCTGATGGATGTCCCGGCGCCAGGTCACCACCTGCGGCATGACCGCGGCGGCCAGCCGGTCCACCTCCGCGGCCAGCCGGCCGGGGGCCTGGGCGGAGACGGCGGCGGGTACCAGCAGCAGCCCGACGGACAACACGAAGCGAAGCAGGGATGACATCGGGACCTCGCGGGATGAACGGGAAGGGATCAGCAGAGAATCCGGCGCAGCGTGGCGCCGCCGACGTTGCCGCCGCAGACGATCACCACGACGTTGCCGCGGGGGAACCGGGGCGCCAGCTGCCGGGCCGCCGCCAGCGCGACGCCCGCCGCCCCCTCGGCGAGGACGTGCTGATCGAGGAAGCCGCGCATCGCCTCGGCGATGTCGTCCTCGCTGACCAGCACCCACTCGTCCACCAGCGCCCGGCAGAGCGGGAAGGTGATGGCGTCCTGTTCGACCCCGCCCGCAGTGCCATCGGAGAGGGTCGGGGCGGAGGGCCGGTCGATCACCTTCCCAGCCCGGACCGACTCCGCCATCACCGGGGAGTTGGCCGGCGAGCACCCGACCACCGTCACCTCGCGCCGGAGGGCCCGGAGGTAGCCCGCCGTCCCGCTCGCCAGTCCGCCGCCGCCCACGGCGACGAAGAGGGCGTCGATCCGGTCGAGCTGGCGCGCCAGCTCCGCCCCCACCGTCCCCTGGCCGGCTACCACCTGGGGGTCGTTGTAGGGCGAGACGTACACCCGGCCGGCGTGGTCTGCGAAGCGGCGCGCCTCGCGCTCCGCCTCCACGCCGTCGGTCCCGTGGGGGCGGATCTCGCCACCCAGGGCCCGGATGGCGGCCACCTTGCCGGGGTCGGCGCCCTCGGGAACGAACACCGTGACGGTGGTGCCGAGCCGACGGGCGGCGTGGGCGACCGCGAGCCCGTGGTTGCCGGTGGAGGCCGCGACCACCCCGGGCGCCCGCTGGCTCACCGGGATCGTGAGCAGCCGGTTGACGGCGCCGCGCAGCTTGAACGACCCGCCCAGCTGATGCTGTTCCAGCTTGAGGTGGACCTGGCACCCCCACTCGGCGCTCCAGGCGGGCACCAGCTCCAGCGGGGTCTCGCGCACGAAGGGCCGGACCCGGAGATCGGCCGCGTCCACCTCGTCCCGCAGATGATACAGCAGGTCACCGGGGGCGGTGTGCATGACCCTCCCGCGTCATGGAGCGACCTTCCCGTGCCGCCGGCGGCGGGCCCTCAGGCGTCGGGCTCGAACCGCAGGGCGGCGGAGTTGATGCAGTAGCGGAGCCCGGTGGGCCGCGGACCGTCCTCGAACACGTGGCCCAGGTGGGCGTCACACCCGGCGCAGCGGACCTCGGTGCGCCGCATCCCGTGACTCCGGTCCTCCCGGGTGGCCACGCCCTCCCCGTCGGCCGGGGCGAAGAAGCTCGGCCACCCCGTGCCGGAGTCGAACTTGGTGTCCGACCGGAACAGCTCCCGCCCGCAGCAGACGCACACGAACCGGCCCGGCTCGTGGGTGTCCCAGTACGCGCCCGAGAACGGCGCCTCGGTGCCGCCGAGCCGGCAGACCCGGAACTGTTCCGGGGTGAGGACGCGGGCCCACTCCGCGTCGGTGCGGGCCGGCGGCTCCGCCATCAGATGCGGCCGCTCGCCACCGCGCGGACGATGTCCGACTGCGAGATGATCCCCACCAGGGTGCTGTCTTCCACCACCAGCAGGCGCCGCACGTCCAGGTACAGCATCTCCTGCGCGGCCAGCTTGACGTCGGCCTCGGGCCCGATGGTCTTCGGGTTGGTGGTCATGATCTCGCTCACCCGGGTATGCGAGGCGATCCGGCTCATCGCCTTCGCGTCGCCCGCTTCGGCCTCCGCGGCCAGGATGTCCGTCGAGCTCACCACCCCGACGAGCTGCTGCGCTTCGTTCAGGACGGGCAGCGCCGACACGTGGCCGTCGGCCAGCGTGACGATGGCCTCGGAGACCAGCGCGTCCGCCGCGATGGTCCGCACGTCGGCCTGCATCAGATCGGCGACTCGTGTCATCAGGGTCCTCCGCGTGACGGGAATCCCGCACCTGTAATAGGACGCCCGTGGCGCTGAACGCGTGGTGAGCCCTCCGTGAAGCCTGCTTCACGACGGCTTGCGAACGATATCAGGGCGGCGGAAGCGAATCCAGACGGCCGAACACCGGATGGCCCTCGAACAGGGTGAGGAGGACGCGGGCGCCGGCGATCTCGTGGGTCGGGCCCGCACGCGGGTCCCGGTCGAGCACGACCAGGTCGGCCGACTTGCCGGGGGCGATGGTGCCCGACTCGCGGTCGAGGCCCAGCGCCCAGGCCGAGCCCAGGGTATAGGCCCGCAGCGCGGCCTCGAGGTCGATGGCCTGGTCGGGGAGCAGCGCCTCGCCCGCGGAATCGCCGGGGGCCCGCCGGGTCACGGCCACCTCGATGCCCCGGAGCGGCACCAGGGAGGAGACGTTCCAGTCGCTGCCGAAGGCGAGCCGGCCGCCGGCCCGCGCCACCGCGCCGATCGGATACAGCCAGCGCGAGCGCTCGGGACCGATCCCGGGCCAGGTGAGGTCCCGGATATACGTATCGGGGTAGGCCCAGAGGGGCTGGAAGTTGGCCGCGACGTCGAGCGCCGCGAACCGCGGGATGTCGGTCGAATCGATCAGCTCCAGGTGGGCCAGCTGGTGCCGCCGCGCCCCCCGCTCGCGCCCCGCCTCGGCCCGCTCGATCGCGTCGAGCGCCACCCGCACCGCCCGGTCGCCGATGGCATGGATGTGGATGCTGAACCCTTCCCCCACCAGCCGGGCGACCATCGAGTCGAGCTGGCCCGGCCGCCAGTCGAGCTCGCCGGCCCAGCCGCGCCGGTCGGTGTACGGGGCGAGCATCGCCGCGGTGCGCGCCTCGATCACCCCGTCCGCGAAGAACTTGATCACCCCTGGCCGGAGCCGCGGGCTGGCGAACTCCCGGCGCCAGGCCAGGAACGAGTCCACCTGGGCGGCACTCCGTTCGGGCCGGGCGCGGAGCGAGACCACGACCCGGGCGGTGAGCTCGCCCCGGCGGTCCAGTTCGCGGTAGGCCTCGAGCTGGGCCCGCTCCCCCGCAGCCTCGTGGAAGGCCGTGACCCCGGCCCGGTGGAGCTCCGCCAGGGCCAGCCGGAGCCCGGCGGCCCGCTGCTCGAGGGTGGGCGGCGGCACCAGGTCGCCCACCAGCCGCATCGCCGATTCCCGCAGGGTCCCCAGCGGCTCCCCGCGGCGATCGCGCTCGATCCGCCCGCCCGGCGGGTCGGCGCTGGTCCGGGTGATGCCCGCGAGCCGGAGCGCGGCGGAGTTCACCCAGGCGGAATGGCCGTCGGCGGCGCTCAGGTAGGCGGGCCGATCCCCGGTGACCGAGTCGAGCCATTCCCGCCGGGGGGCGGCGTCGGGAAAGGCGGGCAGCGACCAGCTGGAGCCCACCAGCCAGGCGCCGTCGGGCACCGCGGCCGCGCACTCGCCCACCCGGGCCAGGATGGCGGCGGCGGTTTCCTCGTCCACCAGGTCGCACTGGGTCAGCTCGACCCCGGCGTTCACCGGATGGATGTGGGCGTCGATGAACGACGGGAGCACCATCCGGCCCCCGAGCCGCACCACGCGGGTGGCGCGGCCCGCCAGGGCGCCGATCTCGTCGGTCGTTCCGACGGCCACCACCCGGCCGTCCCGTACCGCCACGGCTTCGGCCCGGGGCGCCTGGGCGTCCATCGTGAACACGATGGCGTCCAGCAGCACCAGGTCGGGCGGCGGGGATGTGGGTCCGCAGCCAGCCACCAGCGCCGCGAGCAGAAGCGAACGGCGGGCGCCGTGCCCGACGCCCGCCGCGCAGCCTTGGCGTCGCACCGGGTCAGCGCCCGCCGCTGGAGGCCACGGTGAAGTTGAGCCCGTCGGGATCCTCGTACAGGCCCATGCGGACCCCCTCGCGCGTCTCCGGCGGCTGGACGCACCGGGTCCCGGCCTCGGTGAGCCGGGCGTGCACCGGATCGAGGTCGTCCACGCGGAACCCGAAGCGGACGCACCCCGACTGGGTCGGGGGCTGGTGGCTCTCGGCCACCGAGTGGGCCTGGTGCAGGGTCAGCGTGGTGCCGCCGACGTCGAATTCCGCCTGATCGCGGTCTTCCGACTGGAGCTTGAGCCCCACCACGTCCCGGTAGAATCGGATGGAGCGCTCGAGGTCGGAGACGAAGAGAATGGCGTACCGAAGGCTGACCATGACGGGCTCCGCAGGTGAAATGAGGGTGCCCCGGGAGGTTACCGCGGGGTCGGGGGGGCCGTCAAATCGGGGCCCGGGGACCACCGGGCTCAGTCGAGGTGAAGCACCCCGAACCGGCGCGGGTCCAGGACATCCCCCCGCAGGTAGACCCAGCCGCCGCCGCCGCTCCACCGCAACTGGCCGGCCCGCCGCTCCCGGTCGGGGTGGGCCTCGTTGACCGCGACGTCGAACCGGATCTGGCTCCCGACCGGCAGATGGGCCAGCGTCGAGCAGGGGATCCGGAGCGTCATCCGGTAGCCCTCGTCGGTCATGGCCCAGGCCCCGTCGCCCGCCCCCGTGCTCCAGGCCGGCTCGCCCACCCGCCGCACCCGGACCGTCCCGTCCTCCGCCGGGGTGGCCAGCAGGCTCGCCGGCGGGTCGTCGCCCACGGCGTACCCGACCTGCACGCCGTCGGTGTGGATGTCGTCCGGGTCGTTGTCCAGTGCGAGCGGCGGGGCATCCGCCGGGTGGAGCACCACGTCGGGCTTGGTCACCTCCACCGCCAGGTAGAGCGCGTCCACGTCGTGATTTACCCAGCACCGCGCGGAGAACTGGTCGGGCTCGTAGGGCTCCTCGCTCCGCAAGTAGTGCAGCTCGTCGGCCAGCTCGATGGGCTGACCGGTGTCGAAGCCGTCCAGCGAGCCGTCGAGCGCGGGCACCTGCCAGGCGCGCGGCGCGTGGGCCACGGTGTCCCACGCGGGACGCTCCCCCATCACGCCGGCCGGCACCAGCGGCCGGGCCCTGAGTCCCCCCAGGGCCAGGACCGTCGCCCCATGCTCGACCCCGAGCCCGCCGGCGGTGGTCGCATAGTGCACCGGCCCGGTCGGGGTCTCGACCGTCAGCCGGTCCCGGTCGAGCCGCACCCCCCGTATCCCGTGGGGCTCGCCGGGGCGGGGGTCCAGCACCGCCGCCCACCGGGCGGCGGTGGTGGTGGCCCGGAGCAGCAGCCAGGGCCGCGTCCCCTCCTCGGTCGGCAGGGCCGGGCCCGCGCGGCGCCGCAATTCCGCGTCCGGCGCGAGGAGCCAGAGGCCAAGCCGCGCGCCCGCCGGTCCTTCGACCTCGAGATGAACGGCCTCCGCGGGGTCCGCCGGCAGGAACCGCGGCTCGTCCGCCTCGCCGTCGGTCTGCTCCCACCGACCCGGCGAGACCACGCGCCACTCGCCGTGCGGATGCCATGGGAGTTCGAGCCGCGTGGGCTGCCTGGCCTCGAGCTCGACCAGGTCTACCACGTGCTCCGGCCCCGCCACGACGGTCCGGCGCACCGGGCCCGCCACGGCACGGGCCCAGGCCCATCCGTCCTTCACGTCGAACGCCTCGCAGCGGGCCGGTTCGCCACCCACGTTCAGCCCGTCGAGCAGCGGGGCGTTGTGGGCCGCGGCCGACCGGTACCAGGCGAGGGTGCCCTGGACGTAGGACCCGGTCCCGGGGTCGGGGAGCCAGTGGACCCCCCCGGCGTGGAGCGTGAGGTGGAGGCTGTCGGGGTGCCCGTGGCCCCCGCGGTCGGGGCCGCACTCGAGACTCGCGTAAAGGTCCCCCGTACGCAGGACGGCGAGGCCCTGGTCCGGCAGCAGGCAGGACTCCGGCAGGTGCGGGGCGGCCGCCGCGGTCGCCGGGCCCAGCGCGGTCAGCGCCCACCACGAGAGGTCGGCCCGGGTCCGGGAAACGGGTGGCGCCCGGCCCGCGTCGTGGAGCCACGCGTCGTAGTGGTCGGCCGGGGGAGCGGGCGCGCGGTAGAGTTCGGCGAGCCAGGCATCGAGCGCCGGGTCGCCGCCCAGCCAGTGGCGGCCGATCTCCCACAGCTCGAGCATGGCGGGCT
>JBFILX010000091.1:0-8186 GCA_041612035.1 Gemmatimonadales bacterium | reverse complement strand
GCCGCGTCCTCGATGATGGTCAGCCGCATCCCGGGGGTCGACCCCGGGCGGGCGAAGCCCCAGAGCATGAAGGTGTAGAGCTTGCCGGCCTCCAGGGTGACCGTGGTGTCCTTGACCACCGTCGAGGCCACCGCCGCGGTCGTGCCGTTCATGAAGATTCTGAACTGGCGCTTCCCGGCCCGGGCATTCCGGTAATACAGCTGGGCGGTGCTCCGGAAGGTCACTCCGAAGAAATGGTTGTTTTCCACGATATCGACCGGGCGCAGGTCCATCGCGCCGGTGTCCGGCACGGCGTGGACGAACCGGATGCCAGCCGTCGGAATATCTTCGGACAGCAGGACCGTCTCCGGCTGGCAGGCGGTCAGGACCCCGGCGGCGAGGCCCAGCATCGAAAGGTGACGGATGCGTCGCATTACGGACTCCATGAAGAGTTGACGTACCGGACCTGCACGTTATGGCCTGCCAAGACGGTCTCCGGGCACCACCCCGCTGTCGTCGCCTGGCTTGTCGGGCTCCGAGCTCCCCAGCCCCAGAAGTGACCTGGTGGCCAGGAAGGTGGCGAACCCTCCCAGCCCTATCACTCCCAACGCGACCGAGCGGCCGGGGGAAAACCGGCGCTCGTAGGCCGAACTCAGGTACTCCGTCTTGAGCCGCACCGACTCGCCGTTCCACACCTGCTCGCCGCCTCGAAGCAGGCGGACACTCGACACCGCGAGCAGGTAGCTCCCACTGTCCTGCGCTACCACCTGGCCCTCGACCTGTGCGATTTCAGGCCCCATGACCCCCCCCAGCGCCACCCGCCCGACGTCGTTGACGTCGAAGGCCATCCGGGTGCCCACCGGGGGGACGCCCCGGGCCGGCTGCAGGGTGTAGCAACCCGCCAGGAGCACGGCCGGCACCACCAGGCCGCGACGAATCGCCAGGGACATCGAGCGACTACCATCCATAGGTGCCCTTGGCCGCCGTGTGCGGGTTGCCCAGCCCGAGGCCGCCAATGAGGTACTGCGCCGCGGCGCGGTCACGGCCGCGCGCCAGCATGTCCTCGTACGGGACCGGCCAGTCCAGCGGCGTCCCCTCCACCAGGTCGCCCCAGCCCCGCATGTCGACATACCAGGCCAGGTAGTGCATATACGCGGTCTCGATCCGCTTTTCGTACTTCATCGCCTCCATCATGTTGCCGCAGGCGACCGTCGACCCGGTGGGGACCCGGGGGACGCAGTTGGCGCCGCCCGGCACCGGCGACGTGGCGTCGAACGCGGTGATGGCCGGCAGGCCGTTCTTGGTGCGGGTCTTGTTGATCAGTGCCGCGGCCGCCGAGAAGTTGCCTCGCCGGATGTGGCCCTCGGCCTGCAGCATGTCCAGCTCGGCCAGGGTGAAGAAGGGGAAGTCACCGCGCTGTCCCTTGGTGAGGCCCCAGTCGTAGTTCCGGATATGGTCGTAGTTGGACCAGGACCAGGACGGACCGGCGTAGGTGTCCTCTCCGTCGGGCCGGTTGCGGAAATAGCGCTTGCAGGGGAGCACGGCGCACGGAATCTTGAGGTCGTTCTGCTGCTCGGTGCGGGTGGCACCCTGGGGGAACCGGAGATCCGGCGTGACGATGAGCGGCGTGGTACCGACCCCGCCCCGGGCATCCAGCGGGGCCGCGATCCAGGACGCGTAGCTGCCCGACACATCGGCCATGCCGATGACGAACGGCGTCATCTGATGCCAGCCCCCGAACGACATGAACTGCCGGGCCCAGGCGTTGAACGGGCCGTTGGTGGTGGTGGTCACGTTGATGTGGTCGGCGGTGATCCCGTTCTGGGCGTCCGCGATCACCGCGTTCCAGTCCACCGCCGCCCGCTCGGTCGGGGTCCGGGCCACCCCGGCCCGCAGCCGGGCCCGGTAACTCCGGACCAGACGAACGAAGTCGTCCTTGCTGGTGGCGGTTGGGGTGGGGAGCCAGAGGGTGGGGATCGGGAAGCCGTCGGGCCCGGTGGCCGGGGCGTTGGCGGCGTCGATCGCCAGCTGCAGGGCGTCGAGCGCGGCCTTCATGAGCTCCTTATAGCTCACCAGCTCGCCCGGATCCTTGGTGTCCAGGGCGGGGGTGACGACCGCCCCGGAGTCGTGGGTGAGCGCGACGTAGCCCAGGGACAGGCCGCGGACGAACTCGGCGAAGGCCCGCGCCCGATTGTTGCGGGCGGTGGTGCCGATCGGCCCGATGCTGAACCCGGGTTGGTCGAGCGCCTTGAGCACCAGCGAGGTGGTGCGGGCCGACTCATGCGCGATGTAGTACACTCGCCGATGATTGGACGAGTACACGTGCCCGATCGTGTTGTCGTTGGCGCCCCGCGGGAGTCCGCCCCGCACCCCGATGCCTTCGTTGGCATTCGAGGCCGAGTTCTCGAACGACATGCTGCTGGCCATGCCCCAGACGCTGTTGATGCTGCCGTACATGGCCGAGTGCCAGCGCAGGTAGGTGGTCGCGGCCAGCCCCTCGACGTCCGTCGGGTTGGCCAGCACCCGCTCGGTCTCGGGGTCGTTCGGGTTGATCACCTCAAGCTCGCACGCGCCCAGGACCAGGGCCCCGGCGAGCACGCCGCATTGGATCAGGGATCGAAGCATCGGTCTCAACTCCTAGAAGCGCGAGGAGATCGTGAAGGTCAGGGTGCGCAGGGTCGGATAATCGAAGAAATCGATGGCGTTGAGGAACCCCGAGCCCGTGCTCCCGCCGCTAACCCCGGTCTCCGGGTCCAGCCCGGTGTAGTTGGTCACGGTCAGGAGGTTCCGGCCGATGAGCCCCAGGGTCCAGTCGCCGACCCCGCTCACGGCGCCGACCTTGTAGGTCAGGCTCACCTCACGCAGTTTGGCGTAGGACGCGGTCTCCACCGAGTAGTTGTTGGGGCCCAGCAGGTCGTAGAACCCGCCGATGCCCTGGCTGTGCTCGGTCCCGCCCACCCGCCAGCCGTAGCCGACCGGCTTGGCGGTCTCCACCGTTTGGTTGGCCCGGTCGAAGTTCTTCGACTGGTAGTCGAACAGACCCCACTGCTCGCCCTCGTTCCAGACCTCCTGGCCGATGGTGGCATCCACCAGGGCGTACAGGGTGAGCCGCTTGTACTGGATGTCGTTGGTGAAGGTCATCCGGAAGTCGGGGAACACGTTCCCCAGCACCTGCTGAATCCCGAAGCCCTCGCCAGGCTCGCCCCGGGCCGGCCGGTCCACGATCGGGTGGCCCCAGCTCAGGTAGGTGGCATTGCCGTAGGGCGATTCCGAACCCGGCAGGATGGTCCCCCAGAGGTTCTTGGTGATGCCGTCCTTGACGGAGTTGCCCTTCCCGACCCAGACCAGCCAGCCCTGGTCGTTGACCTGGTAGCTGCTGCCGGAGCCGCCGCAGTCACTGCGGACGGTCTCGGGGAGTTCGCTGCACTTGGTCAGGAACTTCCGGCCCCAGATGTTGCCGTACCGGTTCTGCGGGAACCCGTTGCTCAGATCGGTCCGCTCGGTCATCAGGAAGAACGAGCTGGAGCCCTGCACGGCCCCGCTGTAGATGAATTCGGGGACGTTCAACTTGGTGATGTAGGTCCGGGTGCGATCCCAGCCCGCCCGGGCCTGCCAGAACAGGTTCCGGTTGTTGAGAATCGGGATGGTGACCCCGACCTCCCAGGTCGTGTTCTCCAGGGTCCCCGCGTTCTGCCACTGGGTCGAGAAGCCCAGCGCGGCGACGGACCGGACCGGAAGGATCTGGTCCCGGGTCACCCCCTTGGCGTAGGACGCTTCGACCCCGATCCGGTTGAACAGCTCCAGGTCGGTCCCCACCTCGGTCTCCGTCGTGGTCTCGGGCTTGAGCAGGGAGTTGCCGGCCTGGTCGAGCGAGATCCCGGTGGCACCCACCGAGTAGGCCTCGTACTGGGCGTCGAACCGGGGCGTGGTGCCCGCGGTGCCCCGCGAGGCGCGGAGCCGAAACTCGTTCAGGAAGCCGACGTCCCAGAACGGCTCCTCGGACACCCGCCAGACCGCCGACACCCGGCCGAACGGCGCCCAGCGGTTGTCGACCCCGAACCGCGAACTGCCGTCGTAGCGGAAGGACCCTTCCAGGATGTAGCGGTCCTTGTAGTCGAGCGTGGCCCCGGCGAACAGCCCGGTGTTCTTGGTCTGGCTGCTGGACGAAGCGGTGAGGTAGTTGGTGGCGGTGTTGCTGGTGGTGTAGATGTCGACCACCCGCAGGGTGTGGCCCGAACTGGAGTTGTCGAGGTTCTCGTACTCGTCGTAGATCCCCCGGAAACTCAGGCTCGCCCGCAGGTCCTCCGAGAGGTTGCGCCGGAAGATCGCGCTCAGGCTGGCGTTGAGCGACTCCTCCTGCCCGTTGGCGAGCGAGACGTTCCCGTTGTTGTTGAATCCGGTGTTGCTGGTCACGGCGATGCCGTTGGTCCGGAACCCCTTGACGTGGTATCGGTGGGTGGCGACGTTGCGCCGGTCATACCCGATCACTCCCTCGAACGTGGCCCACTCGGTCGGGAAATACCGGGCCGTGACGCCGCCGAGGAACCGGTCCGAGGTGAGCGTGTTCTTGCGATTCTCGAACTCGTACAGCAGGCCGCTCGACCCGTTCGTGGTCCCCCGCAGACTGGACCCGCCGGTCCGGGTGAGCAGCCGGCCCAGGGTGTCGCGGGCCATCTGGTTGGTCCCCGGCGGCGACCCCCGGAAGACCGCGCCGAACTGGAAATCGCGCAGGTCGTTGGTGCCGTTGCTGAACTGGGTGGTCACCGCGACCGTGAGGTCGGGCCGGATGTTGTAGTCCAGGTTCACCTTGCCCCGGCGGACCTCGACCCCATCGGCGTACCGGATGGCCCCCTGCTGCCTGCCATACTCCCCGGCCACGTAGAAGGAAACGTTGCCGACCTTGCCGGTGGCGTCCACGTGGGTGGACAGGGTGGTGTTCCGGGTGAGCACCTGGGCCAGGAGGTCGTACCGCTGGCCGGGCCAGACTTGGGACTGGTAGGTGTTCCGCAACTGGGTGGGATTGGGGATGTTGTAGAGCAGGCTGACCGTCGCCCGGGTGGTGTCGGTCGCGACGTTGTTGACCCGGAGGATCTCGGTCATCCAGTCGATGGTGCGGGAGCATGGAGGCTGGCCGCTCACCACGACGCAGAACCGCTTCCCGGTTTCGTCCAGCGCCAGGGCATGATTCTCGGGCTGGCCCCAGTCGATGTTGATGTCGCTGGTGCCGACCTCGGTCCGCACGTTGAACCGGACCCCGTCGGTCCCTCCCCGGCCGCGATTGGTGCGGATCTGGATGACCCCGTTGGCCGCCAGGGTGCCGTACAGGGAGGCGCCAGCGGCACCCTTCACCACCTCGACCGATTCGATGTCGAGGCCGCCCAGCTCACCCAGGTTGCCGACGTTCATGATGATGTCGTCCACAATGATCAACGGTCCCTGGCCCCGGCCGCTGGCGTTGATCGAGGTGGGCCCCCGCAGCATGATCTCGGGAGAGGTGCCCGGCTTGCCGCTCATGTTGGCGATCCGGACCCCCGGCACCTTGCCCTGCAGCGAGATCAGCGGACTGGACCCCGGCACCGGGACGTCGTCGCCGGTGAGCCGGCCCACCGCGAAGCCGATCTTGGCCCGCTCGACGCCCTCCATCACCCCGGTGACGATCACCTCCTCCAGCCGGTTGATGTCGGTCTGGAGCGCGAAGTTGACCACCTGCTCCCCGACCCGGACGATCTGGCTGGAGGACATGGCGCGATACCCGATCGCCCGCGCCGTGACCACCAGGGGCTCGGCCGGTACCCGGGCCGCCGGGATCGTGATCACGTAGGTCCCCTGCGCCCCCGTCAGCACCGAGATGCCGAGGGCGGAGATCACCACGTTCACGCCGGCGAGGGGCTCGTTCCGGTCCACGGACGTCACCGTCCCGCGGACCACGGCGTTCTGGGCCAGGGCCGGGGTGGCACCGATGGCGGACATCGCCAACAGCGCGACCAGGGCCTGGGCCGCCCGACGACAGGAGTTGCGGATCATGCTGGATCCTCGAATGGGGTGGGTTGCATCAGCGGCCCGGCAGCAACACCGGGGACGCGCCCGACCAGCCGGGACAATCGGCGAATCCCCCGCCGATATCGGCCAGCGAGTGAATAACGGACAAAGACAAGTGGTTCGTGAGACGTTGTGATATACGTTTTCGATCCAGACCGAACAAGCCTGCAAAAGCCGCGGCTTCGTTAAGGGTTGGTGAAGACCGCAGGGGCCCGGCGGACATCCGCTCATCGGGGCCGGCGGCGCAACCCTGTCGCACGGCAACTGTCTGGGAATCGGGATCCAGATTCTCATTAACCATGCCCGGCCGGACCTCCGCCGAGTGGCGAAGCGCCGCCGGGGTGGGAGAGCGCCCCCGGCCGCCTTGCCCGGAGGGGGCTGCCCGGAAGGGTTAAGGTGCCCACAGGGACTTCACGAGGAGCCGAGGGGCTTCTCAGCTGGCCGAAAACAGAACGACCCCCGTGTCGGAACGACACCGCGGACGTGTCCCTCTGACTCCGCGGCCGTGGCCCGGCCCCTCTCCCCACACTATGCTCCCTCGATGCCGTCCACCCATCCCGTCATCCTCGCCGTGGTCCGCCGGATCCCCCGGGGACGGGTGGCCACGTACGGGCTGGTCGCCCGAGTCGCCGGCCTCCCCCGCCAGCCCCGGCTGGTCGGCTACGCCCTCCGCCACGCCGACGACTCCGTCCCCTGGCACCGCGTGGTCAACGCCGCGGGCCGGATCAGCGCCCGCGCCGACCCAGACGTGATCCCGCTCCAGCGCGCCCTCCTGGAGGCGGAGGGTGTCCGGTTCGACGCCACCGACCGGCTCGACCTCCGGCGCTATCTCTGGCGGCCTCGCGCCCGCTAGATTCGCCGCCCAAGCCATGCCCGCCCACCGCCTGTACTTCGACGACGCCTACCTGACCACCTTCACCGCCCGGGTGACCGGCCGCCGGACCGTGGAGGGTCGGCCCGCCCTCACCCTCGACCGGACCGCCTTCTACCCTGAAGGGGGCGGACAGCCGTCCGACCGGGGCACCCTGGCAGGAGTGGAGGTCCGGGACGTCCGGTCCCAGGGCGACGAGGTCTGGCACCTGCTCGACGCCGAGCTCGGCGCCGAGGAGGTCGAGGGCCGGGTGGACTGGGCCCGGCGGTTCGACCACATGCAGCAGCACCACGGCCAGCACCTGCTCTCCGCCGCGTTCGAGGAACTCTTCCGGATGCCTACCCTGGCCTTCCACCTCGGCGCCGACTACGCCTCGATCGATCTCCCCGGCGACGTCACCGACGCGCAGGCCCGGGCGGCGGAGGCCCGGACCAACGAAGTCATCTGGGAGGACCGCCCGGTGCACGCCCGGTTCGTGGACGCCCACGAACTGGCCCGGTTGCCGCTCCGGAAGCCGCCCACGGTGGACGGCCCGGTACGGGTGGTGTCGGTGGAGGGCTTCGACCACTCCGCCTGCGGCGGCACCCATCCGCACCGGACGGGTGCGGTGGGGCTGCTGCACGTGCGGCGACGGGAGCGGCGGGGCGACGAGACCCGGATCGAGTTCCTCTGCGGCGGCCGGGCCCTCGCCGACCACCAGCGCCTGACCGGCCTGGTGAGCGGGCTGGCCGCCGGGCTTTCGGTCGGCGCCGACGAGCTGCCGGAGGCCATCGCCCGCCTCCGCGAGCAGGAAAGCGTGACCCGCAAGCGGCTCGCCGAGGTGACGGCCCGGCTGCTGGGACACGAGGCGGCCGCGCTGGCCCGGGCCGCGATCGTGGAGGCGGGAGGACAACCCGCGGTGGTCGCCTTGGTGCGGGACGACCTCGACCTGAGTGAGGCCCGCATGCTCGTCAACCAACTGGTGGGCGAAGGGGTCATGGCCGCGGTCGGGGTGCGGGGACCCAAGAGCCAGCTGGTGGTGGCCCGGCCGGAGGATGCCGCGGCCGACTGTGTCCGTGTGGTGAACGAGGTGCTGGCGGGCCTGGGCGGCCGCGGCGGGGGTCAGGCCCGGATGGCGCAGGGCGGAGTGCCCGACCCGTCCCGCCTGGACGACGCGGTGGCGGAAGCCGCACGGCTCCTCCGGGACGCAGGGCGGTGACCCTCAGCGGCTGGCTGCACCTGGCCTTTTTCGGGCTGGTGATCCCGGTCGCCGCCTGGCGCACCAAGCGCATCCTCGCCGAGCTGGACGTCCTCCCCG
>JBFILX010000090.1:0-8234 GCA_041612035.1 Gemmatimonadales bacterium | reverse complement strand
GCCCTGGGCGGCCTTCTCGTGGGCCTCGGCCTGGGCGCCGCGGCCGCGCTCCGGTGGCGCCGCCCGTCCGGGACGGCGCCGGCCCCGCCCGTGAACCCCCGGGACGACGAGGTCCGCCGCCTGGCGGAAGCGGGCGAACGGCTGGCGGCGGTGGCCCACGAGCTCGCCAACCCGCTGAGCGCCATCCTCGCCTTCTCCGACGACCTGCTGCGCACCGACAGCACCGTGGAACAGCGCGAGGCGCTGATGGTCATCCGGCACCAGGCCCGGCGCAGCCGGGCCATGCTCCGCGGCCTGCTCGACACCGTGCGGGGCGGGGGCGACGGGGGCGACCAGCCCCCCGCCCTGGTGCACCCCGCCACCCTGACCGAGCAGGTCGCCCGGGTGGCCGCCCGCGACTGTCAGGCGCGCGGCCTCCGCTTCGAGTGGGCGGCGGGGCCCGACCTGCCGTCGCTCCTGGGCCACGAGGCGGAGCTGGAGCAGGTGCTCACCAACCTGCTGACCAACGCCTGCCAGGCCACGCCCGCCGGGGGCCACGTGAGCCTCACCGTGCAGGTGCGGGGCCGGCTGCTGGAGTTCGTGGTGCGCGACAGCGGCCACGGCATCCCCCCCGACGTGCTGCCCCACATCTTCGAGCCGTTCTACACCACCAAGCCCGCGGGCGAAGGCACCGGGCTCGGGCTGTCGCTGTCGCAGGGGTTCGTGCGGCGGCACCGCGGCATCCTCACCGCCGAGAACGTCTCGGCCACCGAGGGGGGCGGGGCGCGGTTCGTGGTGGCGCTGCCGTTCGAGGACCGGCGCTGGCGCGACCGCGACGCGGTGCCCGACGAGATCGGCACGGTCTCCGCCCCCGACGCGCCGGCGGTGCGCCGGGTGCTGATCGTGGAGGACGAGGAGGCGATCCGGCACGCGGTGCGCCGCTACCTGGAGCGGCACGGCTGGGCGGTGGAGGAGACCGGGGACGGCCGGGCCGCCCTGGCCGAGCTGCTGCCCGGGTCCGGCGAATGCCGGTTCGACGCCGTGGTGTGCGACCTCCGCCTGCCGGGCCTTTCGGGCATGGCCATCTACGACCGGGTCCGGGCCGAACGGCCCCGCCTGGCCCGGCGGCTGGTCATGGTCACCGGCGACACCTCGGTCCCCGAGGTGGTCGCCTTCCAGACCCGCACCGGGGTGCAGCTGCTCGAAAAGCCCTATGAACTGGAGATGCTGGCGGCCGCGCTGGGCAGCCTCACCAGGGACTGACGGCCGGGGCTCAGCGCCCGCGCAGGGCGCGGCGCCGCTGCTCCAGGGTGGCCTCCACCCGGCCGCACACGATGTCGCACAGCTGGAAGACCGAGTCGTCGGCGATGGCGTAGTACACCGTGGTGCCGTCCTTGCGGCGGGTGACGAACCCCGCCCCGTGCAGGAGCTGCAGATGCTTCGAGACGTTGGCCTGGCCCGCCCCGGTGCCCTCCACCAGCTCGCCCACCGACCGCTCGCCCCGGCGGCGCAGCAGGTCGAGCAGGCGGAGCCGGGTCGGCTCGCCCAGCAGGCGGAACCGGTCGGCGACGGCGGTGATCATCCCGGCAGTCATGGTGGCCATGCCCTCAAATGTAACTGTTCAACTGAAGAGTGGACAATAGGATGACCGTCCTGGGCTACGGGCTGGCGCTGCTGATCGGGGTGGTGCTCGGGCTCCTGGGCGGGGGCGGGGCGATCCTGACCGTGCCGGTCCTGGTGTACGTGTTCGGGACGGGGATGAAGCAGGCGGTCCCCATGAGCCTGGTGGTGGTGGGGCTCGCCAGCCTGCTCGGGGTGCTGCGGCATCGACGGGGAGGCCGGGTGAACCTCCGCGCCGCCGCCGCCTTCGGGCCCCCCGCCATGGCGGGCGCCCTGCTCGGCACCTGGGCGGCGCTCCGGGTCACGGGCGCGCTCCAGCTCACCGTCTTCGCGGTGGTGCTGATCGCGGCCGCGGCGCTCATGCTGCGCGACCGCCGGGAGGACGGCGCGCCGCCGGCCCGCCGCCGCCCGCTCCCGGTGCTCGGGCTCATGGGCCTGGCGGTCGGCTTCCTCACCGGGTTCATCGGGGTGGGCGGGGGGTTCATGTACGTGCCCGCCCTCACCCTGCTGGCCGGGCTCGACATGAAGTCGGCCGTGGGCACCTCGCTCGCCCTCATCGTGCTGAGCTGCGCCACCGGCCTGGCCGGCTACCTGGGCCGGGTGACGATCGACTGGCCCCTGGTGGCGGGGTTCACCGCGCTCGCCTTCGCGGGAGTGGCCGTGGGCTCGGCCCTGGTGCCCCGGGTCTCCCAGCAGGCGCTCCGCCGTGGCTTCGCGGTCTTCCTGCTCCTCATGGGGGCGTTCGTGCTGGTCCGCGGCGAGGCCGGCGCGCGGGAACGTCCGGCCGCGCCCGCGCCCTCGGCGGAGCAGGCCCCGGTCGGGTAATTTCGGGGCATGCTCTTCCGCCGCTTCTACGACGACGGGCTCGCCCAGGCCAGCTACCTGATCGGGTGCCAGGCCACGGGCGAGGCGCTGGTGGTGGACCCCAACCGCGACGTGGACCAGTACATCGCCGCGGCCGAAGCCGAGGGGATGACCATCACCGGGGTCACCGAGACCCACATCCACGCCGACTTCGTGTCGGGCACCCGCGAGCTGTCGGCCCGCACCGGGGCCCGGATGCTGCTCTCCGACGCCGGCCCCGACGAATGGCGCTACGGCTTCCGCGACGACCCCCGCGCCGTCGCGCTGGCGGGCGGCGAGCGGATCGCGCTGGGCCGGATCGTGGTCGAGCCGGTGCACACCCCCGGCCACACCCCCGAACACCTGAGCTTCCTGGTGACCGACGGCGCCGCCTCGACCGAACCGATGGGCGTGCTCACCGGCGACTTCGTGTTCGTGGGCGACGTGGGCCGGCCCGACCTGCTGGAGAAGGCCGCCCGGGTGACGGGCGCGAGCGACGCCTCGGCCCGCGAGCTGTACGACAGCCTCGCCTGGTTCCGCGGGCTCCCCGACCACTACCAGGTCTGGCCCGGTCACGGCGCCGGCTCCGCCTGCGGCAAGGGGATCGGCGCGGTGCCCCAGTCCACCGTGGGCTACGAGCGGCGCACCAACTGGGCGCTGGAGCCGGGCGACGTGGAGGAGTTCGTGGCCCGGGTGCTGGCGGGCCAGCCCGAGCCGCCCCGCTATTTCGGGGTGATGAAGCGCCTCAACCGCGACGGCCCCCGGGTGCTGGGCCGCTTCCCCGCGCCCGAGCGCGTGGCGGAGGCGCGGCTCCCCGACCTGCTCGACGGCGACGCCGTCGTGGTGGACACCCGTCCCGCCGCGGCCCATGCCGCGGGCCACATCCCGGGCACCCTCGGCATCCCCCACACCCGGAGCTTCCCCACCTACGCCGGGTCGCTCCTCCCCTACGACCGCGACCTCTACCTCCTGGTGGAGGGCGGCCCCGCCGCCCTGGCCTCCCTGGTGCGGAGCCTGGTGATGATCGGGCTCGACCGGATCGCCGGCTACCTGGGCCCGGAAGCGGTGGAACTCTGGGTCGCCCAGGGCCGGGCGCTGGGCGAGGTGCCCCAGGTGGGGCCGGCGGAGGCCGCCCGCGCGGCGAAGAACGGCGCGCGCATCGTGGACGTCCGGGGCGAGTCGGAGTGGCGCGGGGGGCACATCCCCGACGCCACCCTGGTCCCGCTCCCCGAACTGCCCGACCGCCTGGCCGAACTCCCCGCCGACCGGCCGCTGGTGCTGCAGTGCCAGACCGGGGCCCGCTCCGCCATCGCCGCCAGCCTGCTCCGCGCCCGCGGCTTCCGGGACGTCGCCAACCTGGCCGGCGGGTTCGCGGCCTGGGCCCAGTCCGGCGCCCCCGTCGCCCGCGACTGACCACCCCCCCACCCCCCGGCGCCAGGACCGTCCCCGGCGGCGGTCAGGGCGGTCGTTCTGACACCACGTAACTGCATCCCCCCGAACGCTTTATGCCGTTTTGGCAGAAAAACGACGGCACGCGGGGTGCATTTCGGTATGGGCGAACGATGCCGCGAGTGTCGGCATCGGAATTCGAACCTATCAAGTCAGGGAGGTGCGTTATGTGGATGATGACGACGACTCGCCGCCCGACCGAGCGGGCCAACGAGATGGCGGCGCTGCGGGGCCGGCTGGGCCGGCTGGTGGACGAGGCCTTCGGGGCCTGGCCCACCCAGTGGGAGAACGGCACGATCGGCTCGGCCTGGGTGCCGCCGGTGGACGTGTTCGAGTCCCAGGACCAGATCAAGCTGGTGGCGGAGCTGCCGGGGGTGCGCCCGGAGGACGTGAAGATCTCGCTGGAGAACAACGTCCTGACCCTCCGGGGCGAGAAGCAGCAGATCGCGGAGGAGCAGACCGAGCGGGTGCACCGCTACGAGCGGGCCTACGGCACCTTCGAGCGGACCTTCACCCTGCCCAGCACCGTGGACGCCGAGCAGATCGAGGCGAACTACAAGGACGGGTTGCTCACCGTGACCCTGCCCAAGGTGGAGCGGGCCAGGCCGCGGGAGATTCCGGTCCGGACCAACTGATCCGGTCGGCGGCCTGAACGGCGACGGGCGGGAGCCATGCTCCCGCCCGTCGTGCGTTTCGGGTGGCGGTGACCGATCAGATCGACACGGTGGCGGGGACCGCGGCGTCCAGCGCCTGGTAGAGGTCGGCCAGCAGGTCGTCGGGGTCCTCCAGTCCCACCGAGAGCCGGAGCAGATCCTCGGTGATCCCTGACTGGGCCCGGGCCTCGTCGGTGAGGACGCGGTGGGTGAGCCCGGCCGGGTGCTCGATCAGGGTGTCCACCGAGCCCAGGCTCACGGCGCGGGTGATGAGCCGCAGGCGGGCCATCACGGCGCGGGCCGCTTCGCCGCCCCCATGCACCCGGAAGGCGAGCAGGCTCCCGGGGCCCCGCTGCTGGCGGCCGATGAGCCCCCTCGGGTCGGCGCCCGGGAGCCCGGGGTAGTGCACCGAGAGGACCGCCTCGTGGCGGAGCAGCATGGCGGCGATCCGCGCCGCCCGCGCCTGCTGGGCCAGCACCCGCACCGGCAGGGTCTGGAGCCCGCGGTGCAAGAGGTAGCCGGCCAGCGGGTGGAGCAGGGCGCCGGTGAGCACCCGCACCTGGCGGATCCGCATCGCCCACGGCGCGGAGGTGGCCACGACCCCGGCCATCACGTCGCCGTGGCCGCCCAGGAACTTGGTGGCGCTGTGCAGGGCGAAGGCCGCCCCGTGCGCCAGCGGGTTCTGCAGCACCGGGGTGGCGAAGGTCGAGTCCACCAGCACCGGCACCGCACCCGCCTGCCGCACCACGTCGGCGATGTCCACCAGCACGAGGGTGGGGTTGCCGGGGGTCTCCATGATCACCAGCCCGGTGTCGGGCCGGATCGCGTCGGCCACCCGGTCGGGCGCGGCCCAGCTCACCTCGGTGCCCAGCAGGCCGCTCGCCAGCAGGTGATCGGTGCCGCCGTACAGCGGACGCACCCCGACCACGTGCCGGCCCCGCTCCGCCGCCGCCAGGATCGTGGCCGTGATCGCCGCCATCCCCGAGCCGAACGCGACCGCCTCCTCTGCGCCCTCCAGCGCGGCGAGCGCCTCCTCGAACCGGGCCACGGTGGGGTTGTGGAGCCGGGCGTAGATCGGGCTCCCCGGCGGGGCCCCGCCGGCCAGCATCGAGTCCAGGCTCGCCACCGCCTCGTCCAGGTGACCGAAGGGGTAGGTCGTGGAGAGGTCGAGCGGGGGCACGTGGACCCCGAGGGCTCCCAGGTCCTCTCGGCCGGCGTGGACGGCGATCGTATCGGTTTGCATGGCGCTCTGCCTCAGAATATCCTAATTTCCTTGTCAGTATTAGGGAGAAATGCTGTCAAATTCAAGGCCATCAGAATATTATTCGCGCCATGACCGATTCTCGCCCGCTCGACCGAATCGACCGCCGGATCGTGGCCATCCTGTCGCAGGATGCGCGGATCACCAATCAGGATCTCGCGCGGCGGGTGGGGCTCTCGCCCTCGAGCTGCCTGGCCCGGGTGCGGGCCCTCCGGCAGGCGGGGGTGGTCACCGGGGTGCACGCGGCGGTGGAGCCCGGGGCGCTCGGGATCGGGCTGGAGGCGCTGGTGGCGGTGCGGCTGCGGCAGCACACCCGCGAGGCGGTGGAGGAGTTCCAGCGGTTCGCGGCGGGGTTGCGCGAGGTGCGCCAGATCTTCCACACCACCGGGGAGGAGGACTTCCTGGTGCACGTGGCCTGCCGGGACGCGCACCATCTCCGGCAGTTCTCGCTCGACGCCTTCACCACCCGTCCCGAGGTGGCCCAGATCCACACGGCGCTGGTGTTCCGGCACCTGTGGAACCCGGTGCCGCCGGACTACCTGGGCGAGGAGGAGTGACTCAGGCGGCGGGCCGCGCGGGCTGGGGCGCGGCCCAGAGGTAGTTGGGGCGGAGGTAGGCGAGCTCGAAGCCGAGCCGGCGCAGGTTGTGGAACGAGGGGGCCCGGCGCTGGTCGGTGTCTTCGGCGGTCTCCACCACCAGCCGGGTGCACCCCAGGCTTCGGGCGTCGGTGATCCGCCGGGCCACCAGGGCGCTCTGGGCGCCGCGGCCCCGGTGGGCCGCGTCGGTGGCGGCGAACCCGAGCCAGCCGGTCTCGCCGGTCACGTAGAGGGCCGCGGTGGCGACCGCCTGTTCGCCGTCCAGCGCCAGGTAGTGCCGCCAGCCGGAACGGCCCACGGTGGCCGTGAGCCAGGGCCGCACCGCGTCCGGCATCCCGAACCCGCGGGCCACCAGCGCCGCGAACTCCGGGGCGTGGCCCGCGCCGATCCGGTCCACCCGGAGGTCGGTCACCACCCGCGGGGTCTCCCCGGTGCCGCGCCACAGCTTGACCCAGTTGTTGTAGTGGGCGAGGCCCTTGGCGGCCAGCCAGTCGCGCACCGCGGCGGGCCGTGCGGTGGGACTCAGCTGGACGAAGAACCGGGGCACGCCGGCCCGCCGGTACCAGGCGATGACGTCGTCCAGCACCCCCAGGGTGACCGGCTCGTCGAGCCCCAGTCCCACCACCCGGTTGAGGGCCAGCACGTCCACCCGCCGGGCCATGACCGCCGCGGCGGAGCCGAAGGCCGCGCGACGGACGCCGAGCACGGGGGCATCGGCCGTCGGGAGGGCGTCCACCAGGGCCACGGCGGCCTCCGCGTCGGCGGCTTCGAGCAGGCGGGTGAGCGCGGGCATGGGACTCGGTGCGGGGACGGGCCGAAGTCTAACGCCCTCCCCGGCGGGGTTGACCCCCGGTGGTTGCCAGGCGTCTTTTCCGGGGCAGGATCGGGCCGCACTTCCGAGGAGGGGATCATTGATGTTGACGAAACTGCTGGCCGTGGGCGCGGGGCTGGGCCTGGCGGGCGCCGCGGCCGTCGTGTCGCTCCGGCCCGCCGGCACCGAGCAGGCCAAGACGCCGGTGGTCACGGTCTATTACTCGCCCACGTGAGGCTGCTGCTCCAAGTGGCTGGAGGCCATGACGCGCGGCGGGTTCCAGATCCGGTCGGTGCACCTCGATGACCTGACCGAGACCAAGCAGGCGGCCGGGGTGCCGATGCGGCTCCGCACCTGTCACACCGCGCTGGTGGACGGGTACGTGGTCGAGGGGCACGTCCCCCCGGACCTGGTGAAGCGGATGCTGGCGGAGAAGCCCCGGGTGACCGGCATCGCCGTGCCCGGGATGCCCATCGGGTCGCCCGGGATGGAAGGCGAGCCGGCGGAGTCCTACGAGGTGCTCCTCTTCCAGAAGGACGGCACCACCCGGGTCTACGCGAAACGCTGACCCGCGCCCCGGCGGACCATGCGCCCCGTCCGGCTCCGGCCGGGCGGGGCGCGTCGCGTCAGGGCCGCACGGCCAGCGGAATCACCACCCGGGTCCGCTCCCACTCCGCCACGAGCGCGGCGCGGCCCGGCGCCTCGGCGAGGAGCCGCAGGGTGAAGGCCTCCACGAAGCGCTGGGTGAGGGTGGAGGGGACCGTGACCCGTCCCACCTCCTTCGCCAGCACGGCGGGCGAGAAGTCGAGCCCCCAGTGGAAGGTCGAGCGGTTGACCGCGATCTCCCACCGCTCGGGCCCCGGCACCGCGTAGAGCGCGTAGCGGCCCGGCGGCACCGCGAGGCCCGCCACGTCGAGCGGGACGCTGGTGAAGAGCCGGGTCGGCTCGTTGGCGCCGAACCGCCAGAGCCGGTCCCAGGGCACCAGGTAGCCGAACACCAGCCGCCCCCGGGCGGAGGGGCG
>JBFILX010000089.1:0-8274 GCA_041612035.1 Gemmatimonadales bacterium | reverse complement strand
GAGGCGGAGGTGCCCCCCTCCTGGGTGACCGTGGCGCCCGCCGCGGCCAGGATTCCCGAGTCCCAGATCATCCCGACCCTGCTCGATCCCCGGTTCCCGGCCGACCTCGTCGTGCTTTACCCCGACACCGCTTCGGTCCAGCCGGCCCCCCTCCAGGGGGAGCGTGCGCCGCCGCCTCCCGCGGTGCAGGCGACGGTCACCGCCTGGGCGCCGGGCCGCATCACGGTCGGGCTGGCGGGGGCCGACACCGCGACCACCTATCTGCTCGTGGCGGAGAACTGGTACCCGGCGTGGCGGGCCATGGTGGACGGCGTGGAGCGGCCCACCTTCCGGGCCCAGCACGCCCTGCTGAGCGTGCCGATCCCGCCCGGCGCCCGCGAGGTGGTCTTCGAGTTCCGGTCGGCCAGCTACGAGCGCGGACGACTCATCTCGTGGCTCTCGCTGGCGGGCGCGCTGGCCCTGCTGGTCGGCCCCCTGGTGGCCCGGCGGGGCAGGCCATGAGCGCCGCCCGCATCCTGGTCGTGCTGCCAACGTACAACGAGAGCATGAACCTGCCGCTCGTCGTGCCCGCCATCCTGAGCCAGGACCCTCGGCTCGAGGTGCTGGTGGTGGACGACAACTCGCCGGACGGCACCGGGCGGATCGCCGACACCCTGGCCACGACCTTCTCGCGGGTGCACGTGCTGCACCGCGAGAGCAAGGCCGGCCTGGGCCGCGCCTACCTGGCCGGGTTCCGCTGGGGGCTGGAGCAGGGGTTCGACCTCCTGTGCGAGATGGACGCCGACTTCTCGCACGATCCCCGCGCCCTCCGGGACCTGATCCGGGCCGCGGGGGACGCCGATCTGGCCATCGGCTCCCGGTACAAGACGGGCGTCAACGTCATCAACTGGCCGATGACCCGGCTGCTGCTCTCCATCGGGGCCAATCTCTACGCCCGGGTCATTACCGGCCTGCCCCTGACCGACTCCACGGGAGGGTTCAAGTGCTTCCGGCGGGAGGTCCTGGAGGCGATCCCCCTGGAGCGGGTGCGGTCCAACGGCTACGCCTTCCAGATCGAGATGAGCTTCCGCGCCTGGAAGAAGGGGTTCCGCCTGGTCGAGGTCCCGATCATCTTCACCGATCGGGTCGAGGGCCACAGCAAGATGAACAAGGGGATCGTGCGGGAGGCCGTGTGGATGGTCTGGTGGCTCCGGCTGGCATCGCT
Source organism: Gemmatimonadales bacterium (assembly GCA_041612035.1). Taxonomy (GTDB): domain Bacteria; phylum Gemmatimonadota; class Gemmatimonadetes; order Gemmatimonadales; family GWC2-71-9; genus SZUA-320. The sequence continues at coordinate 7,070 of JBFILX010000089.1, read as the reverse complement.
GCTGAGGAGACTATGAAGGGCAGGACGGGAACCGTGTTCTACAAGATGACGGGGTCGGGGAACGACTTCGTCATGCTGGACGGCCGGCACGCCCCGGCCGACCAGTGGCCCGCGGCCAGCATCCGGCTGGTCTGCGACCGGCGTCACGGGGTCGGGGCCGACGGACTCGTCCTGGTGACCCCCGAAGGCGCCGGGCGGGTCCGGATGAAGTACTTCAACAGCGACGGGTCGGTGGCCGCCCTCTGCGGCAACGCGGCGCTCTGTGCCACCCGGCTCGCCGCCTTTCTGGAGCTGGCTCCCGCCGAGGGGATGACCCTCCTCACGGACGCGGGGGAGATGGCCTCCCGCTGCACCGGGGACGGCCACCTGGCTGAAATCCGGTTCCCGGCCTTCGAACTGCCGCGTCCCGTCGCCATCCAGCCCGCCCCGGGCGAATCGGCCCACTTTCTCGGGTCGGTGGGGGTTCCGCACCTGGTCGTCGTGACCGACGGCATCGAGGAGGTGGCCATCGCCACCCGTGGTCCGGAGCTCCGGCATCACCCCCTGGCCGGCCCCGACGGGGCCAACGTCAACTTCGTGGCCCCTCCCAGGGGAGGGGACGGCCTTCCCTGGCAGATCCGGACCTGGGAGCGGGGGATCGAGGGCGAGACCCTGGCCTGCGGGACCGGTACCGTGGCCGCCGCCTTCGCCCTGGCCGGGGCCGGCCTCCGGGAGCTTCCCAGCGAGTGGGAGACCCAGGCCGGCATCCGCCTCGCCGTGAGCGGAACCACGGCCGGGGAGGGCTCCCTGGACGCCTGGTTGTGTGGGGAGGGCCGACTGGTCTACACGGGGATCCTCCGCTAGTTCCAACCTGTTGAATCGCAACCACATAGACCGCAGCGAGCGCCACTTTCCCACACGAACCCACAGGGTTACTTAACGGAATATATCTTATACGTTACTTGAAACGATGTAGGGCACCCACCGCAGCCACGCCGCCACGCCGCCAGGCCGCCAGTGATAAACCCCTGTATTCCAGCGTCGTAACGCACCCGGGAGAATGGCACATCAAGTGCATTATGACCCCGTGAGATTCACTCTGACGGGGATTCCAACGATGCGCCGACTCGTGACGGCTTTCGCTTTCCTGGCTCTGGTTGCGGGGCCGGCCACGGCCCAGGTCATCACGTTCGATGACCTGGCCACCAAGTCGAGCTTCTGGGACCTGGGGATCGCGGGCTCGTACGAGGGGTTTGCCTGGGGCACCACCCTGTTCGGGACCCAGGCCACGCCCGTGGGCTGGGCCTCGGCCACCGCCACCAGCCCGGCCTTCAATCCGGGCCCCACCCCCCTGAGCGGGTCATCCTATGCCTGGAACGGCAGCGGTGCCCAGAGCCTCTTCATCGACTTCCACGCCCCGCTGAGCTTCGCGGGCGGGTACTTCGCCACCTACTCCACCCTGGCGGGCTGGTGGAACGCCAGCACGGTTCAGCTCTTCGGGTACGACGGCGCTGGTCAGCTGGTGGCCTCAAGCACCGTGTTGGGGCTGACCGCCCAGTGGCAGTGGCTGGAGGCCGGGTTCAGCAATGTCCGGGGGCTGGAAATCCGGGGGAACGCCCCGTACAAGGGCTTCGCAGTGGACGACCTGACCCTGGCCGACCCGCAAACCCTGGCCTTGGAAGACGAGGACTACCTGGAGGGATTCGGGGGGCAGACGGTCGTCACGCCTGAGCCCGGGACCATGGTCCTGCTGGCCACCGGGCTCGCGGCGCTCTCGCTGGCGGGGCTTCGGAGGCGCCGCTCCGGATAGCCCCGTCGGCTCAGCCGGCGGGCGCCTGGAGCTCGGCCAGACGGACCTCCGCGGTGGCCCCCGCGGAGGTCTCCTTGTATCGGTCGATCACCGCCTGCAGCCGGGCCGTGGCCAGGTCGGTCTTCCCGGCCGTCCGGTAGGCCCGGGCCGCCGCCAGCAGCGCCTCCCCCTTCTGGAAGTCCATGGCGAACAGCCCCTCCGCCCGCTCGTAGGCCCGGGCGGCGTCCTCCGCCTGCCCCAGCTCCTCGAGTCCGGCCCCGAGCAGCATGGCGGTGAGCCCCGCCAGGCGCGGGGGCGGACTGCCGTCGAGGGCGGCGCGCAGGTCGTCCACCGCCAGCTGGGTCTGGCCGTTGGCCAGGCGCGTCTGGTTCAGCGAGAGCCGGGCCTCGAACGCCGCGTCGGTCCCGCCGTAGGCGGTGAGGGTGCGCTGCAGCTCGCTGGAGGCGAGCGGCAGGTTGCCGGCATCCTGGGCGGCCCAGGCCTGCTCCAGCTGGGCCCGCGCGAACGCGGCCTTGCGCTGGGAGCTGACGGCCAGGAACCAGGCCACCAGGACGATCAGACCGACCGCTCCGCCGGCCAGGGCGAGGTATTTCTGGTTGGCCTTGGCCCACGCGGCCAGCCGCTCCTCGCGGGACAGGGGCTCCACCACGGGGGGGACGGGCTTCGCGGCGGGCTTCGTGGCAGACTTCGGGTCGGCGGCCATCAGGTGATCCGGTGCTCCAGGAACGGGTGAATTCGGCCGGTGGGCAGCCCCCGACGAGGCCGCCCGGCCACGCCGAGTGCCCCCGGGGTGACTCGAACACCCGGCCAACGGTTTAGGAAACCGCTGCTCTATCCATCTGAGCTACGGGGGCCAAGCGGAGGAACTTAACGTGGCGGCGGGCGGCGCTCAACGCCGGAACTCGCCGGACGCCGGCGGCATGTCGCCCGCATCCGCCAATGAACCCGATTCGAGATCAGCCGCGCTAACCGATGATGGTGAAACCGGATACGGCGTTCGCTTCGTCCGAAATCTCGCTGATTTCCACGTTCGTGACATTTGAGGTCCGTGGGCCTGAGCGGAGCGCGGTTTCGAAGGCGGCCAGCGCCCCTGCATCGCCGGCCGCCTCCGCCTCCACCGCCCCGTCCGCGAGGTTCCGGACCCAGCCCCGGAGCCCCAGCCGCTTCGCTTCCCGCGCCGCGAACCACCGGAATCCGACCCCCTGGACCCGCCCCTCGACCCGGTACCGCCTCCGCACGGGGCCTCAGCCCCCCTTCCCCTCGTTCCCGGCCGCCCCGCGGACCGCCTCCGCCCGCATCCGCCAGGCCTCCACCGCCAGGGGGAGGACCGAGAGCAGGATGATGGCCACCACCACCAGGGAGAAGTTGGCCCGGACCACGGGCAGGTTCCCGAAGAAGTACCCCCCGTAGATGAAGAGCCCTACCCAGACCACCGCCCCGCCCACGTTGAAGGCGACGAACCGGGGGTAGGCCATGGTCCCCACCCCCGCCACGAAGGGGGCGAAGGTCCGGATGATGGGGACGAAGCGGGCCAGGACGATGGTCTTGCCGCCGTGGCGCTCGTAGAACAGCTCGGTGCGGCGGAGGTAGTCCTGCCGGAGCCACCGGATGGACCCGCCGAAGGCCCTGGGGCCCACCCAGTGGCCGATCCAGTAGTTGACCGTGTCGCCGAGGATCGCGGCGGCCGTGAGGAGCAGGAAGAGCACGTGGGGGTCGAGCACCCCGAGGGCGGCGAAGGTCCCCGCCGCGAAGAGGAGACTGTCCCCCGGCAGGAAGGGGGTCACCACCAGCCCCGTCTCGCAGAAGATCACCAGGAACAGGATGGCGTAGGTCCAGCCGCCGTAGGCCCCGATGATCGTTGACAGGTAGCGGTCGAGGTGCAGGAAGACGTCGATGACGGTGGTCAGGAACTCCACGGGGCCTCGGGCGGAACGGGTGAGGTCAGAAGCCGTGCTGGCCGATCAGCGGGACGAACCGGACGTCCACCACCTCCCGGGTGACCAGCTCGTCCCCGACCTTCTCGGCGGCGGTGAGCACCTGGGTGTCCCCCTGCCCCACCGGGATGACCAGCCGGCCCCCGGGGGCCAGCTGCTCCACCAGGGGCCGGGGGATGGCCGGGGAGGCCGCGGCCACCACGATGGCATCGAACGGGGCGCAGGACCGCCAGCCCAGGGTGCCGTCGCCCACCAGCACGGTGACGTTGGTGATGCCTGCCTGGCCCAGCGCCTCGCGGGCGGCGTAGGCCAGCGACGGGATCCGTTCGACCGCGAAGACCGACCCGGCCAGGTGGGCCAGCAGGGCGGTCTGGTACCCGGAGCCCGCCCCCACCTCAAGCACCTTCTCCGATCCGCTGAGCCGCAGCAGCTCGAGGGACCGGGCCTGCACCCAGGGCTGCGAGATGGTCTGCCCCTCCGCGATCGGCAGGGCGGAGTCCTCGTACGCCCGATGCCGCACGGCCTCGGGGACGAACAGGTGTCGGGGCACCGTGGCGATGGCCCGGAGCACGGCCAGGTCCTTGATCCCCTTGGCCTGGAGCTGTTCCACCAGCCGGGCCCGGTAGCCCCCGTAGCCGTCCCCGGTCACCCCTCGAGCGACCATCCCCGGACCGTCTCCAGCAGGCGATAGTTGGTCAGGTCCATGTGGAGCGGGGTGATCGAGACGTAGCCCTCCGCCACCGCCGCGTGGTCGGTGTCGGCGTCGCCGGTCCAGGTGATGTGCCCGCCCCCGATCCAGTAGATGTCGCGGCCCCGGGGATCCTTGGTCCGCACCATCGACTCGCTGAAGAAGCGGCTCCCCAGCTTGGTGACCCGGATCCCCTTCACCTGGTCGGCCGGCACGGGGGGGAGATTGATGTTGAGCAGCGTGTCGGCCGGGAACTCCCGCACCTCCGAGACCTGGCGCACCAGCCGCTGCAGCAGCGCGGGATAGGTGCGCAGGGCCTCGAGGTCGTCGCCCGCGAAGGAGACCGCCACCCCGGGCACTCCCAGGGTGACCGCCTCCATGGCGGCCGAGACCGTGCCTGAGTACAGCACGTCCTCGCCCATGTTGGGCCCGTGGTTCACCCCCGAGAAGCAGATGGTGGGCTTCCGGGGCAGCAGGCCCCCGAACGCCAGGAGCACGCAGTCGGTGGGGGTGCCGTCCACCTGGAACGACCCGTCGTGCCGCCGCTGGGGGCGGAGCGGGCGGTGCATCGTGAGCGAGTGGGAGGTGCCGCTCTGCTCCCGGTCGGGCGCCACCACGGTGACCTGGCCCACCGTCATGCAGGCGTCGGCCAGCAGGGCGATCCCCTCGGCCAGGATCCCGTCGCCGTTGGAGACCAGGATGTGCATGGCGGGAAAGATAGCGTCAGGCCGCCTCGTCCCCGTCCGGCATGTCGAGGGCCACCTCGCCCTCCTCGTCGCCCGGCAGCACCACCCCGTCGAGCCGGGCGACGACCGCGTCCACCGCCTCCCGCAGCTCCCGGATCGTCTCCTTCGCGGTGGCCGCCCGGCTGGCATCCTTCAGCTCGCCGTTCCGCCGGTACGACTCCAGCCGCTGGCGGGCCCCCTCGATGGTGTACTTCTCGGTGTAGAGCAGGTGCTTGACCAGCAGGATGAGCTCGACCTCCCGGCTCTTGTAGACCCGGTTGCCCGACCGGTTCTTGCTCGGGTTCAGGAACCGGAACTGGCTCTCCCAGTACCGGAGGACGTGGGGCTTCAGGTCGGTGAGGGCGCACACCTCGCCGATCGAGAAGAATTCCTGGGTCGGGGCCGGATCCGTCATGACCACTGTTCCGCCTTGAGGGTTCGTTCCATCAGCTCCCCGATGCCCGCTCGGGGGTCCTTCCCGTCGAACAGCACCTCCGACACCTTGGCCGCGATCGGCAGCTCGACCCCGGCCCGCTCGGCCAGCCGCAGCGCGGCCCGGGTGGTGTTCACCCCTTCCGCCACGCTGCGCTTGGCCGCCAGGTAGCCCTGCAGGGTCGCCCCCTTCCCGATCGCCTCGCCCAGCGACCGGTTGCGGCTCAGATGGCCGAACGCGGTGAGCACGAGGTCGCCCAGGCCGGCCAGCCCCGCGAAGGTCAGGGGCTGGGCGCCCTCCGCCACGCCCAGCCGGGTCATCTCGGCCAGCCCGCGGGTGAGCAGGGCGGCCCGCGGGTTGTGGCCCAGACCCAGGCCCTCCAGGATGCCGGCCGCGATGGCGATGACGTTCTTCAGCGAGCCACCCAGCTCGGTCCCCACCACGTCGGTGTTGGAATAGACCCGGAAGCGGGAGGACGAGAACGCCTCCTGCACCGCGCGGGTCGCGTCGCCGTCGGGGGACGCCGCCACGATGGCGGTCGGCTGGCCCTGGAAAACCTCCAGCGCGAAGCTGGGCCCCGACAGGGTCACGAACCTGGCCTGGGGAATCACTTCCGCGGCCACCTGGGACATCCGGTCGAGGGTGTCGGTCTCGATCCCCTTGGTGGCGCTCACCACCAGCACCCCGGCCGGCAGGTCGCGGGCCACGGTGCCGAGCACCGAACGCGCCGCATGGCTGGGCGCCACCGAGAGCACCAGGTCCGCCCCCTGAACCGCCTCCACCGGATCGGCCGTCGCCCGGAGTTGCTCGTGCAGGCGGCACTCCGGGAGGAAGACCCCGTTCACCCGCTCGGCGTTGATCTGGGCCACGACCTCGGCCTCGTAGGCCCAGAGGGTCACCCGGTGCCCGTTGCGGGCCAGCAGGTCGGCCAGGGTGGTGCCCCAGCTCCCCGCACCCAGCACGCCGCAGACCGTCACGGGGTCGGGGCCCCCTCGCTCCCCCCGTTCCCCTGGCCCGCGCGCCGTCGGCCGAACCGGTTCTCGGTGCCCCGCACCAGGCGGCGGATGTTGGCCTGATGGAACGCCACGATCATCACCGCGATCACCAGCCCGAACCAGAAGGTCTGGGGTCGCCCGGGATACAGCAGCGCGACGGCGGCCGGGAAGGCCAGGGCGGCGAGAACGCTCCCCAGCGAGACGTAGCCGCTCGCCCACACCGTGAGGGCCCAGACCGCTCCCGAGACGGCGAAGGCCAGCGGGGCCAGCCCCAGCACCACGCCGGCACTCGTGGCCACGCCCTTGCCGCCCCGGAACTTCACGAACACCGAGAAGACGTGACCCACGATGGCGGCGGCACCCAGTCCCAGCGCCCCGGCGGCGGCCACCCCGGCCAGGGGGGCGAACAGCATCACCGGCACCGCCCCCTTGGCCATGTCGAACAGCCCGACCGGGACGGCGTACTTCCAGCCCAGGGCGCGGTACAGGTTCGTGGCGCCGAGGTT
>JBFILX010000088.1:0-8300 GCA_041612035.1 Gemmatimonadales bacterium | reverse complement strand
GGGCGCAGGCGCGGCCGCGGGGCGGGACATGGCGGGAAACGAAAGCGGGCCACGGAGGGGTTGGCAACCATGACCGACGGCGGATCGGGAGGGGCCGGGGTGCCGTGGGATCGCGCCGTGGGCCCGCGCGAGTGGCGGGTGCTGGTCGCGTCCACCGCCGGGTGGACCCTGGACGCGATGGACGTCATGCTCTACGCCTTCGCGCTCAGCGCGATCCGGGCGGAGTTCGGGCTGAGCGCCGCGGGCGCCGGCGCGCTGGCCTCGGTCACCCTGGTCAGTTCGGCTGCGGGCGGGATCGCCTTCGGGATGCTGGCCGACCGGTTCGGCCGGGCCCGCATGCTGCAGGTCGCGATCCTCACCTATTCCCTGTTTACCGGGCTCACGGCCACCGCCCAGAGCGTCACCGCCCTGGTGGTGTGGCGCACCCTGGTGGGGGTGGGGCTGGGCGGCGAGTGGTCGGCCGGGTCAGTACTGGTGGCTGAGACCTGGCCCGCGGCGCCCCGCGGGAAGGCGATCGGGATCATGCAGTCGGGCTGGGCGGTCGGCTACATCCTGGCCGCTCTGCTGGCCGCGCTGGTGCTGCCGGCCTGGGGCTGGCGGCCCCTGTTCGTCATCGGCATCCTGCCGGCCCTGCTCGCCTTCTGGGTCCGGCGGCGGGTGCCCGAGCCGGACCAGTGGGTGCCGGTCGCCGGGGCCGGCGCGGGGATGGGAGCGCTGCGGCGGATTCTCCGCCCGCCGCTGCTCGCCCGCACCGTGGTGGCGACCTCCCTCGCCACCTTCCTCATGTTCGCCTACTGGGGGCTCTTCACCTGGGTGCCGACCTTCCTCGCCGCCCCCGCGGCGGAGGGCGGGGCCGGGCTGGGGGTGGTGCGGTCGTCGGGGTGGATCGTGCCGATGCAGCTGGGGGCGCTGGCGGGGTACCTCTCCTTCGGCTTCCTGGCTGACCGCTTCGGCCGGCGCCCGGTCTTCATCGCCTTCGTGCTGTCGTCGGCGGTGCTGGTGCCGCTCTACGGCGGTGCCGCGCGGGACGCCACCGCGCTCCTCCTGCTCGGGCCGCTGATCGGCTTCTTCGGCCACGGCTACTTCAGCGTCTTCGGCGCGATGCTGGCCGAGCTGTTCCCCACCGCGATCCGCGGCACGGCCCAGGGCCTCTGCTACAACACGGGGCGCGCCGTGTCGGCCGCGGCCCCCTTCACGATCGGGGCGCTGGCGGACGCCACGGGGCTGGGCCCGGCCCTGGGAGCGACGGCCCTCTGCTACGTGGCGGCGGGCGTCCTGATCCTGCGGCTGCCCGAAACCCGGGGGCGGGAGCTGGAGTAACGGCCGCTCAGCGGCGGGGGAAGCGTTCCAGCATCCGCGGCACCACCTCCGCCAGGACCCGGCGGCGGGCCGCGTCGTCGCGGAGCCGGTGGAGTTCCACCCGGGCCAGGCCCCGGTAGATGAGCTCCCGGGCCCGGCCGTCCACCACGTCGATCACCAGGGTGCCCGCGGCGACCTCCGCCCGGTAGCCCCCCTGGAAGGTGACCCCGCCTCCCGGGAACCAGCGGCCCCAGGTGTAGCCGTAGTAGGCGTTGAGGAGGGCAGACGGGACCGGCTCGTCGTCGGTCAGGTGCCAGCCGACCAGGAACGAGGCCGGGGGCTCGACGCGCTGGAAGGTCCGGTCGGCCAGCGCGTCCTCGACCGCCTCCCGCACCAGGGTCCCGTAGGTCGCCGCGGCCGGGCGCTCGTCGGCGCCGTCCGGGGGCGGGAGCCAGGCCCAGGCCCGGTAGGTGGTCTCCAGGGTGGCGGCGGAAGGGTCGTAGTGGGTGGCGACCCGGATCCCCCGGCTGCAGCCGGCGGCGGCCAGCGTGGTGACGAGGGCGAGGGCGGCATGACGGGTGGACATGGGCTGAAAGCTAAGCCCCGGCCGGGCCTGTCGCGCGGGTCCGTTGACACCGCCGGGGCGGAGGCCGATTCTCAGGGGCGCCGTCGCGGCGCCTCCAACCGAACGACGGGACTCACCGATGCACTCCCCCAGCACGACACGCTTCCGCCGGGCGCTGGTTGCGCTCACCCTCGGGCTCTGGCTCGCCGCCATGCCGGCCCGGGCCCAGACCCCGACCCCGACCCAGGCCGCACCACCCCCCGCGCCCCCCGCCGACACCAGCGCGCCGGTGACGCCGTCGGCCGACACGCTCCGGCTGGCCGGTCAGCCGGTCGTGGTCGGGGGGGACACCCTGTTCCGGGTCTACGCCCGGCTGGGGCCGATGACCGCCGCCGAGCGGGCCGAGGCGATCAGCGGGCGGGTGACCGAGGCGAGCCGGGGGCTCCGGGCCGGCGCCGACACCCTGTCGGTGGTGGAGGAGGAGGGCCAGTCGCTCATCGTCGCCGGCGACCGGGTGCTGATGGCGGTGCTGGAGGAGGACGCCCGGATGGCCGGGGTGCCCCGGGCGGAGCTGGCGGCCGGGTACCTGACGGCGCTGGGGGACGCCTTCACGAAGGGCTCCCTGCGCTGGCGGCTGGAGCGGTTCGGGCTGGGTCTGCTCTTCACCCTGCTCACCACCGCCGCCCTGGTGGCGCTGGGGTGGCTGGTGCTCCGGGTGTTCCGGCGACTGGAGGCGATGATCAGCCTCCTCCGGCAGTCCCAGCGGCTGCCCTCGCTCAAGATCCAGCAGCTGGAACTGCTCTCCGCCGACCGCATCGCCGACGCCCTGCTCATCGTCGCGCGGGGTCTGCAGGTCGTGGTCTGGGCGATCCTGCTCTACTTCTACCTGGTCCTGGTGCTGAGCTTCTTCCCCTGGACCCAGGAGGCGTCGGGCCGGATCCTGGACTACGTGCTGCACCCGCTGGGGATCGTGGGCCGCAACATCGCCAGCTACCTGCCCAACCTGTTCTTCATCGCCATCATCGTCATCGTCACCCGGTACGTGCTCCGGACGATCCACTTCATCTTCGGGGCGATCGGATCGGGGGCGATCTCGTTCGGCGGGTTCGACAAGGACTGGGCGGAGCCGACCTACAAGCTGGTGCGGTTCCTGGTGCTGGCGTTCGCCCTGATCGTGCTCTTCCCCTACCTGCCGGGCGCGAAGTCCGATGCCTTCAAGGGCGTCTCGCTGTTCGTGGGCGTGCTGTTCTCCCTGGGCTCGACGGGAGCCGTCGCCAACCTGGTGGCGGGGTCCCTCCTCACCTACACCCGGGCCTTCCAGATCGGCGACCGGGTGAAGATCGGCGGCACCCTGGGCGACGTGGTCGCCCGCACCCTGCTGGTGACCAAGGTCCGCACCGTGTACAACGTCGAGGTCACCATCCCGAACAGCACGGTGATGAGCTCCGAGGTGCTCAACTTCACCACCATGGCCCAGAGCACCGGGATCATCATGCAGACCACGGTCACCATCGGCTACGACGTGCCGTGGCGGAAGGTGCACGACCTGCTGGTGAAGGCGGCCCAGACGACCGAGGGGGTGCTCAAGGACCCCGCGCCGTTCGTGCTGCAGACCGGGCTCAACGACTACTACCCGGCCTACGAACTCAACGCCTACATCCGCGAGTCGAGCCGGCTCCGGGTGATCCTGTCGCGGATGAACGAGCGGGTGCAGGACGTGTTCGCCGAGGCCGGGGTGGAGATCACCTCCCCCGCGTTCACCGCCATCCGCGACGGCAATGCCATCACCCTGCCCGAGGGGAGCGTCCCTCCCGGCTACACCGCCCCGGCCTTCCGGGTCCGGCAGGTGGGTGAGTCGGGCGGCTGACCGGCGTGGAATCCCTGTTCCGGCAGTTCGGCGACCTCGACCCGGCCATCCGGGAGCAGCTGCTCAACACGGTGGTGCTGCTGGCCGTCCTGCTGGGCGGCCGGTGGCTGGCGCTCCGCCTGGTCCTGACCCAGGTGGACGACCCGGAAGCCCGGTACCGGTGGCGCAAGGGGCTCACCTACGCCACCGCGATCCTCACCGTCATCCTGGTCGGCTGGATCTGGTCGAGCGGAGTGGCGCGGCTGGGCACCTTCCTGGGCCTGCTCACGGCCGCCCTGGCGATCGCGCTGCGGGAACCGGTGACCAACTTCGCGGGCTGGATCTTCATTCTCTGGCGGCGGCCCTTCAAGCTGGGCGACCGGGTCCAGATCAGCGGCCACGCCGGGGACGTGGTGGACATCCGGGTGTTCCAGTTCTCCCTGATGGAGATCGGCAACTGGGTGAAGGCCGAGCAGCCCACGGGCCGCATCGTGCACATCCCCAACGGGAAGGTGTTCACCGAGCCGCAGGCCAACTACGACTCGGCCTTCCCCTTCATCTGGAACGAGGTGCCGGTGCTGATCACCTTCGAGAGCGACTGGCGCGCGGCCAAGCGCCTCCTGGAGGAGATCGTGACCCGCCGCGCCCTCCCGGCCGACGAGGTGACCGAGCGGCTGCAGACCTCCGCCTACGCCATCACCCGCATGGCGGGAGCGCCCGCGGTGATCACCACCGTGGAGTCGAGCGGGGTGCTGCTCACCCTGCGCTATCTCTGCAATCCGCGCCAGCGGCGGACCACCACCGAGGCGATCTGGGAAGACGTGCTGGCGGCCTTCGGGGAGCGGGACGACATCGACTTCGCCTACCCGACCACCCGGTTCTACGACAACCCGGTGGAGGGCAAGCCGGACGCCCGGGCCACCCCGTGATCGGCCTGGCGCTGGCCGCGGCGCTGGTGGCGGCGGACACCATCCGGTTCGGGCCGGCCGACGTGGACACCCTGCCGCCGGCGGTCGCCCGGGTGGACGAGGCGGCGGGCGAACTGGTGATCGAGCTGGCGCCCGTCGAGGTGCCGGCCGGCGGGATGCGGCGGTCGCCCATGCACCGGGCGCGCATTCCCTTCGACGTCGCGCTGCACCGGTTCCGGGTGGAGGTGGTCGATGAAACGGGCCGGGTGATGCCGGCCGACCGGCTGCACCACTTCAACCTCACCGACCCCGACCGGCGGGAGTTGTTCCTCCCGCTCCCGCTGCACATCATGGCGGCCAGCAAGGAAACCCCGCACCCCTCGGTGCCCCGGTACCTGATCGGGATGCCGGTGCCTGAGGGGGAGCGCTACATCGCCTACGCCATGATCGCCAACCCCGAGGCGGTGCCCCGCCGGCTGACTCCGCGGGTGGTGTTCGGGTACGTACGGCCAGGCCGGCTCCTGCCGCTGGTTCGCGGCTATCCGTGGGTGATGGACGTCAAGTTCCCGCTCGGGGGCGAGGGCGGTCGCAAGGACTTCGACCTCCCCCCGGGCCGATCGGCCCACAGCTGGGAGAGCTCGCCCGCCGTGCCGGGGACGATCGTCGGGCTGGGGGGCCACCTGCACGACTACGCCACCGCCATCGAGCTGGTGGACCTGACCAGCGGCGACACCGTCTGGCACCAGGTGCCGGAACGGCGGCCCGACGGGACGGTGATCCGGCTCCCGGTGGGCCGGCTCTACCGGTGGTACCGGCTCGGCGTCCACATCCGGCCCGACCACGTGTACCGGGTGACGGTCCACTACGACAACCCCACCGGCGCGACCATCCCCTACGGGGGCATGGGGGCGGTCGCCGGGCTCTTCACCCCCGACCGCGGCGAGGCCTGGCCCGGGGTGGACCCCGCCGATCCGGTCTATCGCGCCTATCTCGACAACCTGCTCCGGAACATGGCCGGGATCGAGATGGGGCACGGGTCCCACCGGCACCACTGAGCCGCGCCGGTCGCCCCGGTCCCCGCCGTGCCGTACGCCCTCCTCGCCGACCTCACCGTGCTCCTGCACGGGCTGTTCCTGCTGTTCGTCGTGGCGGGCGCCCTGGCGGTCATCCGCTGGCCTCGGCTCTGGCCGCTGCACGTGGCCTGCGTCGCGTGGGGCGTATACGTTGCACTCGCCGGGAAGATCTGCCCGCTCACGCCGCTGGAAAACCGCTTTCGCCGGCTGGCCGGCGAGGCGGGGTACGGCGGCGGGTTCATCGAGCACTACCTGCTGCCGGTCATTTACCCCGCCGGACTCACGCCCGGCCTCCAGGCCGCGCTGGGCGCCGGCGCCCTGCTGCTGAACGTGCTCCTGTACGCCGCGCTGTGGCGCCGGAGGCGCCGCCCTCGAGGAGGTGCGTGATGGATCTCCGCTATCCCATCGGCCCGTTCACTCCCCCGGCCACCATGACCGCCGCGGCCCGGCGGGAACTGATCGACGCCATCGCCGCCACGCCCGCCCGCCTGCGCGACGCGGTGACGGGGCTGGACGACGGGCAGCTCGATACGCCCTACCGCCCGGACGGGTGGACGGTACGGCAGGTGACCCACCACGTGCCCGACAGCCACGTCAACGCCTACGTGCGGTTCAAGCTCGCTCTCACCGAGGAGGAGCCCACCGTGAAGACCTACGAGGAGGCCCGGTGGGCGACCCTGCCCGACACGCGCCTCCCGGTGGCGCCCTCGCTCGACCTGCTCGACGCGCTGCACATCCGCTGGGTCGCACTCCTGCGCGCGATGTCGGAGGCCGACTTCGGCCGCCGCTTCACGCACCCCGAGAGCGGGATGCGGACACTGGACTGGCTGCTGGCGCTCTACGGCTGGCACGGCCCGCACCACGTGGCCCACGTCACCTCGCTGCGCGACCGGCAGGGGTGGTGAGCCGGTGACGCCCTGGATCCGGACGGTGACCCCGGAGGAGGCCGAGGGCCCGCTCCGGGCGGAGTACGACCGGGCGCTCCGGCGGGCAGGGCGGATCTGGAACATCGTGTCCGTCATGAGCCCCAATCCCCGGGTGCTCCGCACGGCGATGGACTTCTACCTGTCCGTCATGTACGGCGAGTCGCCGCTGTCCCGGGGGCAACGGGAGCTGCTGGCGGTGGTGGTGTCCCGGACCAACGGGTGCCACTACTGAATCCGCGCCCACGCCCACGACCTCCGTGCCGAGGTCGCCGATTTCGGACTGGCGGACGACGAGCGCGCCGACCGCTTCGTGGCGCAGGTGGCCCGCGACTGGCGCGAGGCCGCGCTGGGCGACGCCGACCGGGCCCTGTGCGACTTCGCCGAGGCGGTGACCCGGGATCCGGGGGGGCTCACCGCCGAGGCGCTGGCACCGCTCCGCCGCGCCGGCTTCGGCGATCGCGGCATCCACGACGCGGCCCAGGTGATCGGGTACTTCAACTACATCAACCGGATCGCCGACGCCCTGGGCGTCGAGCACGAGACCTGGCTCCGGGCGTGGGAGGGTCCCGCGGAGCCGGCGCCGTGACCCGGCCGTGCTGAGCCCCGAGCAGCTGGCCGCCCTGCGCGAGGCGATCGCCGGCGACGGTGATCTCCGGGGCCTGCTCGCGCGACTCGATCAGCGCACCCGGCGGCTGGTGGACGAGGGCGGGGAGGTCCCCCGGGTCAAGGCGCTGCTCTCGCGGGACGGCGGGGTCTGCCCCGTCGACGGCCGGGCCCTCGCCTTCGACCCGTGGTCGCCGGCGGAGCATCGGTGCCCGGTGTGCGGGCAGGTCTGCCGGGGCGAGCGGCACCACCGCCACTGGGCCCGGGCCCGGCATCTCTGGCTGGCGGAGCGGGCCGCCGACCTGAGCCTCCTGGCGGCCGTGGCCGACCGGGAGGACGCGGGGGGCCGCGCGGTGGAGCTGCTCGAGGCCTACGGCGCCATCTACCTGGACCTGCCCAACCGCGACAACGTGCTGGGGCCCGGCCGGCTCTTCTTCTCCACCTATCTCGAGTCGCTCTGGCTCACGAGCTACCTCGCCGCCGCCCACCTCCTGCAGACCGCCGGCCGGCTTCCCGAGCCGGCGGTGGAGGGAGTGAACACGGTGGCCGACGAGGCCGCCCACCTGATCGGCGAGTTCAACGAGGGACTGTCCAACCGCCAGACCTGGCACGCGGCCGCGCTCACGGCGGTGGCCGTCTGGTTCGGCGACGAGGAGCTGGCCCAGTCGGCGATCGAGTCGCGCACCGGGCTGCTGGGCCACCTGGCCGACGGATTCGGCGAGGACGGTCTCTGGCACGAGGGCGAGAACTACCACCTCTTCGCCCTGCGCGGCCTGATGCAGGGCATGCAATGGGCCCGGCTGCTGGGCGTGGACCTGCTGGACGACCCCGAACTGCGCCGGCACTTCCGGGCCGCCCTGCTGGGCCCCGTGCGCACCGCGCTTCCCGACCTCACCTACCCCGCGCGGGGCGACGCGCGCTACGGGGTGTCGCTGGCCCAGCCCGCCATGCTCGAGCTGTGGGAGATCGGCCGCCACTGGCTGGGCGGCGACCCGGCGCTCGATGCCTGGCTCGCCGAACTCTACCGCGCGCCCGCTCCCCCGGCCGACCACTACGACGCGTGGCTCCACGACGCGGGCC
>JBFILX010000087.1:0-8575 GCA_041612035.1 Gemmatimonadales bacterium | reverse complement strand
TGCCTTGCCCTCCACCCGGCGCGGGGCCGCCTCCGGCTCCGACGGCGAGGGATGACCATGACCGCGGCGCGATCGGGGCCGCGTGTGGAGATAGAGCCATGTTTTCTTCGGCCCTGCCCTTCGTTGCGGGCGTGGTGCTCGGCCTCCTGGCGGCGGCCGGGAGTTTCTGGCTGGTCCTTCGGGCGCGCCGGCAGACGGCCGCCGAGCTGCTCGCCACGGCCCGACGGGAGGGGGAGCAGCTCCTGCTCGAGGCCCGCAAGGAGGCCGAGGGGCTGAAGACCTCCGCGGTGGTGGAGGGCAAGATGGAGGCCCTCCGCGCCCGCGAAGAGGTGGAACAGGAGATCCGCCAGCGCCGGGAGGAGATCGAGCGGGTCGAACGCCGGGCCGATGAGGCCGAAAAGGGACTGACCCGGCGCGCCGGCGACCTCGACCGGCGGGAGCAGGACCTGGCCGGGCGGGCGGCCGGCCTGGTTGAACAGGAGCAGACCCTCGAGGCCCGCCGGCAGTCGGTGCAGGCGCTGGTGGACGAGCAGCAGGCCCGGCTGGAACGGGTGGCGGGGCTCTCCCGGGACGAGGCGCGCCGGGAACTCCTGCAGCGGGTGGAGGACGAGGCCCGGGGCCAGGCGGCTGCGCTGGCGCGGGACATCAAGGAAGAAGCCCGGCGCGGCGCCGACCGCGAGGCCCGGCGGATCATCGCCATGGCGGCCCAGCGCATGGCCGCCGAACACACCGCCGAGTCCACCGTGGCCGCGGTGGCGCTCCCCAGCGACGAGATGAAGGGCCGGATCATCGGGCGCGAAGGCCGGAACATCCGCGCCTTCGAGACCGCCACCGGGGTGGACGTCATCATCGACGACACCCCGGACACGGTCGTGGTCTCCTGCTTCGACCCGATCCGCCGCGAGGTGGCCAAACGGGCCCTCGAGGCGCTGATCACCGACGGGCGGATCCAGCCGGGCCGCATCGAGGAGATCGTGGCCAAGATCCGCAAGCAGCTCGACGCCGAACTGGTGGAACTGGGCGAGCAGGCCGCCTACGAGACCGGGATCCACGGGCTGCACCCGGAGCTGATCAGACTGATCGGCCGGATGCGCTACCGTACCTCGTACGGGCAGAACATCTACGAGCACTCGAAGGAGGTCGCCTGGCTGGCCGGCATGATGGCGGGCGAGCTGCGGCTCGACGTCGCGCTGGCCAAGCGGGGCGGGCTGCTGCACGACATCGGCAAGGTGCTCACCCACGAGAGCGAGGGCACCCACGTCGAGCTGGGCGTCGAGATGGCCCGCAAGTACGGCGAGCAGCCCGCGGTGATCAACTGCATCCAGGCCCACCACGACGACGTGCCCCACGAGACCGCGGAGTCGGTGCTGGTCCAGGCCGCCGACGCGATGAGCGGGGCCCGGCCCGGCGCCCGGCGCGAGGCGTTCGAGAGCTACGTGAAGCGGCTCACCCGGCTGGAGGAGATCGCCAACGAATTCGACGGGGTGGAGAAGACCAATGTCATCCAGGCAGGGCGGGAGGTGCGCGTGATCGTGACACCGGAGAAGGTCGACGATACGGCGACCGTGGCGCTGGCCGAGCAGATCGCCCGGCGCATCGAGGGGGAGCTCCAGTACCCTGGCCAGATCCGGGTGGTGGTGATCCGCGAGACCCGGACCGTGGACTACGCCAAGTGAGCGCCCGGCTGCTGGACGGCGCCGCCCTGGGCCGGACCATCCGGGCCGAGGTCGCCGAGGAGGTGGCGGCTCTCGCCCGCCGGGGGATCCAGCCCGGCCTGGCGGTGGTGCTGGTGGGGGAGGACCCCGCCAGCCAGGTCTATGTCCGCAACAAGGGACGGGCCTGCGAGGAAGCGGGGATGAAGTCGGAGACGGTCCGGCTCCCCGCGGAGGCCTCGCAGGAGGAGCTGCTGGCCACCATCGACCGGCTCAACGCCGACCCGACGATCCACGGGTTCCTGGTGCAGCTGCCCCTCCCGAAGCACATCCACGCCGACACCGTGCTGCGCCGGATGGACCCGGCCAAGGACGTGGACGGCTTCCACCCGGTCAACGTGGGCAAGCTGGTCCTGGGGGACCCCACCGCCTTCCGCCCCGCGACGCCGTATGGCGTGCAGCAGCTCCTGATCCGGAACGGGATCGAGACCAAGGGCGCCCACGCCGTGGTGGTCGGCCGATCCACCATCGTCGGCCGGCCCATGGTGAACCTGCTCCTGCAGGACGCCCCCGGCGGGAACGCGACCGTCACGGTCTGTCATTCCCGCACGAAGGATCTGGGCGCCGTGACCCGCAGCGCCGACATCCTGGTGGTGGCCATCGGGAAGGCCCGACTGGTCACGGCCGACATGGTGGCGCCGGGCGCGGTCGTGATCGACGTGGGAATCAACCGGGTGGACGATCCCGACCACCCCAAGGGCTCGCGGCTGGTGGGGGACGTGGACTTCGGGCCGGTGGCCGAGGTGGCGGGCGCCATCACTCCCGTCCCGGGCGGCGTGGGGCCGATGACGATCGCCATGCTGCTGGCCAACACCCTGCAGGCGGTGCGGCAGGCCACGGGGTGACCATGACGCCCGGGCCCGGCGGCGACGACCTGTTCGGCGGCGCGGGCGGTGACCCGGCGGGGGAGCGGCCCGCGGCCGGGCGCGCCGCCGACCGGGCGTGGACCGTGTCGGAAGCGGTGGGGGCGGTCCGCACCGGCGTCCGCAGCGCCCTGGGCCAGGTCTGGATCGCCGGGGAGCTGGGCGAGGTCAAGGTGCACCGCAGCGGGCACTGGTACTTCACGCTGCGCGACGCCGACGCCCAGATCCGCTGCGTCATGTGGAAGGCCAACGCCTCGCGCCACCGCCGGGCGCCCGCCGCCGGCACCGAGGTGTACCTGCTGGCCCGGCCCGATGTCTGGGCCGACCGCGGCGAGCTGCAGTTCACCGCCGTCAAGGTCCTGCCGACCGCCGGCGTGGGCGCCCGCCAGCTCGAACTCCTGCGCACCCGGGAAGCCCTGACCCGCGACGGGCTGCTCGACCCGGGACGCCGCCGGCCGCTGCCCCCCGATCCCGCGGTCATCGCGATCGTCTCCAGCGTCGACGGCGCCGCCCTGCGCGACATGGCGGCCGTGGCCCGGCGGCGCTGGCCCGCGGTGCGGCTCCTGGTGGTCGGCGCCACGGTGCAGGGCGACGCCGCGGAGCGGACCCTGCTGCAGGCCCTGGCGCTGGTGAACCGGCTGCCCGCGGATCTCTGCATCCTGGGCCGCGGGGGCGGGGCGCGGGAGGACCTGGCCGTGTTCGACCGGGAGGCGGTCTGCCGGGCCGTCGCCGCGGTGCGGGTCCCGGTGATTTCGGCGGTCGGCCATGAGACCGACCGGTGCCTGGTGGACCTGGTGGCCGACCTGAGCGCCTCGACCCCGACGGCCGCCATGGAACAGGCCCTGCCGGACGTGGCCGAACGGCGGCACCGGATCGGCGCCCTGGGCGAGCGCCTGGCGGGCGGCCTCCGGCGCCGCACGGCCCTGGTGACCGAGCGGCTGTTCCGCGCGGACGACCGCCTGCGCCACGCCATCGAGCGGCGACTCGCCCGGCCGCGCGATCAGGTGGCCGGCCTGGGAGCCCGGCTCGACGCGCTGAGCCCGCTCCGGGTCCTCGAGCGGGGCTACAGCGTGGCCCGCGGCCCCGACGGCCGGGTGCTCCGTCGCCTCGCCGACCTCGGCCCCGGCACCCGCTTCCGGCTCCGCGTCGCCGACGGCGAGGTGAAGGCCACCTCGGAGGGACCCGCATGACCGACGCCGCCCCGCTCCACGCCGTGCTCCGCCGGCTGGAGGAGATCGTCCGGGCGCTCGAGGCCGAGGACACCGACCTCGACCGCGCCCTCGCGCTGTTCGAGGAGGGCGTGGCGGTGCTGCGCGAGGCGCGCGCGCGGGTCCAGGACGCGGAACTCCGGGTGCAGCGCGTGCTGGAGGACGCCGAGGGCGAACTGCGGATCACCGACCTGGATGTCTGATCCGGGTTCGCTCGACGTCCTGCAGGAGGCGCGGGCCCTGTGCGATGACCGGCTCGACGGGTGGGCGGCACGGCTCGCGGCCGACCACCCGGGACGGCTGGGGGAGGCGCTGGCCTACGCGCTGCGCACGCCGGGCAAGCGGGTGCGGCCCGCCCTGGTGCTGGCCAGTTACCGGAGCGCCGGCGGAGGGTCGCCCGCCATCGGCGGACTGGGGACCGCCGTGGAGATCGTGCACACCTACTCCCTGGTGCACGACGACCTCCCCTGCATGGACGATGACGACCAGCGCCGGGGCCGGCCCACCACCCACAAGCGGTTCGACGTCCCCACCGCCGCCACCGCGGGCTGGATCCTGGTGCCGGTGGCGGTCGAGGCGCTGACGGAGGCGGCCGCGGAACTCGGCCTCGACCCGCCGGCCGCGGCCGCCATGGCCGACGTGCTGCTCGAGGCGGGTGGCCTGCGCGGGATGGTCGGGGGACAGTGGCAGGATCTGGAAGCCGAGCACCGCACGGTGGACCTCGCCACCCTGGCCGGCATCCACCGCCGGAAGACGGGGGCCCTGATCGAGGCCTGCTGCGTGCTGGGCGGGCTCGCCGCCCGGGCCTCCGCCCCCGCGCTGGAGGCGCTCCGCGGCTTCGGCCGGGAGATCGGGGTGGCATTCCAGATCGCGGACGACGTCCTCGACGCCACCGCCAGCAGCGCCCAGCTGGGGAAGACGGCGGGGCGGGACCAGGCCCTCGCCAAGAGCACCTACGTCGCCCTGCTGGGGGTGGAGGGAGCCCGGGCCGAGGCCCGGCGCCACGGCCGGCAGGCGGCGGAACACCTGACGGGGAGCGGGCTCCGGGCCGAAACCCTGCTCGGACTGGCGCGTTATATTGTGGAGCGAACCTCCTGACCCGCCCGCCCAAGGACCTGCGCCGATGAGCCTGCTCGCCGCCATCCACGGCCCCGACGACCTCAAGCGCCTCGACCGGGAGCAGCTCCCGGCCCTGGCCCAGGAGATCCGGGAGCGGCTCATCGACTGCGTGTCCAACACGGGGGGCCACATCGGGGCGAGCCTCGGCTGCGTCGAGCTCGCCATCGCGCTGCTCTACGAGCTCGATTCCCCGACCGACAAGGTGGTGTGGGACGTGGGGCACCAGGCCTACGCCTGGAAGCTGCTCACCGGCCGGAACGAGCGGTTCCCGACCCTGCGCACCGAGGACGGGCTCTCGGGGTTCCTGCGGCGCAGCGAGAACCCCCACGACCACTTCGGCGCGGGTCACGCCGGGACCGCGATGTCGGCCGCCCTGGGGATGGCGACCGCCCGGGACCTGATGGGGCTCGACCACAAGGTGGTGGCGGTGGTGGGCGACGGGGCGCTCACCTGCGGGCTGTCGTACGAGGGGATGAACAACGCCGGCCACTCCGACCGGGACATCATCCTGATCGTCAACGACAACGGGATGTCCATCTCGCCCAACGTGGGGGCCATCAGCAAGACCCTGGGCCGCATCGTCGCCGCGCCGCTCACCAACCGGCTCCGCGAACGGATCAAGGGGATCACCATCCGCCTGGGCGACGTGTTCGGGCCCGGCGTGGTGGAGTTCGCCAAGAACGTCGAGGAGAGCGCCAAGAACCTCTTCTCCGCCGGGATGTTCTTCGAAGAGCTGGGGTTCCGCTACTTCGGCCCCATCGACGGGCACGACCTCGACCAGCTGACCGACACCCTGCGGTTCGTGCGGGGGCTGGAGGGACCGCGGGTGGTGCACGTGCTCACCGAGAAGGGGAAGGGCTTCGCCTTCGCCGAGCAGAACCGCGAGAAGTGGCACGGCCTGGCCGCCTACGACCCGGTGACCGGCGAGGCCCGCAAGAAGTCGTCGGGCCCTCCGACCTGGACCCAGATCTTCGGCGAAGGGATCGCGGCCCTGGCGGCGGAGTACCCCGACTTCGTGGTGATCACGGCCGCGATGCCCTCGGGGACCGGGACCAGCGTGTTCCAGGAGGCCTGGCCCGAGCGGTTCTTCGACGTGGGCATCGCGGAAGGGCACGGCGTGACCTTCGCGGGCGGGCTCGCGACCCAGGGGGTCCGGCCGGTCTGCGCGATCTACAGTACGTTCCTCCAGCGGGCCTACGACAACATCATCCATGACGTGGCCGTGCAGGAGCTGCCGGTGGTCTTCTGCATGGATCGGGCGGGCCTGGTGGGCGAGGACGGGCAGACCCACATGGGCCTCTACGACATCGCCTACATGCTGGCGGTGCCCGGGATGACGGTGACCGCCCCCCGGGACGGCGATGAGCTGATCGGGCTCCTGCGCACCGCGCTCACCCACCAGGGCGGGCCGTTCTGCACCCGGTATCCGCGGGACAAGGCCCCGCGCGAGGCGGCTGATCCGGCCAGCATCGCCCCCGTGCCCTACGGCACCTGGGACCTGCTCCGCGAGGGGCGCGACCTGGCCATCCTGGCCGTCGGCACCATGGTGGATCCGGCGCTCGAGGCTGCGGAGCAGCTCGCGGCCGAGGGGTTCTCGCCGGCGGTGGTGAACTGCCGGTTTCTGAAGCCGCACGACGCCGCCATGCTGGAGACGCTCGCCCTGACCTGCCGCACCCTCGTCACGGTGGAGGAGGGAACGGTCGTGAACGGGTTCGGGGCCTACCTGGCCGGGCAGTTGCAGGCGAGCCATCCCGAAGTCCGCGTGGTGCCGATCGGGGTCCCGGACCAGCTGCACGAACACGCCCCCCGCGCCCGCCAGCTGGCCCGATTCGGGCTCACGGGCGACGGGCTCGCGCGCCGCATCCGCGCCATCCATCACGAGGAGAGCCTCGAGCCCCGATGATCGTCGGGGTCGTCGGCAACGCGCGGTACCAGGGGCTCCCCGCCGTCCTGGCGCGGGTCGCCGAAGTGGCCGCCACCCGCCACAGCGAACTGCTCTGCGAACCGGAACTGGCCGAGGTCTGGAGCGGGCCCACCGGCCCGCTGGCCAAGGCCCACCTGGACGCCATGGTCTCGCTGGGCGGGGACGGGACGATGCTGCGGGGCGCCCGGCTCCTGGGCGGGCGGCCCGTCCCCATCCTGGGGATCAACCTCGGCCGGGTCGGCTTCCTGACGGCCGCCACGCGCGACGACTACGAAGGGGCCCTCGAGGCCCTGCTGGACGGCAGCTGCCCCGTGGAGGTACGTCAGACCCTCGCGTCCGCCATCCACGGGGCCCGGGTGCGCCAGCTCCCCATGGCGCTCAACGACGTGGTCATCCACAAGAGCGGGGTGGCCCGGATGATCCGGCTCGACGTGACGGTCAACGGCGAGCGGGTCGGGCCCTACAGCGCCGACGGCCTCATCGTGGCCACCCCCACCGGGTCCACCGCATACTCGCTGAGCGCCGGCGGGCCGATCGTGGCCCCCGGCGTGAACGGCATCGTCCTGACCCCCATCTGCGCCCACACCCTCGCCGTCCGGCCCTTCGTGATTCCCGGCTCCGCGGAGGTGGCCATCGAGCCGATCGAGGGGTGGAAGAAGAACCTCCTGGTGTCGGTGGACGGCCAGCAGGTGACCACGCTGGAGCCCAGCCAGCGGGTGGTGATCCGGCGCGCCGCCGAGGGCGTGCACCTCGCCCAGGTGCCCGGGACGACCTACTTCTCCCGGGTCCGGCGCACGCTCCGCTGGGGAGACCTCTCCGACCGCGAGACCGGCGCGT
The DNA here is from genome assembly GCA_041612035.1 of Gemmatimonadales bacterium. Classification (GTDB taxonomy): domain Bacteria; phylum Gemmatimonadota; class Gemmatimonadetes; order Gemmatimonadales; family GWC2-71-9; genus SZUA-320. Next base: position 912 of record JBFILX010000087.1, on the reverse strand, counting down.
GATCCGCGAGCTGCGGGTGCGCGACCTGGCGACGATCGCCGACGTGACCCTCGGCCTCGGTCCCGGCCTGAACGTCCTCACCGGCGAAACCGGGGCGGGGAAGTCGATGCTGGTGGACGCCCTGGCCCTCCTGCTCGGCGCCCGGGCGGATGCGGGGGCGGTGCGCACCGGGGCCGCGCGGGCCACGGTCGAGGGGGCGTTCGAGCCGGTGGATCGGCCGCTCCGCGACACGCTGGACACGCTCGGCCTCACCGCCGAGGGCGAGGAACTCATCCTGCGGCGCGAGGTCTCGGCCGAGGGTCGCTCCCGCGGCTGGGTGGGCGGCAGTCCGGTCACCATGGGAACCCTCGCTGCCCTGGGGGGCCTGCTGGTGGACCTGCACGGTCAGCACGAGACCCGCACCCTGCTTCAGGCGGACCGGCAGCGCGAGGTGCTCGACGCCTACGCCGACGCGGAGCCCGAAGCCACGGCGGTCGCCGACGCCGCTGCCACGGTGGCGCGGCTCACCGAGGAGGAGGCGGCGCTCGTGGCCCGGCGGGACGAGGTGCACCGCCGGGCCGACTATCTGCGCCACGTGGTCGCCGAGATCGACGCCGCCGCGCTCCGGCCGGGCGAGGAGGAACAGCTCGAGACCGAGGCCCGGCGCCTGGGGCAGGCCGAGACCCTGAGTGGCCTCGCGCGCCGGGTCGCCGACGGCGTGGACGGCGAAGCGGGCTCCGCGCTCGGCGCGCTGGGGCAGGCCGACCGGGCGCTCGCCGCCCTGGAGAAGGCCGACCCCTCGGTAGCCCCGTGGCATGACCTGCTGGACACGGCCTTCGCCAACCTCCAGGAGCTGGCCCGGCTCGCCGCCGACTACGCCGACGGGCTGCAGGACGACCCCGCCCGGCTGGCCGAGCTGGAACGGCGGCGGGA
>JBFILX010000086.1:0-8636 GCA_041612035.1 Gemmatimonadales bacterium | reverse complement strand
TCCTTCAGCGCGGGCCGGGATCGGAGGGGGTCCATCCGGCTGTTACATGCTGAATTCGCGGGCGAACGCCACGTCGAAGGCGAAGGTCTTGGCCCGGCTCCGGGTCTCCATCACGTCGGCGACGCGGCGCAGCCGGTCGGGAATTTCGAGGATCGTCTCCTGGGCCCGCTTCCCGACCTCGTTCAGCCCGGTCAGCGTGTCGACCGCCCAGAACCGGATCTGCTCCGAGACGATGACGAGGTAGTCGCGGGGCCCGTAGATGCCGGCCCGGCGCACCACGTCGGCCATGGCGCGGAAGTTGGGCATGTTCACGCCCGGCATGTCGATCGCCGGCATGACCTCCGCCGCCGAGGCGAGGGCCCGGTTGGGGTCGCGCTGGAGCACCTCGCGGAAGATCGTCCGGTAGAAGGTGTAGTGGCGGGCCTCTTCCATGGCGACGTTGCGGAGCACTTCCCCGATCAGCGGCTCGTACTCGCCGGCCAGCTTGCCGGTGTTGGCGTGGCTCACCTGGGTGGCCCGCTCCTGCAGGGTGGTGTAGACGAACACCCGGTACGGGTCCCGGTCCCAGGCGGGTTCGAATCCGGCCTTGAGGTAGTCGAACTGCATCCGCTCGAGCACCGGGTTGTCGAGGATCGCGCTGTCCCGGGTGTAGTCGTGCAGCACCGCGCCGTGCCGGTCCTCCTCCGCGGTCCACAGGTTGGTCCAGCGGGTCCAGAAGCTGTCGCTGCCGAGGTACGCCGCGAGCAGCCGATGGAAGTGGGGCAGCCCCTCCTCCGTGAGGAGGTTCAGGGCCAGCGCCACCCGGGCCGGCAGACTGATCCCCTCGGCGCGTTGCCGGAGTTCGCGGACGTGCCGGTCGGGGTCGGTGCCGGGGGCCGGCGCCAGGAGTTCGCTCGGAAACCAGAGGGGCCGCTTGGCCTCGTGCGACTCCATGAGGTCGTGCACCACGCCCTCCAGGTCGGCGAGGACTTCGACCTTGGCGAGGACCGTCGGGTCGACCGCGTCGGGTGTCGTCATCCTGAGAATGTGTCTCCGGGGCGGGCCGATGGCTACCCTGTCGCGGTCCGGACCGCGTATTCCCGGGGCCTGAACGGGGACACGCGCCGCCGGAACGCTGCCGGCGTCCCGGGCCAGAGGGTGGAGTTCCGCCCCGTCGAATCCAGGTACCAGCTCCGGCAGCCGCCCCGGAGCCAGACCGTGTTCCGCATCCGGCGGTCCACCGCCTCCACGAAGGCGCGCTGGGCCTCGGGCCGGGGCTCGACCGCCGCCAGCCCGTGGGCGTCCATGTACCGCAGCGCGTTCAGCAGGTGCTCGACCTGGGGCTCGAACATCAGCAGCACCGAGCTGTGGCCCAGGCCGGTGTTGGGGCCGGACAGGAGGAAGAGGTTCGGGAACCCCGTCACCGTGGTGCCCAGATGCGCCTGCGGGCTCGGCCCCCAGGTGTCGGACAGGAGGTGCCCGTCGCGGCCGCGGACGCAGCGGGCGAAGACGAACTCGGTCACCTGGAACCCGGTCCCGCAGACGATCACGTCGGCCGGGCGGGCGACCCCGTCGGCCCCGGTCACGGTGCCGGGGCCCGCCGCCACCGCCCCTCCCGTCACCAGCTCCACGTTGGGCTGCTGGAGCGCCGGGTACCAGTCGTCCGACACGAGCACCCGCTTGCAACCCAGGGTGTAGTCGGGGGTGAGCCGGGCGCGGAGCGCGGGGTCGGGCACGCTCCGCCGCAGGTGGCGCCGCGCGATGGGGTCCATCACCCGCATGAGTCGGGGGTGGCGGAACGCCACGCCCAGGGCCTCGTGGCGGACATAGAGGAGGCGCCGGAGTGCACGCTGTACGGCGGGCCGACGGCGGAACAGCGCCCGGAGCCGGGGGCTCACCGGGCGGTCCCGGCGCGGGATCACCCAGCCGGGGGTGCGCTGGAAGAGGATGAGCCGGGCGACCTCGGGCTGGATGGCGGGGACGAACTGCACCGCGGAGGCCCCGGTGCCCAGCACCGCCACCCGCTTGCCGCGGAGGTCCACGTCGTGGTCCCACCGGGCGGAGTGGAAGACCGGCCCGCCGAAGCGATCGAGGCCCGGCAGGTCGGGCAGGCGGGGCGTGGCAAGCGCGCCGGGCGCGGCCACCAGCACCTGGGCCGACCAGCGGCCGCCGGTGGAGGTGATCTCCCAGCGGGCCGAGGCCTCGTCCCAGGCGGCGCGGGTGACCTCTTCGTTGTATCGGATGAACGGCGTGAGTTCGTGGTCCTGCGCGAGGCGGCGGATGTAGGCCCAGATCTCGTCACGGGGCGGGTACCACCGGGTCCAGTCGGGGTTGGGCGCGAAGGAGAGCTCGTACAGGTGCGACTCCACGTCGCAGGCGCAGCCGGGGTAGCTGTTCTCGCGCCAGACCCCGCCCAGGTCACCGGCCCGTTCCAGGATCACGAAGTCGTGGACGCCCGCCTGCCGGAGCCGGATCGCCGCAGCGACTCCCCCGAACCCGCTCCCCACGATGGCGACCCGCACCCGCCGCATCTCCGGCATCGTTCTATTCGAGCCCTGTGGCCCGGACGAGCCATCGCATCACGTTGAGAAGGAACTGCGGGTTCTGGCCCGCCCCGGGGTCGTTCATCCCCATCGGCCGCCGTTCCGCCCCCGACACCTGGGCGGAGAACATCGCCGCCTCGCCGAACACCGCCACCCGTCCCTGACCCACCTCCAGCAGCGCGCCCTGCAGCATCCCGGCCGCCGGCTCCCTCGGCGTGTCGTCCCGGAACCGCCACGCGGTGTCGGGCAGGAGGAGCATCGCGCCCGCGCCCAGTGTCAGCAGCGGCCGGCCCTCCCCCGCCATCTGGAACGCCTGGCCGGTGAAGGTGCGCACCGCGTCGATCCGCTCGCCGGGCCGGCGGCCGCGGGTCACGGGGTGGTCGGCCAGGGTCCCGTCGGCCCGGGTGAAGAGCAGCTCGTCGGCGCCGCAGCTCCGGTCGGTGGCGAACCCGTTCCGGAACCGCACCCCGAACGCCGCCGCCAGCTCGGCCGCGGCCCCGGGGAACGGCATGTGATCGGCAATGAGCAGCAGCGACCCGCCCTGCTCGACCCAGCGGCGGATGAAGACGATCTCGTCCGCGGTGAACCCCGACGGGGTCGGCAGGTTCCAGTTGAAGTCGATGTTCCGAGGCGCGAGGGCGTTGGCCACCACCAGCACGCTCGCCCCGGCCAGCGACTCGCGAGTCCACGGTTCCGCCAGCGGCCGGGTGACGAACCCGTCGCGTTCGAGGAGCCGGGCGAAGGGGGCGTAGCGGCCGTCGCGGGTGTGGTAGTTGTGATGGACCTCGTCGATCAGGACCACCGGCCCGATGCCCCGCGTGAAGGCCGGCGAGGCGATGGCGGGGTCGAACGCGGTGTCCGACACCTGGGGTCCCGCCGCGCGGGGCGCCAGGGTGGGGCGGCACTCCGGCGGAGGGGACGGTCGGTGGGCGCAGGCCGCGCCTGCCGCCCCGCCCCCCAGGACGAGGGCCGTCACGACGCGGAGGGCCCGGCTCACCGGGCGGCGGTCGTCACGTCGTCCGGACCAGCGCCGGCCGGACGAGCCGGCCGAGGAGACCCGGTCGCCGCCCCAGCAGGTAGGCCCCGGCGAGCGCCGTGGCCAGGCCGTTGGCGACCACGATCGACCACCAGGGGAGAACCGGGCGCATCGGTGCCGTGAGCCAGCCCACCGCCAGCACGGTGACCACGAACCCGGCCACGATCACGCCCAGCATGAGCCGCGCCTGTGCCGGATATCGTTCGGCCCGGTCCACCAGCCCCACCACCACCAGCCCGATGGCCAGGGAGAGCGCCAGATGCATGGCGTTGTACCAGAAGATGGCCGGGAGGTCGAGCTGAAGCGGGTACTGGAGCACCACCGGATCGCGGAGCCCGCGGAATGCCGCGACCCCGAGGAAGTGGACGGTGTACAGCGGCCCCCGGGCGGCGAGCAGGTCGAACGCCGTGTAGAACGCGGCCACCGCCGCGTAGGCGATGAGCCCGACCACCAGTCCCTGCCGCCAGCCGCGCGCGTCCGGTGCCATGAGGAACCTCCCTTGGGGTCCGTGGCCTGCGTTACGGTATCCGCCGGCCCGGCGTCCACGGGGCGCCCGCGGCGGCCAGGTCGGCCTCCAGTCGCGCGAGGGGGCCGGCCGCCAGCGCGCCGAGCTCACCCGCCAGCGCCTGGTACCCGGTCCGCGCGATCTCCACGTCCCGCCGCTGGGTGGCGGTCGGCATCTGGGTGGTGCCCCAGTGCCCGCTGGCCACCTGCCCTACGCGGCCCCGCACCGACGGCAGGTCGGGCTCCTCGAGCCGGGCCCGGGCCGGGTCGCCGTTGAGCCGGAGGTCGATGGCCGCCACGGCCGCGGTGAGCGAGTCCACCCGACCGTAGAGCGCGGGGTCGGCCCGCGGGGTGCGCACGAGCGCGGCCCGCATGTGGCGCAGCTGGTCCCGCACCCGCGACACCTCCATGCCGAGGCCCGCCACCTGGCGGAGCAGGTCGGCCGTCTCCTGCTGAAAGGCGGCCACCGCGGCGAAGTCGGTGCCGGGGTTGAGGCCGGGCACGGGCTTCACTTCGAAGCGCTGCGGGGCGCCGAGCCGGCGCACCCCGTTGGCGGAGATGAGCATGAGCTGGGCGGAGTACTGGCCGGGGGCCGCCATGGGCCCGGTGGGCTGGTCGCTCCAGGGCGCCCGCCACCCGGCCGGCCGCAGGTCCACCGGATCGGGGCTGGGGCCGCGCAGGTCCCAGTTCACCCGGTGGAGCCCCGCTTTCGCGGGCCCCTCGATCCAGCGCACCGGCCGGCCCGCGGCGTCGCTCACCAGCAGCACCGCGCGGGGTCCCTGCTCCAGCGCCTCCTCGCGGAGCCGCTCGTAGCCGGGGAAGGGCACGTCGGCCCCCCGCTCGCGCAGGGCCTTTTCGCTCGCCTGGCGCGCCTCGCGCGCGGTGGTCGGTGCCTCGCGCAGGTAATAGGTGAGGAGGGCCCCGTGGGGCGGATTGGGCGACGTAAAGTCGTCGCTCCCCAGTTCGGGCCGGCCCGGTGCCTGGCCGGGCTGGTAGGGGACGTACCACCAGGCGTCGCGGACCGGGAAGAGGGTCGCCTCGGTTGCGAGCGCGCCGGCCGCCATCCCGCGGAGCGGCGCGTAGTCGTCCAGCACGTAGATCCCGCGGCCGAAGGTGGCCCCCACCAGGTCGCTGTCGCGGCGATGGATCTTGAGGTCGCGGAAGCTGATCGTCGGCACCCCGTGGCTCAGCTTGTGCCAGTTGACGCCCCCGTTGAGGGTGACGTAGAGCCCGAACTCGGTGCCCGCGAAGAGCAGGTCGGGCCGGACGTGGTCCTGCTGCACGGCCCACACGATGGTCCCCCGGGGCAGGTCGCCCGCGATCGAGCGCCAGGTCCGGCCCAGGTCGGTGCTTTCGTATACGTACGGACTGAAGTCCCCGATCTTGTGCGCGTCGGCCGCCACGTAGATGGTGCGCGCGTCGTGCAGCGAGGCCTCGACGTCGTTCACGTAGGAGGTGGGCGGCAGGCCCGGCAGCGCGGCGGCCCGGGTCCAGGTGCGGCCCCCGTCGGGCGAGACGTGCACCAGCCCGTCGTCGCTCCCCGTCACCAGCACCCCTTCCTGCACCGGCGACTCCGACACCGCGGTGAGGGTGGCCCACTTCGACATGGCCCCGTGGTCGTACAGGGCGTCCAGCCCCCAGACCCGGCCCATGAACCGCAGCTCGTACCGGTTCTGGCCCTGGGTGAGGTCGCCGCTCACCGGGGTCCAGGTGTTCCCCTGGTCGTCGCTGCGCCACAGCCGCTGGGTCCCGAACCAGAGCCGGTCGGGGTTGTGGGGGCTCACCAGGATCGGGGCATCCCAGTTGTACCGCTCCGGCGGGTCGTCGGCCGCCGGCTGGGGCTTGATGCTCAGCTCCTCGTCGTTGCGCCGGTGCTTGCGGTAGAGATTTCCCTGCTGCCACTCGAGGTACATGAGGTCGGGGTCCCGCGGGTCGAACGCGGCCCCGTGGCCGTCGGCGCCGAGCGGCACGTACCAGTCCTGGTTCCGGATCCCGTCCCGGTTGGTGGTGCGGGTGGGCCCGTGCAGGGTGCCCAGGTCCTGGGTCCCGCCCAGCACGTCGTAGAACGGTTCGCGGTTGTTGAGGGCGATCTTGTAAAACTGGGAGACGGGAAGGTTGGGGAAGTGCCGCCAGGTGGCTCCCTCGTCGAAACTCTCGTACAGCCCCGCGTCGGTCCCGACCAGCAGGTGCCGCCCGTCATCCGGGTCGATCCAGAGGGCGTGGTTGTCGCTGTGCTTGGTGCGGCCGGTCTCCAGCATCGCGAAGGTGGCCCCGCCGTCCCGGGTCACGTGCAGGAAGACGTCCATCTGGTAGACCCGGTGCGGGTCGGTGGGCGACGCCTCGATCTCCTGGTAGTAGTGGGGCCCGGTGCCGCCCGAGATGTAGCCGTTCCGCTTCTCCCAGCTCTCCCCCCGGTCGGTGGAGCGGTAGAACCCGCGTTCCTCCTCGCTGGCCTCGATGGTGGCGTACACCAGCGAGGGGTCGGCGGGGGTGACCGCGAGCCCGATCTTCCCCACATCGCCTTTCGGGAGCCCGGTCGTCACCTGGCGCCAGGTCTTCCCGTTGTCGGCGGATTTCCAGATGCCCGACTTCGGGCCCGCCGCCAGGAAGCCCCAGGCGTGGCGCCGGCGCTGGTAGGCGGCGGCGTAGAGCACGTCGGGGTTCGACGGGTCGAACTCGAGGTCGGTGACGCCGGTGTGCTCGTCGACGTGCAGGGTGCGGGTCCAGGTGGCGCCGCCGTCGGTGCTGCGGTACACCCCCCGGTCACCCCCCGCGGACCAGAGCGGCCCTTCCGCGGCCACCAGCACCACGTTGCCGTCCCGCGGGTCCACCAGGATGCGGCCGATGTGCTGGGAGTTGGGGAGCCCCATCTGCTGCCAGGTGCGGCCCCCGTCGCGGCTGCGGTAGACCCCGTCGCCCCAGCTCACGTGGCGTCCGCTCACGTTCTCGCCCGTGCCGACCCAGACGACCTCGGGGTTCCCGGGGTCGAGGGTGATCTCGCCGATCGAGTAGCGGGGCTGGTCGTCGAAGAGCGGGGTCCAGGTGGCCCCGCCGTTCACCGTCTTCCACACCCCGCCCGAGCCGACCGCCACGTACCAGGTGGCCCGGTTCGTCGGGTGGACCTCCACGTCGGCGATCCGGCCGCCCATGAAGGCGGGGCCGATGCTCCGGACCGGCAGGGCGCCGATGGCGCGGCGGACCGCGGCGGTGTCCTGGGCTTCGGCGTGGAACGGGTGGAGGAGCAGCAGGGCGGCGGCGAGGAGCGCGAAACGCATCGTGACCGGTCCGGGGCTGGGGTGACGGATGGCCCCGAACCGTATCGCGGCACGGCGTCCGGCGCTACCCGGCCTCTACCTCGCCGGGCCGGGTCCTGTCCCTCCGGGCAGGGGATCCGCCCTCGCGGACCACATGGTCACCGCTGCTCGCGCGACGCGGGGGCCACGGTGCGAGGGCGGTGACCAACGGTCCGCCTCGGGCGGCCCCCTGCCCGTCGGGCCACCCGGCCCGGCGGCCCGCCTTACGTCGCCATGGACGCGCCGGCCGTCCGCTGGTTCATGCCCGCCACCAGCACGCCCAGCACCAGGACCAGGATCGCGTCGCCGAGGATCTGCTTGGCCACCATGTTGGCGGGCATCGGCTGCACCGCGAAGTAGATGAGATAGGTCGGAACCACCGCGAGGAAGATGATGGCGAGCCCGAACCGGATTCCCTGCCACATCCAGGGCGTCGCCTCGACCCCGCGCTGGTAGATCCAGACGAAGGCGCCGGCCATGAGGATGTGGCCCACCAGCATGTAGGGCATGTAGGCCCCGCTTTCGGCCTCCGACCGGAACATCTCCGGCATGGCGGCGTAGTCGGCGCCCAGCCACGCGCCGTGGACGGCGAAGCTGCCGAGCATCCAGACGACGAACACCGCCAGCCAGGACAGCAGGAACTTCCTGTGCATGAGTCGCTCCGTCTTGAGGGGTGGGGTGGCGGCCCGCGGGGACGGGTCGCCGCCTGGGACCAACATGGGACCCGCGCGCCGCTAGCACCAGCACCGGGCGGCACGGCCCCTCGGCTGGCTGCCCCTGCGGCGGGCCAGTAGGTTCGGAGCGCCATGACGATGACTGACGACCGGACACTCTGCGCCTGGCTCGACGCCGAGGGGATTCCCTACCAGCGGCACGACCACGCGCCGGTATACACCTGCGAGGAGGTGGAGCGGGCGGTGCCGGCGGCGGTGCCGGGGGTGCAGACCAAGAACCTCTTCCTGCGGGACGGGAAGGGCCGGCGCCACTGGCTCCTGGTCACCTCCTGTGACCGGGCGGTGGACCTGAAGGCCCTGGCCCCGGCCATCGGCGGGGACCGCCTGAGCCTCGGCTCGCCGGAGCGGCTGGCCCGGCACCTGGGCCTCACCCCCGGGGCGGTGACGGTGCTGGGGCTGGTGAACGACCCCGATCACGCGGTCGAACTGGTGGTGGATCGCCCGGTCTGGGAGGCCCCGGCGTGGCGGTGCCACCCCCTCGTCAACACCGCGACCCTGGTCCTCGAGCAGGCGGAGATCCGCCGCTTTCTCGAGCGGACCGGGCACC
>JBFILX010000085.1:0-8681 GCA_041612035.1 Gemmatimonadales bacterium | reverse complement strand
CGCCGTTGCCGGCGATCGGCGGGGTGAGGTGGCCGCCGCGCCCGCGGCCGTGGTGGTGGAGTCGCTGGTGACGGTCATCGTCCCGCCGCCCGAGGTGCTGCTGGACGAGCGGGCCGCGGCCGATTCCGCGGCCGACGCCGCGGTGCTCGAGAAGCTGGCGACCGCGGTGGCGCCCGGCGCCGACCTGCCGCTCCCCGAGGCCGACCCCAACGCGCCGCCCGTGGGGCTCGCCTCGCTCGACCTCACGACCTACGCCGGCCACGAGCGGGTCCAGTACTACCTGTCGTTCTTCCAGGGCCCGGCCCGGGACCGGATGGCCGTCTGGCTCACCCGGCTCCCGGTCTATGCGCCGATGATCCGCGAGCGGTTCGCGGCGGAGGGCCTGCCCGAAGACCTGCTCTACCTGGGGCTCATCGAATCGGGCTACTCGAACGTGGCGGTGAGCCGGAGCCGCGCGGTCGGGATGTGGCAGTTCATGCTGGGGACGGGGCGCTGGATGGGACTCCGGGTGGACAGCTGGGTGGACGAGCGGCGGGACCCGGTCAAGGCGACCGACGCGGCGGCGCGCTACCTCCGGTACCTCTCCAACAAGTTCGGGTCGGTCTACCTCGCCGCGGCCGCGTACAACGGAGGGCCGGGCACCGTCTCCCGCGGCCTGGCCCGGGTCTCCACCGGCGGCCCCGCGAGTGACCAGGTGGCCCAGGACCCCGAGGGATGGAGCGACGCCGATTTCTTCACCCTCGCCGACTCCCGGTATCTCCGGGCCGAGACCAAGGACTACGTCCCCAAGCTGATCGCGGCGGCGCTGATCGCCCGGAACCCCGTCACGTACGGGTTCGAGGCGATCCCCGAGGTGGAGCCCTTCACCCGGGACTCGATCGTGGTGAGTGCCATGACGGGGCTGGACGTCCTGGCCGAGGCCGCGGGGCTGACGCTCGCGGAGCTGAAGGAGCTGAACCCCCACCTGATCCGGGCCACCACCCCCAACGGTCGGTCCACGGTGCGGGTGCCGCCGGGCACCGCGGCGCGGGTGGCGGAGGCATACGCCTCGCTGCCGCCGGGCAAGCGGGTGCGGGTGCGCGAACACGTGGTGCGGAAGGGCGAGACCCTGGGCGGCATCGCGGGGCGGTACGGGGTGGGGCTCTCGGCCCTTCGGGACGCCAATCCGGGGGTGGGCCGGAACAACCTGATCCGGGTGGGCCAGCGGCTGGTGATCCCCGGCGCCGGGTCGGCCGGCGCGGCCCCGGCGCCGTCGTCCACGCGCCCGGCCGCCGCGAACACCGCGCGGACCCACCTGGTTCGCCGGGGGGAAACGCTGTCGGGCCTGGCCCAACGCTACAACGTGTCGGTCCAGGCCCTCATGAACGCCAACCGGCTGCGGTCCCCCACCGCCCTCAAGGCAGGGACCCGGATCAGGATCCCTTCGGCGTAATCCGGGCGCCCCGCTTCAGTCCCTTCATGACCACCTCGGCGTACCCGTTGGCCGGGTCGCCGCCGGTGGTGACGATCGAGTCCACCAGGGTCGGGCCGCGGTTGTAGGCCAGCAGCGCGAGTTCGAGGTTGTTGTCGAACCGCCGGAGCAGGTCCTTCAGGAACCGGAACCCGATCCGCAGGTTGGTCTCCCGCTGCTCCAGCCCGATCTCGGTGATCTCCGGGTCGTAGGCCCGCGCCGTGGGGAGCCGGAGCTGGGTGTAGCCGATGGCGCCCTTGGGGCTGCGGGCGGTCGGCTTGAATCCGCTCTCCACCTTCACCAGCTGGTAGCCGAGCGAGGGGTGGATCCCCTCCGCCAGGGCGATGTCGTAGATCGCCGCGCTCAGGTCGGCGGGGATCTTGTACTTGGCGGAGTACTCGAGCACGTGGGTCGCCCGCTCCAGGTGGAGCCGGGTGACCTCCAGCTCGCCCCGGGTCTCCTGGAGCCGGTTCTGCAGCTCCTCGATCTCCGCCAGGGCTTGCTCGGCCGCGATCGGGCGGGCGGCGTCGGCGGCGCGCAGCCGCTGGACCCACGCCGCGAAGGCGCTGATCGTCACGGCCGCCGCGACCAGCAGTCCCAGCTGCGTCGCGAGGACGCGCAGCCAGAACTTCCGCCGCGGACGAAAACGCTTCCAGTGATCGGTCACCTACGCCTCCTGCGTTGTCGAATCGGGCGCGGGCCAGTCGCCCCGCGTCCCGCCAGTCTTCTGCACCAGCCGAATGCCGTCGATCCGCATGCCGCGGTCGACCGCCTTCACCATGTCGTACACCGTGAGGCAGGCGGCGGTCACCGCCGCCAGGGCCTCCATCTCCACCCCGGTCCGCGCCGTGGCCCGGGCCTCGGCCCGGATCCGGACGCCCGGCAGCTCGGGGTCGGGCCACGCCTCCACCCCCACGTGATCGAGCGGGAGCGGATGGCAGAGCGGGACCAGGTCGGCCGTGCGCTTGGCCCCCGCGATCCCCGCCGTCCGGGCCAGGGTCAGGACATCCCCCTTGGCCACGGCGTTGTCGCGCACCAGGACGAACGCCTCCTCCGACATTTGCACCGACCCCTCCGCCACCGCGGTGCGCTGGGTCACAGGCTTTCCGCCCACGTCCACCATGCGCGCCCCGCCCGCCTCGTCGGTGTGGCTCAGCCGCACAGCTGCTCCTCCAGTTCCGCCGCCAGCGAGGCCATGAGCAGCTGCGGGTTCACGTTCCCCTGCGCCGCTTCATAGGCCGTCTGCACCCGGTCGGCCGCCGTCACCAGCCGGCCCAGCCGCTCGGGGCCGGCCCCGTCCGCGACGTCGCGGGCCCGCTCGCCGAGCAGGCCGCCCAGGGCCACCAGCATGGCGCTGAAGTCGCCTCGCGCCTGCCAGGGCGCCTGCCGGAGCGCCCGCTCCAGCCAGCGGCCCTTGCCCTCCTCGATCGCCGACAGCAGCGCCTCGGCCGCCTCCCGCGCCTTGGCCGCCGCTTCGTCCTCCGCCAGGGCCCGCCCGATCGCGCCCTCCGCCGCGGCCACCTGGCGATCGAGCGCCGCGCCCGAGGCGCCGGCGTGCTCGCGGAGGAACCCCCGCACGGCGTCGTCCGGGAGCCGGCCGAGCCGGATCGGGACGGCCCGCGAGCGGATGGTGGGCAGGAGCCGGTTCGGGTCCTCCGTGGTCAGGAGGAAGACCGTCCGGCGCGGCGGCTCTTCCAGCACCTTGAGCAGGGCGTTGGCCGCGTCGGGGCTCGACTCCTGGGGCACCAGCCGCTCCGCCGTCCCCACCACGAACACCTTGGGGCCTCCCTCCACCGAGGTCAGGGTTACGCGCCGGAGCAGGAGCCGGGCGGTGGCCACCCCGTGGATGGCCATCCCGTCGGGCGTCCCCCACAGGGGCCGGTCCCGCCGCTCCGCCATCACTCCGACCAGCGCCTGCTCCGCCTCGTCCACCTGCTTGTCCGGGTCACCCGCCTTGGGACGGGGGATCGGCACGAACCAGTGGACGTCGGGGTGGGCCAGCCCCAGCACCTTCCGGCAGGCGGGGCACGTCCCGCAGGGCTCCTCGCCGGGGTCGGCGCAGACCAGCAGCTGGGCCACCCAGAGCGCGAACCGCTGCTTCCCGACCCCGGCCGGTCCGGTCACCAGGAGCGTGTGCGGGAGGCGCCCGGTGCTCCGGGCCTCCGCGACGCGGCGCCTGGCCTCCAGATGGCCGACCAACGGGAGCAGCGGCATCGGCGATCAAGATAGCAACGGGCTGGGTCCAAAGGCAGCCCCGGAGTTATCAACACCAAGTAAATCAACAACTTATGCTACAAGACCCGGGGCTTGTGGCGTTTGGTGCATGCATGGCCTCCGAGCGGACGCCGGGAGGGCCTGAACGGTCGATTCGGCTTGTGTTCGGGGGTGTTTCCTGGCGGCCTGCACGTCGCGGTTTGGGTTGACCGTGTCAGGGGTGGGGACTATCCTACGGCGCCTTTCCCGAGTAGCTCAGTTGGTAGAGCAGCTGACTGTTAATCAGCGGGTCGCAGGTTCGAGTCCTGCCTCGGGAGTGTCAGGCGGGCCGCGTGGCGGCCCGCCATCCCCCCCGAGGCGGCCTCGTTCAGCGCGGCCGCTGACGCAGCCGCTGCCGGTCGAGTCCTGCCTCGGGAGTGCGTTGATGCAGAGGAAGTTAGGCTCCCGGCAGGGGGCCTTTTTTCTTGGGGGGCGGGCGAGGGTCAGAAGCTCAGCCAGAAGTTGGTCTTGATCCCGAAGACGTTGTCCGAGGGGCCCTGACACAGGTGCCGGAGGTCCTCCACCGCGCTGAAGGCCGGGTTGGGACTGAAGGTCGAACAGCTCCGGGTCCACACCAGGAACAGGGTGGAACCGGGCCGATACTCATACCGCAGGACCAGGTTGCCGCGAAACGACCGGGTCCCGAAATCCCGGTTGGGGATGCGCACGGTGGCTGCTCCCCCGGCGGGGTTGGGGTTGGCCAGGTAGGCCGCCGGGGCGGCGGGGCCGCCGCAGGGGATCAGGACCCCGGCGGCGTCGAGGCATTGGAGGGTCGAGCCGGGCGTCTCACCGTAGACGACATAGTCGAGCGAGCGGGACCGGGCCAGCATCTTGAGTTGGGAATAGTCCCCCACCGCCACGAAGGGCTGGGTGAAGAGCTGCAGCGAGAGGGTCGGTGAGACGGTGAGGTTGACCCGGGTGGTGAGGTCGATGCTCTCCTGCCGGATCCTGGCGAAGATGTATTGCCGGCCGAAGGTCTCGGTCGCGGCCGGGTCCGCGTTCGACTGCAGGTACTGCTGGCGCGAGTCCGACTTCTGGTACTGCGGTTGCAGCGAGACCTGGAAGGCCGCCGTGGGTCGCAGGTCCACGCTGCTCCACAGCCCCCAGCCCGACCCGCCCAGTTCGTCGCCCGAGAAGTTCGGCCAGGCCGATCCCCGCACCCGCCTGCGGGAATCGGACTCGATGCCGAAAGCCATCCACCAGCCGGACGGGGTCTGCGCCAGCGGTCCGCCCCGGGTCAGACCGTCGGACTGGGTCCGGGCCCAGAGCCCCGCCGAGAGACCCCCACTCCAGTAGTTCAGCAGCTGCGCGTTGAGGTTGAGGTTGTACCGGAGGGTGGTCAGGACCCCGCCGAAATTCTGTTCGAACCCCGCGTTGTTGCCGATGAAGGCGGACCGGAAGACCTTCCCGGGCCTGGTCCACCGGCGGTTGACGAACCCGGAAGCCCCTATTCGGTCAGCCCGGTTCTGAAACCCGGCGTCGTTGACCTCGAAGCCCGGGGCCGTTGCGAGCCCCCACACACCGAACTGGTAGGCGCCCGCCTCCTTGCCCAGGTTGAAGGTGGCGCTCCATCCCGCCAGCGAGGTCCGGGTGGGCCGGTAGTCCACGTGATCCGCGTCGGGCCGCTGGTAGTACCGGGCCGCAGCGAGCTGGGCCCGCTGCAGGGCGAGGGTGTCCCCGGCGATCCGGGAGAACCCGATCGAGCCGGTGAGATTGTAGCGGTTCTTCCCGAACCGGTGCCCGAAGTCGATGCCGCCCGCGTAGGCCGAGCCGCGGAGGAACCGGAGCCGCGGGTCGCTGAGGTCCCGGTTCACGGCGGTGAGGATGAACCCCACCTGGTCAGCCCCGCGGCCGAAGTCCCGCCGGCCCCGGACCACCAGATAGTTGGTCAGCGGTTCGACCTGGTCCCGGAACCGGGTGCCGGCCGAA
Source organism: Gemmatimonadales bacterium (assembly GCA_041612035.1). Taxonomy (GTDB): domain Bacteria; phylum Gemmatimonadota; class Gemmatimonadetes; order Gemmatimonadales; family GWC2-71-9; genus SZUA-320. The sequence goes on along the minus strand of JBFILX010000085.1, from coordinate 3,049 downwards.
TCCACCGTGGCGAACTCGCGGGCGGTGACCGCGTTGAGCAGCCCCACCGACCAGCCCGAGGCGGTCCGGCCCGACAGCTTGGCGGCACCCAGGATCGTGGTGCCGGCCGGCTGGTCCACGAAGCCGCCCCGGCTCCGGGCCGATCCTTGCGGGGCCCGGCCGATCCGCCGGGAGTAGAAGTACCGCTCGCCCCGGAACCGGAAGATGTCCCCGCCCTCGACGAAGAACGGGCGCCGCTCCGACAGGAACTGCTCGAAGGCCGACAGGTTGACGAACGCCGGGTCATCCTCGACCTGTCCGAAATCGGGGTTCACCGTGGCGTCGAGCGTGAGGTTGGAAGTGAGGCCGTACTTGACGTCCAGCCCCGCGGCGGCGGTCTCCCGGGATCCGTCGTTGAACGGGTTGCCGGGCACCCTGGGGTCGACCCGCTCCACCCTGGCCGTGGCATAGGGGAGCAGCTCCACCCGCCGGGGCTGGGGCAGCCCCGACAGGCCGAGGAGGTGGCCGAAGAACGAAACGAACCCGCGCTGGTTCTGCGGGGACCAGGCGAAGCGGACCTGCTCGGCCTTGCGGAACACCTCGCGGTACAGCTGGAGCCCCCAGACCTGGTCCGCCGCGCTGGAGAACCGCAGCTGGGAGAGCGGAATCCGCATCTCGGCGGTCCAGCCCAGCGAGTCCCGGGTCACCGCGACGTCCCAGACCGGGTCCCAGGCGTAGTCGCTCGAATTGCCGTCCAGGCCGATCAGGCGGTCGTTCTTCACCCCGCTGGCATTCACCCGGAAATTGAAGCTGGAGTTGTGGTCGTGGTACGAGTCGAACGCGACCGCGAACCAGTCGGCCTGGGAACTGGCGTCGCGGCGGGTGAGCTGGGTCCGGATCCCCCCGGGGTCCGAGTCATACATGCGGGCGCCGACGAAGATGGCGCCGTCATCGTAGACCAGCCGGACCTCGGTCGGTTCGGTGCCCGGTTCGCCTTCGTGGGGGGTGACCTGGAAGAAGCTGGTGATCGGCTCGGCCGCCCCCCAGGCCAGGTCGTCCAGCCGACCGTCGATCCGAATGGCCCCCGCCGGGACCCGGACGGCGACCGCGGCCGGCACCGGGCGGCCATGGGCGTGCCGCAGGCTCCCGGTGTCTGCGGCCGGCGGGGTGGCCAACCCCCGCGCTCCGCCGCCAGCGGGCGGTCCGGCGACCTGGAGCAGGAACAGCGTGGCAAGGAGGGCGGGAGCCGGCATCGGCCACCTTCCCGGAAGGGGTCGCACCAACCTCGTGGCCAGGCCGTTCCACGGGACCGAGGGCCCGCGCCGCAGGGATCAAACACTACTCGTTGGATCGGAATTGTCGAGCCGTGCCTCGGATGATGTTGTCAGCAAAAGACTTAGGCCCGCCGGTGGCGGGCCTGATTCGTCGTGCTCGGAGAGGGCGCGGGCCCTGCTCAGGGTCCGGGGTGCCGGTCGTACACCCGCCGGAAGCTGAGTTTCCCCATCCGGTCCATGATGACCTCGGTGTCCACCACCAGTGCCGCCCCATCGGCGTCCAGGGCGTACCGCTCGACGATCCGGTTGCCGCTGCCGAGGTTGCGCTCCACGACGAGGCGCTGCTTGTCCCACTTCGCGGTGCGGCTGCTCGGTGGCGCCCCGGGACGCTCGGCGACCTCCACCCGGCGGCCATCGGTGAACAGGAGCGCGGGGGGACCGGTCCCGGGATCGACGAACACGGTGGAGTCGGTGACCATGATGGCCAGCGTCCGGTGGACTGGCATCATGGCCGGGCCCGGTCCGCCCCCTCCCCGGTCTCCTGCGCCCAGGGTGCCTGGTCGCCCCGGGTTGGCGCCGTCCCGGCCCCACGGCCTGGCGGCCACGGCCGGGCTGTTGCTCGCGCCGCGACGGAAGTCTTCCATCTTCTTCCGGACGTCGTCGCTCTTCTGCTCGTTCAGCGTCCAGGTACCCGCGAGCGTCGGCGCCTGCGGCGCCGGCGCCCGGACGCCCGGGGCGGCGAGGGCGAGGAGCAGGGTCAGGCTCCCGATCATGGCTGGGCTCGTGGTGGAGGGTTCGTGCATGTTCTCCCCGCCTCGGAACGGAAGCAAGGGGACTGGCTCGGCCGTCCCCGACGCCGGGGTCCGCGTGACGGACGCCACGGCGCCGCCGGTGCCGTGACGCGACCGGTCACCCGTCCGCCTTGCTGGGCCCGCAGGGAACGGGCGTAATTCCGGGCATGGAGAACCCGGCCCACTTCCTCCAGGACCTCGCCGTCATCCTCACCGTGGCCGCCTTCACCACGGTGGCCTGCCAGCGGCTCCGGCTGCCGGTGATCGTCGGCTACATCGTGGCGGGCCTGGTGACGGGGCTGGCGAACCCGTTCCGGCTGGTGGGGAACATCGAGGGGATCCGCATCATCTCCGAGCTGGGGGTGATCCTCCTCATGTACTCGATCGGGCTCGAGTTCAGCCTGCGCCGGCTGGTCCGGCTGGTACCGATCGTGGGGGTGACGGCCGCGGTGGAGATGGGGCTCATGGTCGGGCTGGGGTACTTCGCCGGCCAGCTGGCGGGGTGGAGCCCGCTGGAGAGCCTGTTCGCCGGGGCGATCGTGGCGGTCTCCTCCACCATGATCGTGGCCCGCTCCTTCGAGGACCGGAAGCCGACCCGACGGCTGGAAGACCTGGTCCTCGGGGTCCTCCTGATGGAGGACCTGGTGGTGGTCCTCCTGCTGGTGATGCTGGCGGCCTTCGCCGGGGGCGAGCTGCTGGGCGCCGGCGACGTGCTCGGCACCCTGGGCAAGCTGGGCGGCTTTCTGGCCCTGCTGCTGGCGGGCGGGATGCTGTTCGTGCCGCGGGCGGTGCGGGCGGTGGTGGCCCTGAAGCGCGACGAGACCATCCTGGTCGCGGCCGTGGGCATCGCGTTCGCCTTCGCGCTCCTGGCCGAACTGGCGGGCTACTCCATCGCGCTGGGAGCCTTCGTGGCCGGCGCGCTGGTGCGGGAATCGGGGGTGGCCCACCGGGTGGTCGAGATCCTGCGCCCGGTGCGCGACCTGTTCGTGGCGATCTTCTTCGTCT
>JBFILX010000084.1:0-8741 GCA_041612035.1 Gemmatimonadales bacterium | reverse complement strand
GCCTTCGGGGGGGAACCCCAGCCGCACCCCGCCGCGCTCGATCCGGTCCTGCAGCAGCTCGAGCTCGGGCGGCCCGTCCAGGTCGAGGCGGATCACCCGGGGATGGCTGCGGTGGGGAAACACCCCGCCGCCGGTGACCGTCATGTCGAGAGGGCTCATGCCGTCCACGCAGAAGCCGAGCATCTCGACGATGGTCTCGAGCCGGGTCGGCGCCACTTCCCCGAAGAACTTGAGGGTCAGATGGAGGTCCGCCTCGGGCACCCACCGGACCGGCCAGCCCAGCTCCCGGAACCCGCGGAACACGTCCGACACCGCCTCCTGGGCGTCGGGCGGCAGGGGAACCGCCACGAAGAGGCGCACCGGTCAGGACACCACGGCCAGGGAGAGGAGCGCGCCGCGCCGGTAGCCCTCCGGGGCGCGCTGGACGTCGCCGAAGCCAAGCGCGGCGAAGGCACGGACCACCTCGGGCCACTGCCGGTCGAGCCTCTCGAACTCCGACGGGGCGACCTCGATCCGCGCGAGGTCGCCGAGATGCCGGACCCGCAGGTCGCCGGTGACCCCGATCCGGCGGAGGAACGCCTCGCCCTGCTCGACCTGCTGCAGCCGGGCCGCGGTCACCGGCAGTCCGTAGCGGATCCGGCTCGCGAGGCAGGGCGCCGCCGGCGCGGCCCAGACCGGCAGGCCGAGTTCGCGGGCGGCGGCCCGGATGGCTGCCTTGCCCCACCCCAGCTCGGCGAGCGGCGACCGGACGCCCCACTCGGCGGCGGCGGCGAGCCCCGGCCGGTGCTCTCCCAGGTCGTCGGCGTTGGTCCCGTCGATCACCTGGTCGTAGCCCCGCTCCCCGGCCACGGCCCGCAGGCGGGACCAGAGTTCGCTCTTGCAGAAATAGCAGCGGTTGGTGGGATTGGCCGCGTAGCGCGGATCCTCGAGCTCGTCGGTCGCGAGTTCCAGCAGCGGCACGCCGTGGCTCGCGGCCAGGGCGCGCGCGGCCTCGCGCTGTACCGCCGGGTACGAAGGACTGAGCCCGATCACGGCCAGGAACCGGCCGGGCCCCAGCGCCCGCGTCCCGACCACGGCGAGCAGCGACGAGTCCACGCCGCCCGAGTAGCCCAGGAGGACGCGTCCGTACCCGGCCAGCTGGTCGCGAAGGCCCTGGAGATCCGCCATGCGACAATTGTAATGGCCCGTCGGGACAACGGGAAACGGGCCGGGCGACCGTTGCGCGAGCCCTCGGCGGGCGGTTTCGTTTCCGGCATGGGTACCCCCGACGGCCTGGTCCGTATCACGCCGCGCCTCTCCATCCCGCTCACCGAGCTCAGCTTCCGGGCCACCACCGGCGGCGGGCCCGGCGGCCAGCACGTGAACCGGTCGGCCACCCGGATCGAGCTCCGCTGGAACCTGCTCGAAAGCCCGTCCCTGTCCGAGCCGCAGCGGGCCCGCCTGCGCGAACGGCTGGCCCACCGGCTCGATGCCCGGGGCACCATCCGGCTGGTGGCGGGCGCCCGCCGGAGCCAGGCCGCCAACCGGGACGAGGCGATCCGCCGGTTCGCCCGGCTGGTGGCGGGCGCCCTGCACGTGGCGCCGCCCCGGAAGCCGACCAGGCCCACCGCCGCGTCCCGTCGGCGGCGCCTCGCCGACAAGCGGCGGCGGGCCGACCGCAAGCGGGACCGCCGCCGGGTGGACCGGAACGACGAGTGACCCCCGCGAACTGGCGCTGGCGGTACTTCGGCACCCGCGAGGTCCGCCTCGCCCGGACCTGGGCGCGGGAGGGCGGCATCGCGGTGCACGAGAACCTGTTCCGCTCGCGCGGACGGCGCACGGCCCATCTGCTCGCGCCCGACGAGAACCGGCTGGTGCAGGCCGCGGAGTGGGTCGGGTGCGATGCCCTCTGGATCCAGCGCACCGGGACCGTCCACTTCGACCTGGTCGAGATCCATCTCGAGCGCGCCCTGCGCCTGTGCGGCGTGGACCCGGCCCGCCCCCCGGTCCGGCACGCGCACGCCGCTCCCCCTCCGCCCTGACCGTGCGAGACCCGCGGGACACCCCGCTCCGGGTGCTGCTCGAGCCCCCTCGCCGCCGGTGGCTGAGCCTCGAGGCGGTCCTGAGCCTGCTGGTCCATGCCGCGCTGGTGGGGGCCATCGCCCTGTATTACGTCGACCGGCCCGAACGCCCCGCGTTCACCGAACAGTTCGTCACCTACCTGGTGCCGCCCGACCGGACCCTGCCCCGCGAGGCCACGGCCAGCGAGACCCGGTACAGCGAACCGGCGGAGGAAGGGGCGGAAGGCGACGCCCCGGCCGTGACCACCGAGGGCGCCGGCCGCCGGGCCGCCGGCCAGGCCGATACCGCCCGGCCATCGGCCTCGACCGGCGAGGCGCCCGGGGTGGACGGGGCCACCGTCCTCTCCGAGCTGGAGGTGGACTCGACCGTCCGGCGCTTCCCGGAAAGCGCCGCCCCGGCCTACCCGCCCCACCTGCTCGAGCGCAACGTCGAGGGGAGCGCCTTGGTGTCGTTCGTGGTGGATACCACCGGCCGGGTGGACACTCTCTCCTTCCGCGTGCTCCGGGCCACCCACCCGGAGTTCGCCGAGGCGGTCCGGGCCGCCCTGCCCGGGATGCGGTTCCGCCCCGCGATCCTGCAGGGCAACCGGGTGCGCCAGCTGGTCCAGCAGTCCTTCCGGTTCCGGATCCAGCGACCCGACACGGTCCCGCCGCGTCCCACCCGGCCGCCCGAAGGGTAGCTTCCCCGGAGGAGGCACCATGCGCACGATCGATCTCAACGCAGACCTGGGCGAGGGATTCGGCCACTACCGGGTGCCCAGCGACGAGGCCGTGCTCGACCTGGTCACCTCGGTCAACGTGGCCTGCGGCTTCCACGCGGGCGACCCGGTGGTCATGCGCGAGACCGTCGAACGGGCCGCGGCGCGGGGGGTGACGATCGGGGCCCACCCCGGCTACCCCGACCTGCTCGGGTTCGGGCGGCGCGAGCTCGGTGCCACGCCCCCCGAGATCGAGGCCTACGTGGTCGCCCAGGTGGGCGCACTGGCCGGCGTCTGCGCCGCCACAGGCACCACCCTCCGGTACGTCAAGCCGCACGGCGCGCTCTACAACCGCGCCGTCCACGATCGCGCCGCGGCCGACGCGATCGCCCGCGCGGTACTCGGGGTCGATCGCGGCCTGGTCCTGCTGGGCCTCGGCGGCAGCCAGCTCGTGGCCGCCGCGCGAACCCTGGGACTCCGCACGGCGGACGAAGCGTTCGTGGACCGGGGGTACGCCCCCGGCGGCTCGCTGGTGCCCCGGTCCCAGCCCGGCGCCCTGCTCGACGATCCCGACGCCTGCGCCGCGCGTGCCGTGCGGATGGTCACCGCCGGCCGGGTGACCGACGTGGCGGGCACCGAGATCGAGCTGCACGCCGACTCGCTCTGCGTGCACGGAGACGGCCCCCGGGCGCCGGACCTGCTGCGGGCCGTTCGCGCCGGGCTCGACGCCGCCGGGGTGCGCCTCGCACCGTTCGCATGAACCCGGCCGCCGTCCGCTGCGTGCCGCTGGGCGACCGGGCCATCACGGTCGTGCTGGGCGACCGGGTGGACGCCGAGCTGAACCGGCGGGCCACCCGCCTGGCGGCGGCGCTTCGTGACCGCCCACCGCCCGGGATGCGGGACGTGGTTCCCGCCTACGCCACGGTCAGCGTGTGGTACGACCCGCGGGAAACCGGCTACGACGCCCTCGAGGCCGAACTCATCGGCCGGGCGGTCGGGGTGGACGGACGTCCGGCTCCCACCGGGGGCCGGCGGCTCGTCATCCCGGTCCGCTACCAGGGCCCCGATCTCGAGGAGGTCGCCACCCGGACCGGGCTCTCTCCCGCGGAGGTGATCCGCCGTCACGCCGCACCGGACTACCGTGTCTATCTGGTCGGCTTCGTGCCGGGCTTCGCCTTCCTCGGCGAGCTCGACCCGGCCCTGGTGCTCCCGCGCCGGACCTCGCCGCGGACCCGGGTCCCCGCCGGGTCGGTGGGGATCGCCGGGGCGCAGACGGCGGTCTACCCGCTGGACACGCCGGGGGGCTGGCACCTCATCGGCCACACCGACCTGGTGATGTTCGACCCCGTGCGGGACCCGCCGACCCTGCTCGGGCCCGGCGACCTCGTGCGCTTCGAGCCGGTCCCGTGATCGAGGTCGTCGAGGCCCCGCCCTACGGCACGGTCCAGGACCGCGGGCGCCCCGGGTACCTGGCGCAGGGGATCCCGTGGTCGGGCGCGATGGACCAGGACGCGCTGGTGCTCGGCAACCTGCTGGTGGGCAACGCGCCGGAGGCGGCGGGGCTGGAATGGGCCGCGGGACCGGGGCGCGTCGGTTTCGAGTGCCACGCCAGGTTCGCGGTCACCGGAAGCGAAGTGGCCTGCCGGCTCGGGCACCAGGCGCTCGATCCCTGGACGGCGTATGCCGCCCGACCGGGCGACGAACTCGTGCTCGGGGTGCCGACCGGCGGCCAGTTCGCCTACCTGGCCCTCGAGGGCGGGATCGACCTCCCCCCGGTCCTCGGCAGCCGGAGCACCTACCTGCCCGGACGGCTGGGCGGAACGGGGGGGCTGGTGCGGGCCAAGGACTGCCTGGGCCTGGGCCGCCCCGAGCAGCCGGTCGCCCTCGCGGAGGGGTCCACCCTGCCCACCCCGCTGCGTGCCGACGACGCCGAGGCGGTCCGGATCGTGGACGGGCCCCAGGCCGACCTGTTCGACGGCGGGGCGCTGGCGCCGCTCCTGGACGGCGCCTTCATCATCTCCCACGCCACCGACCGGATGGGGTACCGGCTGGAGGGACCGCCCGTCACCCACCGGGCCGGGGCGGCGATTCCCTCGGAGCCCGCCTGCCCCGGCGCGATCCAGGTGCCGGACGGGTCGGCGCCGATCGTGCTCATGCCCGACGGGCCGACCGTGGGCGGCTACCCCAAGCTGGCCGTGGTGATCACCACGGACCTGGGCCGGGCGGCCCAGCACCGGCGCGGGGCGCCGATCCGGTTTGCCCGGGTGACGCTGGCGGACGCCCACGAGGCGCTCCGGGCCCGGGCCCGGCGATGGCGTGAGGCGGCCGCCTGGGTCAGCGGGGGGGGAGGGGCACGATGACGGCCGCCCACGAGGGCCCGCCGGCGCGGGCGTAGCGGGCGTCGTCCACCAGGATCGCCGCACCCGATCCGGATTCGAGCACGCGAAAGAGAGGAAACCGGGCCCAGGCCACCAGCTGGCGGGCGGCCCGGTCCGCCACCGCCCCGTCCACCCGCGGGTCGTCGTCCGTCCGCGCGGCGATCGCCCCGTGAAACACCACGGTGGGCCGCGGGAACCAGTCGATCTCGCCGAACCGGTACTCCCCGCCTGCGGCGAGCACCACCCGGCGACGGTGGGACTGCACGAAGGGCGGGTCCACCATGAGTACGCGGGGGCCGGGGACGCGGTCCCGGTCCAGCGCCGCGGTCACCACCAGGCGACCGGCCTGGGTCAGCCCGATCATCCCCGCCAGGTACCCGCACGCCACCACCAGGGCGACGCGCGCCGGACGCTCCGGCCGGGGCCGTCCCCGTCGTCCCGCGCGCAGGGACAGGAGGACGCCCAGGCACAGCACCAGCCAGAGCCAGGGATCCACGATGACCAGGCTGTCGCCGTAGAACCACCGGTCGCTGAACGGCATCAGCAGCCGGATGCCGTAGACGTTGAGCCAGTCCAGGACGGGGTGACTGAGCACCCCGATGCCGGCCAGCAGGAGGAGCTGCCCGGGCCGCAGGCCGGGCGCGCCGGCCGCCGGGTCCCGCCGACCGCCGACCCAGCGGTGCCAGGCGACCACCAGGCCCGCCAGGGCCACGGGCAGGACCACCATCGCCAGGACGCCGTGGGTCCAGCCGCGGCGGAACGCGAGGGAGGCATCGGCGAACGTGGACACCACGTCCACGTCGGGCAGGTTGGCCCCCACCAGCAGGGTGGCCATGCCGTAGCGGGTGCGGTGCCTGAGGCCGGCCTGTCCGAGGGCGGCGCCGGCCAGGGTGTGGGCCAGGTTGTCCATGGTCGTCGGGAACCGGGTACGCGGCGCGGTGAGTTTCGCGGGACCGGGGCGGTTTCGCAACCGCGCGACGGGCGGGGCTATACTTGCGGGGTCTCCGCGCCGCGCCGCCGCCATGGATGTCGTTGCCGCCTCCATCCCGCTGTTCTTCGTCCTGATCGGGCTCGAGCTCCTGGTGTCCCGTCGCACCGGCGATCGGGTCTACCGGGTCAACGACTCCATCGCCGATCTCAGTCTCGGCATCCTGAGCCAGATCAGCGGCGTCTTCCTGCTGCTGCTCTCCTACGCCGGGTTCGCCTGGGTCTCCACGACCTGGTCGGTCCAGCACTGGCTGCCGGTACCCGCCTGGCCCGACGGCCCGCTGCGGGTGGACGGCGCCATCCGGTGGCCGGTGGCGGCCGCCTGGGTGGCGGTGTTCGTGCTGGTGGACCTGGCCTACTACTGGCTCCACCGGCTGTCCCACGAGGTCAACATCCTGTGGGCCGGCCACGTGGTCCACCACTCGAGCGAGGAGTACAACCTGACGGTGGCGCTGCGGCAGAGCAGCCTGCACGGGCTGGTGAGCTGGGTGTTCTACCTCCCGCTCGCCCTGCTCGGCGTGCCGTGGGTGATGTTCGCGGTCTGCCACGGGATCAACCTGATCTACCAGTTCTGGATCCACACCCGCGAGATCGACCGTCTCGGGGTGCTGGAGAGCGTGATGAACACCCCGTCGCACCACCGGGTGCACCACGGCGTGAACCCGAAGTACCAGGACCGCAACTATGCCGGGGTGTTCATCGTGTGGGACCGGCTCTTCGGGACCTTCGTGCCGGAGGAGGAGGAGCCGGTCTACGGGATCACCATCCCGCTGGAAAGCTGGAACCCGGTCTGGGCGAATGTGCACGTGTTCGTCGAGCTGTTCCGCAACGCGTGGCGGACCCGCCGCTGGCGGGACAAGCTCCGGGTCGTGTTCGGGCCGCCGAGCTGGCGGCCGCCCGACATCGGGCCACCCGTCGTCGCCGCCGAGGTGACCCGGGAAAGCTTCGTCCGCTACGACCCGCCGATCCCTGCCCCGGTGCTCCGCTACGTCGCGGTGCAGTTCGGCTCCCTGCTGCTGGGCGCGATGGCCCTGCTCCGGGCTGCGGAGGCCCTGCCCCTGGTCCACGTGGCGGCGGGCGGGTTCTACCTGGTCGTCGGGCTCAGCAGCCTCGGCAGCCTGCTGGAGAGCCGACGGTGGGCGGCCACGCTGGAACTGGCGCGCCTGCTCACGACCGTGGCGGTGTGCGCGGTGCTCGTGGCCGTGCCGCGGTTCAGCCCGGCGCTGGTCCTGGCGGTCGGCGTCTTCGCCGCCGGGTCGCTGGCCTGGCTGGTCCGGGTCCGCCCGGAGGTGTCCCCCCAGCCGGTGCCCGCCACCAGCCGATGACGCCGCGGCGGCCGCTCTGGGTGTGCCCGGAGTGCGGCAACCGGTTCGTCACCCCGAACATGTGGCACTCCTGCGTCCGCCTGACCCTGGCCGACCACTTCCGCGGCAAGCCCCCGGCCCGCAAGGTCACCTTCGACCGCTGGCTCCGTGCCGCCCGCGCCTGCGGGCCGGTGCGCGTGATCCCGCAGAAGACCCGCATCGCGTTCCAGGTCCGGGTCCGGTTCGGCGGAGCGGTCATCCGGGCCAGCTACGTGGATGGCACGCTGTGGCTCACCCGCCGGGTGAAGCATTCCACCCTCCGCCGCACCGAGGTGTACGGCCCGCGCTCCTTCGGGCACCACTTCCGGCTGGAGCGGCCGGCGGACGTTGATCCCGCACTCGAAGCGCTGGTGCGCGAGGCGTACGCCGTCGGACGGCAGGAGCACCTCCCGGGCGGGGGGTGAGGTCACACCGGGACGGGGTCGAGCCGGGCCCGCCGGTCAAGCGACCGGTACTGGATCGCCTCCGCGACCTGACCCGGCGTGATCTCCTCTTCCCCAGCCAGGTCGGCGATGGTGCGCGCGATCTTGAGGACCCGGTAGACGGCACGGGCCGACAGGCCGAACCGGGTGGCTCCTGTCCGCAGCAGGGCTTCGCCGGGGTCGGTCAGGCGGCACCACCGACGGACCTGGCGACCGGTCATCTGCGCGTTGGCGCGGACCCCTCCGCCTGGTGGGAAGCGGTGGCGCTGACGATCCCTGGCCGCCTCCACCCGCCGGCGCACCGCGGCGCTCGCCTCCCCTGCCCCATCCCCCCGCAGTTGCTGCCACCCTACCGCGGGCACCGGCAGGTGGATGTCGATCCGGTCGAGCAGCGGGCCCGACACGCGGGCGTGGTAGCGCGCCACCTGCACGGGGCTGCACCGGCAGCGGTGCGCCGGATCGCCCAGGTACCCGCACGGACACGGGTTCATCGCGGCGGCCAACATGAGGCGGGCGGGGAAGGTGACGCTCGCCGTGGCCCGGCTCAGGGTCACGATGCCGTCCTCCAGCGGTTGCCGCAGCGATTCGAGCGCCTGGCGCCGGAACTCCGGCAGTTCGTCGAGAAAGAGCACCCCGCCGTGGGCCAGGGAGACCTCGCCGGGCCGGGGCGGCGACCCGCCGCCCACCATGCCGGCGTCGCTCACGGTGTGATGCGGGGCGCGGAACGGACGATCGGCGAGCAGCGGGCGGCCCGGCGGCATGAGCCCCGCCACCGAGTGGACCGCGGTCGTCTCGAGCGCCTCCTCCACGGTGAACCGGGGGAGGATGCCCG
>JBFILX010000083.1:0-8788 GCA_041612035.1 Gemmatimonadales bacterium | reverse complement strand
GTGGTACCTGGAGGACGCCGGCCAGACCACCCTGCGCGAGCTGCTCACCCTGATCGAACAGGCGGCCCCCGGCCAGCCGTGCGGCGGCAACGTCGCCGGAGCCGGCACCTGAGCCGCATCCTCCTTTCCGAAAGGACCTCCGGCATGCGCACTCTCGCCGTCGTGGCGGCCCTGGCCCTGGTCGCATCCACCCTCTCCGCCCAGGGCCGCCCCGACTTCTCGGGCACCTGGGTGCTGCAGCTGGCGCAAAGCGACTTCGGGCCGATCCCGGCGCCCACCAGCCGGCAGGACGTCATCGAGCACCGGGAACCCGCGCTCCGCATCGTGCGGACCCAGGTCACGGCGGGTGGCGAAGCCACGGCGACCCTGAGCTATGCCGTGGACGGCAAGCCGCACGCGAACCGGGCCGGCGCGGCCGACGTGGTGAGCGTGCTGGCCTGGGAGGGGGCGGAGCTGGTGATCACCTCCGCCATCGCGACCCCGCAGGGCGAGGCCACCATCGTGGACCGGATGGCCCTCGCCGCCGACGGCACGACCCTGACCCAGCGGCGCACCATCAGCATCCAGGGGCAGCAGATCGACCAGACGATGGTGCTGCGGAAGCAGTAGCCGGCGTCCGGTCCGGAAACACCAGGGGCCCGGCGATCCGCCGGGCCCCTGGTGTTTTCCGGGACGATGACGGGTTACCAGCGGTAGCGCAGCCCGGCCTGCAGCTGACGCGGCTCGCTGAGCCCGCTCCGGATGGTGCCGTCGAAGTTGAGGAACAGGCCGCCCGCGGCCGGGTCCTTGAAGTTGTCGGTGTTGAGCAGGTTGAAGACCTCGAGCACCAGTTCCAGGTTGCCCGAGCCCGCCTCGAAGGCGCGGGAGAGCCGCAGGTCCCACGAGAAGAAGGCGTTGTCCTTCCGGATGGTGTTCCGCTTCAGGATCGTGCCGTTGGTGCAGATCCGCTCGGCGGGGCTCACCGCCCGCTGCCCGCTGGGGGCGTTGTTGACGCACGTCTCCGAGGTGGGCTGGGCCGAGTAGTAGCTGACCCGGTTGTTGAACATGATGTCGCCCGGCCCCCGGATCAGGGCCCAGGCGTTCACCCGGTGCCGCTGGTCGCGGTCGCTCCAGTTGTACTCGGGCGCGAAGTTGTTGGCCCGGGCGTAGCGGAACGAGAACGGGTCGCGCTCGTTGTCGTCGTCCGACTTGTCGAACGAGACGGTGTAGTTGGCCTGCAGGTCCACCCGCTCGCCCAGCCGGCCGTTGGCGCCGAGGGTGAACCCGTGGTAGCGCGACTTGGCGGTGGACTCGAGCACCGTCAGGCTGCCGATGCCGTTGCCGCCCGAGAGCCCGGTGGCCCAGGGGGAGCCGAACACCGCGTCGTTCCGGTTGACGAACCGGGTCAGGTGGTCGGTGATCGCCGCGGTGTAGCTGAGCGACATGGCGAAGCCGTCCGCGACTTCCTGCTCGTAGGACAGCGAGGCGCTGAAGGTGCGCGGGTTCTGGAAGTCCTTGTCGGTCACGAACACGCCGGGCTGGAACGGGCCACCGGCCGGGGCGGGCAGGAGTTCGCCGTAGTTCGGCGGCCGGCCGAGGAAGGTGAGTTCGCTGTTCCGGAACAGGGTCTGGCCCAGGGAGCCGTTGGTGCTCCGGGTACTGGCCAGGTTGAGGCCCGGGATCCGCGCGTAGTAGAGCCCCGCGCTGCCGCGCACCACCGAGCGGCCGTCGCCCGAGGCGTCATAGGCGAACCCGAACCGGGGCTGGAACATCTTGTAGAACGACGGGATCGTGCCGTCGCTCGGGAAGGTGTAGCTGCCGGTCGAGTTGGTGACCGTCTTCCCGATGAACGGGGCGAAAAAGACCTGGTTGGGCGGGGTGATCGGGTCGGGCTGGATCTGGGCCTCCCAGCGGAGGCCGTAGTCGATCTGCCAGCGGCTGTTGGGCTGCCAGCTGTCCTGGATGAAGAGCGCCAGCTCGTGCTGCGGAATGCTCTGGGTGCCGGCCTGCTCCACCGTGATGTTCCCCACCCCCGCCTGCTGGAGGTACAGGACCACCGGCCCGGTAATGTTCGTCCCCGCGGGGCAGGCGCCGGTGGTGCTGGAGCCGCCGCCGGAGCACTCCACGTAGCCGTTCCCGAACCGGACGTAGTTCAGGAACCCGTTCACCGAGCTGAAGGCGATCCGGCCGTTGGCGAACCCGATGAAGGTCTGGTTGGCCTCGGTCCGGTTCCACTCGGCGCCCACCTTGATCAGGTGGTTGCCCGACACGAACGACAGGTTGTTGAGCACCTGGAACCGAGTGTCGTAGGCGGTGATCGGGAGGAAGAACGGCAGCCCGATCCGGTACCCCGTGAACGAGATGTCGGTGTCGGGGAAGGGCCGCCCGGTGCGCGGGTTGCGCGGGCCCTCGTAGGGCCGGGGCCGATCCTCCCGGGCCCACTGGAAGCGGAACTCGTTCGACACCGCCGAGGAGAGCTGGGAGATGAGGCTGCCGTTCACCGCGTGGCTGTAGTCCTTCTCCAGCCCGTTGGCGCTCCGGCCCCAGATGTCCACGTCGAAGGTGCCGTTCTCCTGGCGGGAGTTGGTGTAGTTGTACTTGAGCGAGGCGTGGTTGTTCTCGTTGAGCCGCAGGTCGAACTTGGCCATCAGCGCGTTGGCGTCGTTGGTCCGCTCGATCGGGCCCCACTCGCCCCGGAGGGCGCCGCCGAAGGCGGTGTCGGTCCAGGCCCGCAGCGCCGCCGGGATGTCGTTCAGCCGGGTCTTCTGCTTGGTCTCCCGCAGCACCTGCTGGTCGTAGGCGACGAAGAAGAACGCCTTGTCCCGCTTGATCGGTCCGCCCAGCGTGAAGCCGAACTGGTGCTGATTGAAGTCGGGCTCGAAGCTGGAGACGCTGTTGTTGGGGAAGGTGTGGCTGAAGTTGGCGGAGAGCGGGTCGTACTTGCCGAAGTAGTGCACCGACCCGTGGAACTCGTTGGTGCCGCTCTTGGTGAGGACGTTCAGGAACCCGCCCCCCGACCGGCCGAACTCGGCGTTGGCCCCCTGCGACACGACCACGAAGTCCTGCACCGCGTCCAGGTTGAAGGTGAAGGCCGGCCGCTGGCCGCCCCGCTGCTCGCCGAAGAAGGGGTTGTTGAAGTCGGCCCCGTCCACCGAGACGTTGTTGTGGATCCCGCGCTGGCCCCCGATCGAGATCTCGTCGCCATCGGGGCCCTGCACGATGGCCACGTTGGGAGTGAGCAGGGTGAAGTTGAGGAAGTTCCGGCCGTTGTTGGGCAGCGACTGCACCACCTCCGCGTCCAGCGCGGTGGCCTGCGTGGTGCGGTTGGCGTCCACCAGGGGCCGCTCCGCCGACACCGCCAGTTCGGCCAGCTGCACCGCCTGGCGCGGCATCTGGAAGTCCTCGCTCGCCGTGGCGCCCAGCCGGACGATCACGCCCTTCCGCTCCATGGGCGTATAGCCCACCGCGCGGATGGCCATGTCGTAGGCCCCCACCTGCAGCAGCGAGGCCACGTACACCCCCTGCGCGTTGGTGGTGAGGGTCCGCTCGGCGTTGGTGGCCAGGTGACGCAGGCTCACCACCGCCCCGGACACCGGGGCGCCGGCCTGGTCGCTCACGGTGCCGCGGATGATGCCGGTCGTGGCCTGGGACTGGGCGTGGAGAGAGGGGACGGCGAGGAAGGCGCCGGCCAGTCCGAGGAACATCGCCACTCGACCCCAATGGGTCCGTCGCATGGAACCTCCTCCGGGTGCTGCGCGAGTTGTAGGTGCGGTCTGCGGAACCCGCCGGGGGCGGGATGCCTTACCCTACGGCTCGGCCTCCGGATGCGCAAGCGGGGGTGCGGAGGGCTTGCGGGGAACCGGCGCGGGCCTGCCGGGTACCTTTCGGTATGACCCCTCTCGCCTTCGGCCGGCTCTGGCTGGTCACCGTCCCCGTCTTCCTCGCGATCGACGCCCTCTGGCTGGGCCTCATCGCCCGCTCCTTCTACAAGACCCACCTGGGCGACCTCCTGCGGCCCGATCCCCGCTGGGGAGCCGCCCTGGTGTTCTACCTGCTCTTCGTGGCCGGGCTCCTGCTGTTCGCGGTGCTCCCGGCCCTGGAGCGGGCCACCCCCTGGCGGGCCATGCTCCTGGGCGGGCTCTTCGGGTTCATCACCTACGCCACCTACGACCTCACCAACCTGGCCACCCTGCGCGGGTTCCCCACCCTGGTGGCGGTGGTGGACCTGGCCTGGGGGTTCACCATCAGCGCCCTGACCGCCGGCGCCGCCTGGAAGCTGGCCCGATGGGTGGGCGTGGCGGGATGAGCCGGTCGGGCGGGGGGCGCCGCGGCCGGGTTGCGGCGCGACTCGACCGGGGGGATACTCGGGCATGACCCAGACCGCACTCGTCACCGGCGCCACCGAGGGCATCGGCCGCGCGATCGCCTTCGCCCTGGGGGCCGACGGCTACCGGGTGGGGATCTGCGCCCGGACCGCTGCCCGGGTGGAGGAGACCCTGGCCGAGCTGGCGGCCGCCGGGGTCACCGCGGCGGGGGCGGCCTGCGACGTGAGCGACCCCGGGTCGGTGTCGGCCATGGTGGCGAAGGTGACCGCGGCGCTGGGCCCGGTGGACGTCCTGGTGAACAACGCGGGCATCGGCCACCTCAAGCCCTTCGCCGACCTCACCCTGGAGGAGTGGGACGCCACCATGGCGGTGAACGTCCGCTCGCTCTTCCTGGTCACCCGCGAGGTCCTGCCGGGGATGCGGGAGCGGGGGGACGGGGTGATCGTGAACATCGCGAGCCTGGCCGGCCGGAACCCGGTGGTCGGGGGGACCGCCTACGCGGCGAGCAAGCACGCGGTGCTGGGCTTCGCCAAGTCGCTCCTCATGGAGGTGCGGAAGGAGGGGATCCGGGTCTTCACGGTGTGTCCGGGGAGCGTGGCGACCGGGTTCGGACAGGGGCGCACGGTGCCCAAGGTGAGCCGCACCGGCATCCTGGAGCCCGAGGACGTGGCCCAGGTGGTGGTGGACGCGCTCCGGCTGCCGGCCCGGGCGCTGGCGAGCGAGATCGACCTCCGGCCCGCCAACCCCGGGCACTAGCGGCTAGAGCCGGAAGAGGTAGCTCAGCTTCACGAAGAACCCGTCGGCGGTCCGCCGCAGGTCGGAGAACCGGAAGTCGTCCGGCTCCTCCATCGAACTCCCGTATCCCAGGTAGACCAGCGTGCCCGGCACCGGGCGGTAACTCGCCAGCCAGTCCATCCGGAACTCGTTTCTCGCATCGCCCGTGTCGGGGGCGCCGTGCACCAGGATCTGGCGGCCGGCCCGGTCCTCCAGGGCGGCACGCGTGCGGGCGGTGTACTGGCCCACGAACCGGAAGAAGAGCGCCCGGCTCACCTGGTACTCGGTCTTGAGCCGGGGGATGGTCTCGGTCGAGAACCGCGAGCCATCGCGCGAGCGGTCGAGGGTGAGCCGTGTGACCTGGAAGGCGGTCCGGAGGCCGGGGGTGGGTCGCAGTTGCACCGAGGCGTCGAGTCGGGTGCTCCGGCCCCGCGCCGCCTCGCGGAAGATCGGCGTGGCGGAGCGGCCCGCGCTGGCGCTGGCGCTCACCTGCCGCCAGGTGGGCGTGGTGAGGCGGACGGACCCGCCCCAGAGGTCGCCCTCGGTGCCGGGCACCGTGAACGGGATGGCGCCCGGGCCCGACCGCACGGTGTAGCCGGCGTAGCGCGCCGGGTCGTAGGCGAAGAAGCTCCGGCTCAGCGCGGTGTTCACCTGCCACCCGCCCCGGAGCGTCGCACTCGGCGTCAATGACTCGCCGCCCTCCAGCGCGCCGTCCGAGGGGCTCCGGTAGTCCCACAGCCGGGTGATCCCCAGGAACCCGCCCGCCGTCTGGACCAGCGCGTCGGGCCCGCCGTAGAAGCTCAGCCGGTTGAAGACGACCGCTTCGATCACGCCGGTCCGGTTGACGAAGCCGCTCGCCGCGCGGAAGTCGGGCGCCACCGCGCGGGCGGTGTAGTGGAACCCCCAGTGCCGGCCGGTGCGGTCCCAGGTGGCCTGGAGCAGGGGGCCGTGCCGGGCCCCGGTGGCGGCGCTGTCGGTCCACGACTGGACCGCCTGCAGTTCCACGTAGTAGAGCCGGCTGTGATAGATCCGCAGGTCGGCGCCCGCCAGCCGCGAGTAGTCGCCGCCGTCCTCCCGGGTGGTGAGCACGCCCCCCAGGGTGGAGGTCCCGCCCAGGTCGCGCCGGGCCCGGACCACCCCGAACACCGGGGTGCCGTCGGTCCAGGAATGGCGGTCCTCGTCCACCGCCGCCAGCGCCCCCAGGTTGGTGCGGCCCAGTTTGCCGCCCAGCTTGAAGCCCGCCGCGGGCGACACGATGCGGCGGGTGTAGATGAGCTGGTTCGGGGTGTCGAACAGCTCGAGCCCGTCCAGGAAGAAGGGCCGCTTCTCGGGGAAGAAGAGGGCGAACCGCTCGTTGAGCAGCACCTGGCCCACGTCGGCCTCGACCTGGGAGAAGTCCGGGTTCACGGTGCCGTTGAGGGTGAGGTTCTGCCGGATCCCCCAGCGCACGTCGCCCCCCAGCTCGCCGGTGCCGTCGTAGCCCCAGCCGTCGGGCGCGGGGGCGCCGTCCAGCCGGCCGGTCATGGTGGGGGTGAGTTCCAGCACCAGCCCCCGGCGCAGGTCGCGCAGCCCCTCGAGGGTGCCCGACTGGGCCAGGAAGTTGGCGTTGGCGCGGACCGCCGGGGTCCAGCTGTCCTGGAAGCCGGAGTGCTGCACCCGGCGGAGCACGTTGATCCCCCACGCCTGCTCCGCGCCGTCCTGGTAGCGCAGGCTCTTGAAGGGGATCCGCACTTCCACCTCGTACCCCCCGTCCACCAGCCGGCCGCTCGACTGGAAGGCGTAGTCCGGGTTCAGGTCCACGTTCCCTTCCAGCGGATTGATGTCGCGGAACCCGCCCCCGGTGGCGCTGAACCCGCCGGCCCCGCCGCCGAACTGCGCGCTCCGGGTGCCGTCCTGCTGCACGCCCAGCGGGTTCACCCCGAACAGGAACGCCAGCTGCCGGTCGTTGTTGGTGTCGAGCAGGATCTGGACGTGGTCTTCGCTGGAGATGTTGTCGCGGTTGGCGCGGGTGGCCCGCACCACGTCGCCGTGCAGCTCCCGGGCCCGGATCCCGAACCAGATCGCGTCGGGGGCATACCAGACCAGCACCTCGGTGGGATCGACGGCCGGGCGCCCGTCCACCGGCTGGTACTGGGAGAACTCGGTGAGCCGGGCGGCCCGGTCCCAGACCGGCTCGTCCAGCCGGCCGTCCACCGTGGCCGCGGCCTCGAGCCGGGGGATCGCGACCCGCAGCTCCGCGGCGCGGCCCCGGTAGACCAGGGTGGTGTCGTGCGTGGCGGCGAGCAGGGCCAGGGTGCCGAGCAGCATGGGGCGAATCTAACCCGCGGGTTGACGGGTTGTGGCCGGGGCGATCGGGCCGCATGTTCGCCGGGTCGGCTTTCCCCAACCGCGAGGACCGCATGCACTTCCATGCCTGGCAGGACATCTCGATGCTGGCCGTGCTGGTGGCGACCGTTCTGGGCTTCGTCCTCGGCGCCGTCTGGTACGGGCCCGTCTTCGGCAAGGCCTGGATGCGGGAGACGGGGTTCACCGCGGAGGACCTGAAGAAGGACTTCAATCCCGGCAAGGTCTACGGCACCAGCTTCCTGCTGGGGCTCGTCGCCGCCTTCCTGCTCGGGATGGTGCTGGGCCCGGCCCCGGCGCTCGGCTACGCGGCCGGGGTCGGGTTCCACATCGGGCTCTTCTGGATCGCCACCTCGTTCGCCACCAACTCCCTGTTCGAGAAGAAGAGCGGCCGGCTGTTCGCCATCAACGCCGGCTACCACGTGGTGCAGTTCACCCTGTTCGGCGTGGCGTTCGGCCTGCTGGGGTAGGGGGTCGTCGGTCGCGTGGCGGCGAGGCGGCGGTGCTCCTATGTTCCGTTGCTATGACGCGGCGGGACGATCGAACCCTCGGAGGCCGGACCAGGCGCTGGTCCGGCCTCGTGCTGCTGGGCCTCCTGTGCGCCGCGCCGACGGCCGCGCAGGAGGTGGTGGGGACGGTCAAGAGCATCGCCGGGCCGGCCCTCGTGGTCCGGGGCGGGCAGTCCCTGCAGGCCACCCTCGGCATGCCGGTCTACGCCAGCGACACCCTGCGCACCGGCCGGAACGGGGGCCTGGGCGTCACGCTCCGGGACGACACCCGGCTCGCCCTGGGGGCCGACACCGAGCTCAGCGTGGCCCACTACGCCTACGCCCCCGCCGAAGCCAGCCTGGGACTCACCCTGCGGCTGATCCGCGGGGCGCTCTCCTACCTCTCGGGCCGGATCGCCAAACTCGCGCCCGGTGCCGTGCGGGTGGAGACCCCCCGGTCGGTGATCGGGGTGCGGGGCACCCACCTGCTCATCCGGGTCGAGCCGTGACGAGGGCGGGCGGCGCCTTCGCGCTCCTCGCGCTGCTGGCCGCGTGCGGCGGCCCCCGGGGCGACCTGGTCGTGCTCATGCCCGACCCGGACGACGGCGGGCTGGGCCGCGCGGTCGTGACCGCGGCGGGAGACTCGGTGGCCCTGATCGGGGCGGGGGAGGGCACCCGGGTGTCCCCGGGCCGGGCCCCGACCGCCCCCGGCCCGGTGGCCGCGGCCGAGATCGACCGGCTTTTCCGCGGGGCCATCGCGGTGCGCCCGGCGGCGCCCCGCCAGTTCCTGCTCAACTTCGCCACCGGCTCCGACCAGTTGACCGCGGCGTCCCGCGCCCTGCTGCCCGAGATCGTCGCCGAGGTGGGGCGCCGGCCCGG
>JBFILX010000082.1:0-8863 GCA_041612035.1 Gemmatimonadales bacterium | reverse complement strand
GCCGCCCAGCAGGTCGCCCCGGGGTTCGCCGCCGCCGACTACTTCGGCTACCCGCCGCGCCAGTACCGCCGGCTGCGCGAGCTGGAGGCCTTCCTGCGGCGGGCGGTGCGCGACGACCTCGACCGCGCGGGGCTGGGGTTCCGGCTGCGGTACCTCACCGGCGGGATGAGCCCCGCCGCCCGGCTGGTGCAGGGCAAGGTCGTGCCCGAGCGGGCCGGCTATTACCTTGGGCATCGGATGGTGGAGCCGCTGGTGCGGGAGGTGGGGATCGCCCGCGCCCTGCGCGCCCCCGCCCCCGCCTTCGAGGCCGCCGAGCGGGCCGCCTTCGGCATCCGTACCGCCTGAGCCCGGACACGCCATGACCGACCGACCCGAATCCGCCGGCGACCCGCCGGTCACCATCACCGTCCGGCCCAACGGGCCTTTCCTGGTGAAGGGGCCGGTCACCCTGCTCGACGCCGACGGCGCGGTCGTCACCCCGCCGGCGGGGAAGACCCCGGGAGTGTTCAAGCTGTGCAGCTGCGGGCGCAGCAACACCCCGCCCTTCTGCGATTCCAGCCACAAGCAGCCGGCCCCGTAGGGTCTACTTCCCGACGCAGAAGCGGCGGAAGATCCGGTCCAGCACCTCCTCCACGTCCACCGCCCCGATCAGCTCGTCCAGCGCCAGGACGGCGGCCCGCACCTGGTGAGCCGCGAGCACCGCGTCGCCGCCCGGTTCGAGGTGGGGCCGGGCGTCGCGAAGGGCGGCCGCGGCCGTGGCCAGCGCCGTCCGGTGGCGTTCCCGGGTGAGCAGCGGTTCGGCGTCGGCGTAGCCGCCCACGCCATCCGGGAAGAGCCGTTCCACCGCCGCCCGCCGCAGCCGGTCGAGCCCCTCGCCGGTCACCACCGAGACGGCGACCCCGTCGGGGCCGGCCGGCCCCACGTCGGCCTTGGTCCGGACCAGCAGCGCCGGCCGGTCGGCCAGGATCGCGCGCTCGGCCTCGTCGGGCTCCAGCCCCGCCTCGACGCAGAGGAGCACCAGGTCGGCGGCGGCCAGGTAGCGCCGGCTCACCTCCACGCCCAGCCGATCCAGCCGGTCGGGCGCGTCCCAGAGCCCCGCGGTGTCGGCCAGCCGGATGGGCCAGCCCTCGAAGTCGGTGGACGCCTCGATGGTGTCGCGGGTGGTGCCGGGGATCTCCGTGACCAGCGCCCGGGCCGTCCCGAGCAGGGCGTTGAAGAGCGACGACTTGCCCGCGTTGGGCCGCCCCGCGAAACAGACCAGGGCGCCCTCCCGCAGCCGCTCGCCCGAGGGCGCCGTGGCGAGGAGCCGATCCACCTCGGCCGTCACCGCTTCCAGGCGCACGGCCAGGTCCTCGCGCGCGAGGGGGCCGTCGTCCTCTTCGGGGAAGTCCACCTCGTAGCCCAGCAGGGCCTGGAGGTCCACGACGCGCTCGCGGAGCTGCGCGAGCCGCCGGGAGAGGCCCCCCTCCAGCTGGTGCAGCGCGTGCCGGCCCTGGGCGGGCGCCGAGGCGTCCACCAGGTCCGCCACCGCCTCGGCCTGCAGGAGGTCGAGCTTGCCGTTGAGCACCGCGCGCCGGGTGAATTCGCCGGGGGCGGCCGCCCGGGCCCCCGCCGCGTGCAGCGCGGCCAGCACCTGGGCCGACACCAGCAGCCCGCCGTGGCAGGAGATCTCGACCAGGTCGTCGCCGGTGTAGCTGTGGGGGCCGGCGAAGGTGACATAGAGCCCGCGATCGACGGGGGTCCCGTCGGCCGCCTGGAGCACCGCCAGCCGGGCGGTGCGGGCCGGCTCGGGCTGGAACCCGCGTACCACCCGGGCCGCCACCGCGAAGGCCCCGCGGCCGCTCAGCCGCAGCAGGGCCAGCGCGGCGCGGCCGGGCGGCGTGGCGAGGGCGACGATGGGGTCGTGCAGCACGAGACCGGTCCCCGCCGACCCCTCAGCCCTTCTTCTTCTTGCCCTTGGCGGCGGGGGGCTCGGCAGCCGGGGCGGGCGTCGGATTCATCTTCATCCGCTCCTTGGCCAGCATCCACTGCTGGGGCACGCTCGCCAGGTTCTGTACCGCGTAGTAGAGGTTGAGCCCCGAGGCGAAGTTGAGGAACAGCACCGTCATCATCACCGGCATCAGGTACAGCATCATCTTCATCTGGGGATTGGGCGTCATCCCCATCTGCCCCACCTTCGAGACCAGGTACATCGAGAGCCCCATCACTGCCGGGATGACGTAGAGCGGGTCGGGTCGGGACAGGTCGTTGAGCCAGAGGAAGGGGGCGCCCCGCAGCTCGATCGTGTTGAGGAACACGAAGAAGAGGGCGAACAGCACCGGCATGGGGAGGAGCATGGGCCAGCACCCGCCGAACGGGTTGACCTTGTGCTCCTTGTACAGCTTGAACATCTCCTGCTGCAGCTTCTGCGGGTCGTTCTTGTGGCGCTCCTGCAGGTCCTTCATCAGCGGCTGCACCGCCTGCATCGCCATGCTGGCCCGCATCGCCTTCTGGTTGAGGGGCCAGAGCGCCACCCGCACCAGGATGCCGAACAGGATCAGCGCCATCCCGTAGGCGAGTCCCAGCTGCTCGTGCATCCAGACCAGGAGCCACCGGGCCGCCACCGCCACCGGACGGATCACCGTCCGGAAACCCGGCCAGCCGTAGGGGTTCACGTCGTAGAAGTCGTGGCCCATCTCCCGGAGCCGGGGGTACTCCATGGGGCCGGCATAGACCAGGAACCGGAACCCGCCCGCCGCCGGCACCGGCATGCTGGCCAGCACCTGCGCCGCGGTGACCACCTTCCCTTCCTCGGTGGCCCGCGCCCGCACCCCGGCCAGTCGTCCCACGCTGCTGGTCTCCAGGGTGTCGACCGCGAAGACCGCCGCCACGAAGTACTTCGACTTGACCGCCACCCAGGCGAAGGGGCCGCTCAGGTCGGTGGGCACGGGCTTCAGCTTGTCGAACTTGGTGTTTTCGGTGTCGGCCGCCTTGGTGACGATCCCGAGCTGGGTCAGGTTCTCGAGCGAGTCGGACTCGGTGTTCCGCAGCCCGGGGCCCATCCCGATCAGCAGGGTGCCGCCGTTGGCCCCGATCCCGGTGATCCGGCCCTCCACCGGGACCTGGTAGGTGTCGGGGTCGAACCGGAGGGTGAGCGAGACCGTCACCGCGCCCCGCGCCGCGGTGAGCGTCAGCGGCGTGCCGCTCGCTGCGTCGAGCGAGTCGGCCGACGGCTCGAACTCCCAGTCCCGCAGCGAGACGGTGTCGGCCCCCACCACCAGCCGCAGCCCCAGGAAGTCGCTCCCCGGCCGCATGATCTGCGCGGTGCCGCCCGGGTCGCCCGGGGCCATCGACCGGTAGCGGTGCAGCGTCGCCTCCACCAGGCGGGCGCCCCGGGTGCTGAATCCGTAGGTGTAGAGCGGGGACGTCACCCGGACCACGCGGAGCGGGGCCGCCGGGGCGGTGTCCGCTGCGGTCGCCGGGCGATCGGCCGGCGGGGCCGCCTCCACCGGCGCGGGGCCCGGGGTGTCGACCGCCCCGGCGGCCGACGGCGCCGACGTCGCGACACTGTCGGCCGGAACGACCGGGGGGGGCCGCTTGAAGATCACCGCCGGGAGGATGGCGATGAGCATCATCAGCAGAATGGCGCTCAGGACACGTCGGTCCATGGGTCTCGCGCGTTCGAGGTCAGGGCACCGGGTCGTGGCCGCCCGGGTGGAACGGGTGGCACCGCACCAGCCGCCGGAGCCCGAGCCAGCCGCCCCGGAGCACCCCGTACCGGTTCACGGCCTCCAGGGCGTACTGCGAGCAGGTGGGGGTGAACCGGCAGCTCGGGGGCAGGGCCGGCGAGACGAACCGCTGGTATCCCCGGAGCAGGCCCGCCACCGCCGCGCGGGGCCACCGGGTCGGCCGAACCCTCACCCGGCCAGCCCGGCCTGCCAGTTCAGCAGCTGGTGCCGGAGCGCCTCCATCGGGGCCCCGTAGGCCTCCCGCCGGGCCCGGACCACCAGGTCCACCGGCGGGAGCCCCGCCTGCATCTCCCGGCGCCAGATCTCCCGCAGCCGGCGCCGCAAACGATTGCGGGCCACCGCGGTGGCGTGGAACCGGGGAACGATCAGTCCCAGCCGCGGGTGGCCCGTCGAGTTGTCGGTCCAGATCACATCCAGGTGCTCCAGGCGCCGGCGCCGTCCCCGAGCGAGCGTCCGCCGCAGCTCGGCGGCCGACCTCAGGCGGCGGACCCGGGGCAGGCCCTGGTCGTCGGTCAGGCGCCCCCGTGCTTGCCGGGGAGCCGGACCGCCAGGCGCTTGCGCCCCTTCTTGCGCCGACGGGAGAGGACCTCACGCCCCCACCTGGTCGCCATCCGGGCGCGAAACCCGTGCTTTCTGATGCGCTTCTTGTTGCGCGGCCGGTACGTGGGCTGCATGAAAAAACCCCTCCAAAGGGCGCGAAAAGCTAGCGAAACAACGGTGCGCGGGTCAAGGTTGACTTTTCCACATCCAGACTCTAGAATCGCCTTCCCCTGATCGTGACCCTCCGCTGACAAGAGTCGAAATGCAGCTGTCCGCCAAGGAAGCGTGGAACCGCATTCTGGATGCCGCGCGCGGAGAACTGCCGGACCACACGATCCAGAGCTGGCTCGCCCCGACCGAGCCGATCGAGATCGGGGAGGGACACCTGACCCTCGGGGCCCCGGACGAGTTCGCCGTCCAGTGGAACGATTCCAAGCACGCCCCGCTGCTGTCCCGCATCGCCTCGACCGTCCTGGGCAGCCCCACCGAGGTGGTCTTCCGGGTCCTGGAGGACCGCAAGAAGCGGCCCCAGATGGACTTCTTCGTGGCCCCCCCGCCGGAGACCGGCCCGGTCTCGCCGGCCCCGGCCAACCCCAGCGCCCAGCCGCTGAACGAGCGGTACACCTTCGAGACCTTCGTCATCGGGAAGTCCAACGAACTGGCGGCGGCGGCCGCCTTCGCGGTGGCGGAGACGCCGGGAAAGACCTACAACCCGCTCTTCGTCCACGGCGCCACCGGGCTGGGGAAGACCCACCTGATGCAGGCCGTGGCCCATCACGTCCTGGAGCGAAATCCGGCCACCCGGGTGCTCTATGTCGGGGCCGAGCAGTTCATCAACGAGGTGATCGAGGGGATCCACGGGCGGACCATGCCCGAACTCCGCCGCCGCTACCGGCAGGACGTGGATCTCTTCCTGGTGGACGACGTGCACTTCCTGGAGGGCAAGGAGGCCACCCAGGAGGAGTTCTTCCACACCTTCAACGCCCTGTACGAGGGAAGCCGGCAGATCGTGCTCACCTCCGACCGGCACCCCAACGAGCTGCCCGGCCTGGAGGAGCGGCTGGTGAGCCGGTTCGTGTGGGGGATGGTGGCCGATATCGGGCTCCCCGACCTGGAACACCGGATCGCCATCCTGCGGAAGAAGGCCGAGCAGGACCACCTCGAACTGGCGATCCCGGACGACGTGCTGTCGTTCATCGCCCAGAACGTACGGTCCAGCGTCCGGGAGCTCGAGGGGTGCATCATCAAGCTGCTGCTGTACGCGTCGCTGCGGCACCGGGAGGTCACGATCGACCTGGCCCGCGAGGCCCTGGCCGACAAGATCCGGCCCGAGGCCCAGGACGCCGGCGCCCAGCCCCGCAGCCTGCCCTCGATCGACAAGGTGCAGGACGTGGTGGCCCGGCGCTGGGGCGTGACCCCCGAAGGGCTCCGCTCCAAGGCCCGGATCAAGAGCCTCACCGTGCCGCGGCAGATCGCGATGTTCATCGCCCGCGAATATCTGCAGATGCAACTGGTGGAAATCGGACAGGCGTTCGGCGGGCGGGATCACTCCACGGTGATCCACAGTGTGGAGAAGGTGCAGAAGCAGATCCAGCGGGATCGCACGCTGCGCGAGCGGGTCGAGTCGGCCAAGCAGGAGTTGTTCGCAGTGTAATCGCCGCGGCGCATGTGCGTCGTGTGGATCCGCGGAGAACCCGCGCGGCGGATGGCCGAACCGGACCGGTTCTCCAGACCCCCCACAGCGACTCTACATGAAGCCGAGTCCGGCAGCGCCGTCCGGGGACCGGAGTTACGCGCCGGGTCCACATTTCCAGAGCCTCTACTGCTACTGCTGGTTTCTAGTAACTTGGTAGGATCAGTCTCCCATACCCCTTTCGGGAGCGGCATGAAGTTCACCATCACGCGGGACAGCCTGCAGGAAGGTCTGGTGGCCGTGGCGGCCGCCGTGCCGACCAAAACCACGCTGCCGGTGCTCGCCAATATCCTGGTCGAGGCCACCGGCGACGGGCTCCGCCTGTCGGGCACCGACCTCGACATCGCCGTGGCCACCACCGTCCCCGCCAGCGTGGACCAGGAAGGGGCCATCACCCTGCCGGCCAAGAAGCTGGTGGAGATCGTGCGGGAGCTGCCCAGCGCCGGGATCCGGCTCTCCAGCTCCGGCGAGCAGCGGGTGGCCCTGGAGTGCGGCCGCTCGCGCTTCAAGCTCCTGGGGCTGAGCCGGGAGGAGTTCCCGGCCTTTCCGGCGGTGGGGTTCGAGTCGAGCTGGAAGATCCGCTCCGGGGAGCTCCAGAAGCTGATCGGCCACGTGGCCTTCGCGGCCAGCACGGAGGAGAGCCGGCCCATCCTGAACGGCGTGCTCTGGGAGCTGCGGCCCGACCGGATGCGGATGGTCGCCACCAACGGCCACCGGCTGGCCAAGATGGACGTTCCCCTGAGCGACGCCGCGGCCGCCACCGCCGACCTGATCGTGCCCCCCAAGGCGCTGGAACAGATCCGCCGGCTCTTCGCGGCCGACGACGAGATCGAGATTGCCCGGAGCGAGAACCACCTCGGCTTCCGCTCCGAGACGACCCAGGTGTTCACCCGGCTCATCGAGGGGCCCTACCCCAACTACGAGCAGGTCATTCCGCGCGAGAACGACCGGGTCGCCACCGCCGACCGGGGCGCCCTGACCGCCGCCCTCCGGCGGATGAGCACGGTGGCCAGCGACCAGACGCACCGGATCCGGATGGCGCTCGCCTCCGGGGCGTGCAAGCTCTCGGTGCAGACCCCCGACCTGGGGGAGGCGCAGGAAGAGCTGGCGGTCTCCTACGACGGCGACCCGCTGGAGATCGGCTTCAATGCCGCCTACCTGCTGGAGATCCTGAAGTACATGCCGACCGACGAGGTCCGGATGACCTTCAAGGCCCCCGAGCGGGCCGCCACCTGCGAGCCGGTGGGCTGGGACGACCCGGCCAGCTACCTGACGCTGGTCATGCCGCTTCGCCTGGTGGACTGAGGCGGCGCACCCTCCCGGGCGACCCGCGGCCCCGCTCCGGCGAGCGGGGCCGCGTCGCGTTCAGCCCTCGGGCTCGGGGACCGGGTGGTTCCGCATGCGGTCGAGGATGAGGTCCTGGCGCCAGCGGATCCGGGCCGGACGCAGTGCGGGGTTGGCGCGGAGCGGCGAGGGGAGCGTGGCCGCCAGGAGGGCGGCCTGGCCGGGGGCCAGTCGCCGGGCGGGCCGGTCGAAGTACGCCTGGCTCGCCGCCTCCACGCCCCAGATCCCGGGGCCCAGCTCCACCACGCTCAGGTACAGTTCCAGGATCCGCTGCTTGCCGAGGGCGGCTTCGAGCCGGTACGCGGTGACGGCCTCCTTCAGCTTGCGGAGCGGGTTGCGGGAGGGCGAGAGGTAGAGGTTCTTGGCCAGCTGCTGGGAGATGGTGCTGGCGCCGCGGATCTCCCCGGGCCGCCGGAACGCGCGCCCCAGCGCGCGCCCCAGTTCGGCCCGGTCGGCCGCGTCGGCCCAGCGGAACTCGGGCCGCCGGTAGCCCAGGGCCTCCCGCATCTCCACGAAGTCGAGACCGCCGTGCCGGTAGAAGCGGTGGTCTTCGCCCACCAGCACCGCCTGGCGCATCGCCGGGGCCACCTGGTCCAGCCGAACCGGGGTGTAGCGCCGTTCCGCCTCCGCCGCGGTCTCCTGGCCCCGCCGCATCGCCATGAAGGCCGTCTCCCGGGGGAAATGGGCCCGGTACCAGGCGGGGGGCGGCCAGACCGCCAGCAGCCACACGACGAAGGCCGCGGCGGCCAGCCCGGCCGCCGCGGCCCCCCGCCGGGCGAGCCGTCCCCTGCCCTGCGCGTTCACCGGAACCCCGCGCTAGCGCAGCACCGCCACGGTGGTGGTCGAGAAGATCTTCAGGGGGATCGCCACCGGGGCGAAGTCTCCCGAGATCGAAGCGGTCCCGGTACTGACCACCGAGGCCTCGAGGAGCCGGCCATCCCCCGCCACCACGTAGTTGGCGGTCCCCGTGCCGGTGCCCGCCATGGCCGCGGGCCCGACCGGGGTCTGCACCGTGCCCGTGGTGGTGGACGCGAAGCTGGCCTCGAGCCGGCTGCCGCCGTCCGCCGCCGCGCCGCGGTGGGTGTAGCTGGAGATGGTGACCACGTCGGTCTCCGCCTGCGTGGTGCGGGTGGCGACCGCCAGGGTGTCGGACCACTGGGCCCCCTCCGCGCCGGACCCGCGGGTCGGGTGGAGTCCGCGGAACTGGCCCTCGAACATCGCCGGGAAGGTGCCGGCGCGATCGCCCTGGAGAGCGCTCACCCGCCCCGAGGGGTCCATGTACCCGCGGAAGACGGTGCCCGCCATGCTGTCGATCGTGGCCTGGGGGACGTTGGTGGCCCCGAGGTCGGCCTGCAGCGAGTCCACGCGCACCGTCAGGCGGTAGCCGCGCGCACTGTCGGCGAAACTCACCGTGGTAAACCAGACGAGGGTCTGGGGCTGGACCTGCTCGCCCTGGCCGAACGCGGTGAGGTCGATCCGGGTCTCGATCTGCTGCTCGATCCGGTAGCGGGTCGTGGGCGGGTCGCTGACGGGTGCGGTGGCGCCGGCAGTGCCGGCG